>JAJFFW010000120.1 GCA_021776435.1 Parvularculaceae bacterium | reverse complement strand
ATACATCTCCCTCAGCGCCTGTTTCTGGACCTTGCCCATGGCGTTGCGGGGCAGCGCTTCGAGCCAGTAAATCCGGCGCGGACGTTTGAACCGTGCGAGGGTTTGAAGGGCGGCCGCAATCGCTTCTTCGCTGACCGGCGGGGCGTCCGGCGCTCGGTCATCTGGAGCCGTTTCAATTTTCTCAGAATTACGAAACGACTCCAGTTTCTTGTTTTGTCGCGTTTTCTTTACGCGAACCGGTTCCCACTTCGCTTGAAAACGCTCCGGAACCAGCACGGCGATAACGCCTTCGCCCATGTCCGGATGCGGCACGCCGATGACGGCGGACTCCTTAACGCCGGGTACTGCATCGAGAACCAGCTCGATCTCCTTGGGGTAGATATTATATCCGCCTGCGATGATGAGGTCCTTGGAGCGGCCTGAAAGCGTCAACCGGCCCTCGGCGTCGAGCGCGCCGAGATCGCCGGTGACGAACCAACCGTTGCGAAATTCCTCCGCCGTCTTTTCCGGCATGCCCCAATAACCGGCGAAGACATTGGGGCCTTTGACCTCAACCGAGCCCGTCTCACCCGACGGCAGGACTGCGCCATCATCGTCTGTAATGCGAACGTCGACATCGGGCAGGGGGAAACCCACCGTGCCTGGCGTCCGTGTGCCATCGAGCGGGTTTGAGGCAATCATGCCTGCCTCGGACATACCGTAACGCTCTAAAATTTCGTGACCCGTGCGCACTTTGAAAACCTTCCAAACCTGTGTCGTCAATGGGGCGGATCCGGAAATGAACAACCGCATATGGCGGCAGTCTTCCTGTCCGAAGTCCGGTTCTGCGAGAAGACGAGAATAAAACGTTGGTACGCCCATGATAATTGTCGCTTGCCGCATCTGCTTACGGACCTGGTTCACATTAAAATTTGGTTGGAAGAGGATCTCTGACCCGTTCAACATCGCTGTGTGCAATGCCACGAACAGGCCGTGGATGTGGAAGACTGGCAATGCGTGAAGAAGAACGTCACCAGGTTGGAACCCCCACAATCGGTGCAGCGCAACTGCGTTGGAAGAGAGGTTCCCGTGGGTCAGCATGGCGCCTTTGGAACGCCCTGTCGTTCCGGATGTATAAAGGATCGATGCGAGATCATCGACGTCCCGTTTCGTGATTTCTTTTACGTGGCGTCCGGACCACTCGGATAGGGATCCATCGCCAACTGTCCCCAAAGTGAGCACGCTGGAAACGCCAGCTGTTTTGGCGATGGGTTTCAGCGTTTCTTCCATCTCCGGTCGACAGATAAACAGTGTTGGCTTTGCATCGGTCAGAAAATATTCGATCTCGTTCGGCGTGTAGGCTGTGTTCAGGGGGACATAAACTAGGCCAGCTCTCAGAGAGCCAAAATAGAGGGCGACATTTTCTGGCGACTTCTCAACTTGCACCATGACCCGGTCACCCGGTTGGGCGCCTTGATCGCGTAATGTGGCCGCCATACGGGCGGATAAAGTGTCGAGATCGCGGTAGGAAAGCTCCATGCGGTCAGGTGTGGTGAGACAGGGTTTGTCAAGGTGCGGCTGATAGCGATTGCGCAACAATGCGTAAAAGTTCTGGTCGGCCATTGGCAAGTGTTACGCTACTCCATCACTCAGGTCACGGGCGCCGAACATTCAGGATTTCGTGCGTCGGGAGTAATAGCGAAGGGCGAGACCTGGCGTCGCGAGAACCGGATGCCGATGTTGCCATTCCGTTGCCTCAACCCTCACCCCTGAATGGCGCTCAATCTTCCACAAAATATACTCTAGCCCACCGTCAAAGGTGGTTGTCGCTTTGAGTAATCGCGCGATTGAAAGGTATCCGCCAAAAATACTTCGCAGGGTCCATGCCGTCCGCGATAAAAAACGCGAGGGTCTAGGTGAAAGTGTGAGCCGTCCGTCATCCATGAGATCAACGTCAAGACCGGAAGCCTTGAGCGCTGGCGATGTGACGCGCTCTGGCCAGCCGTCATACCGGGCAAGGACTTTATCGGCGCGGTCAGATTTCTCGGCGCGCAATTCAGATCGGTAGGATGCGCGCAACCCGTCACGCCATAAATCTAAAGGGGCGAATGGCGTTGTTGTCAGGCCTGCTGCACGACGGCAAAAACTCGCAACGGCGCTGGCGATAGCCTGTTCGAGACGTGGACGCATGATCTCAGGGGAAGATATAATGCGAGAAGGCTGCGCAAACCGCCCCCAGAAATAGGAATGGAATGTCGCCCGCCCACATAACCGCTCGAAGTGAGCACAAGACAGGACTGCATATTTGGATCGCAGAGTTACGCCGTTATAAGGCGCCTCAAAATAAAAAACATTTGGCGGCATAAGCCTATTTAAAATACGCAATCGTTTTCTTTTATAAGCGTCCTCATAGGACGGTGCGATGACGTAAAAGTCGTAGAGAGCTTTCCCCTGAGCAGCCTCACCGCCTGGGTCGTCGGCTGCGGCGCCATAAAACACAACCGCAGAACCGGGATAGAGGTGTGAAATTTGCTCGCCGATCGAACGTGCAGACGCTGAGACCTGTTTCTTTAGCTCATCGGCGACCACATTCAAGAGCGTTTCGCGTGAGCTTGTAGGGTTGTCGATATTATCCATCTTGAGCGTATTTTTGGGCGCCATTAGCGAAGGAAACACGCACGTCGCGCCGTATCAATCGTCAATGGTTCGTCAGGATGAGGATGAAAGATTTCGCCGTCATATACAAATGGATCTGAAAGCTTTATGCGCACGACATCTTCGGACCAGCTTAGATATCCTGCATTGGCAAGCCATTTTGAGCCTTTGCCCCTTAAAACAGGCAGTGTCGCAGCCAGCATTTTGCGCGGCGGATGATCAATTGCGGTCATCCGTAAGGGTGACGAATGATCGCCCCAAAAAGGATAAA
Organism: Parvularculaceae bacterium; assembly: GCA_021776435.1. Lineage (GTDB taxonomy): Bacteria > Pseudomonadota > Alphaproteobacteria > Caulobacterales > Parvularculaceae. Next base: position 13,442 of record JAJFFW010000120.1, on the reverse strand, counting down.
TTCCGTCCGCTAGCCTGTGCAGTGTGGTCATCATTAGGATCGTATGATCTTTCCGAACGATCTGGTCATTCTCATCGTGCCAATCGGCGGTTACTGGCGCTTTGTCGTGCCTTGCTTTCAAGAGAACGTTCAGAATGTATGCGCCTACGCTGAGTTGCAATGCGAAGGAACGGCGCGCACCAGTTGGCTGGACTTTCTCCCGGCTGAATTTCACCGCCGTATAAAAGTGCCCCGCGCCCAGGAAGAAACCAAATGTCGGGAGATGTTTGGGGCTCAGGCGCACCGCCATCATAGAGCGTTCGACAGAGTGAACTTCGCCGCGTGAGCGCCTCCACAGGAAATTGTCGAGCGATGCCATCGGCGAGCCTTGAAGGCCGCAATCGGCTGCGATTACATTCGTCATACCGCAGGGTAGGGCGACAAATCGGGGATCTTGGTCAAAACGACGGGTATTAAACGTCTCTGTCAACGTCGCCTGCATGGTTCCGTCGCCGCCGCCCAGGACGACCGTATCGACACCGCTCCTTGCCATATCGGCGACGGCTTTAGGCAAATCAGCAATGCCGTCCAAAACATATGGGCGCACGGAATTGTGACGCTTCGCCACATCCAGCAATTGTGGAAAGGTCGTCGCATTGCGGTTTGAGCGCGTATTAATGATGAGTCCGATTGCGCTCGACATGAAGCCATAACTCCTTTTTCATCCATCAAGAACAGATGTATGCGTAGGCGCGTGTACAAACCGCTCGTTTGCTCTCAATGGGAGAAAATACTGCCCGCGGCCATCTGATTCGACGACAAAACGCACCATTCTATATTCGCCCCGCCATCTGCCCATTGATTTTAAACAAATAACATATAGGTGACGCACTCAAGTCATGGGTTAAAAACCCCAGCTTGGAAAGAGATAGATCGCTCACGGCGGTCATTTTTTGTAACACAAATATTTCATTATGCGCGCCAAGCTCCATTTTGCTCATCTATCCGATCCACATTTGGTTTTGCGGGCCTCGCCGTCATTTCGTGAATTGGCCAGCAAACGTATTCTCGGCTTTTTCAATTGGAAAAGGAACCGTCACAAGCGTCACCTCTCGGAGGTGTTAACAAAGGTGACCGCAGATATAGCAAAATACCGGCCGGACCTGACCGTGGTGACTGGCGATGTGACCAATATTTCCCTTCCGGAAGAATTTAATGATGCGAAGATCTGGCTTAATAGCCTGGGAACTCCCGAAAAAGTGGTCTTTTTACCCGGAAATCATGACGCCTATGTCCCTGCGCCATGGGATGAAACACTCGGGCGGCTTGCTCCTTTTATGGTTGGCGAGCGCGACGCGGAATACCGTGAACCAGCCGATTTTGACGATTTCCCGTTTATTCGTCGGCAAGGCCCGGTTGGGTTTGTGTTTTTGAATTCAGCCCCACCGATGCCGCCCGGCTTTGCGACGGGGCGCATCGGACGTGAACAGTGTGCGCGGGTGAAAGCGGCGCTTGTAAAGCTGTCGCAAGAGGGGCTTTTCCGTGTGGTGGCGCTGCATCACCCGCCAGTGAAAGGGGTTTTGGCGCTGCGTAAAAGCCTGACGGATGCGAACGCCCTTTGCGACGTGCTGCGCCAAGCAGGCGCGGAATTGGTCATTCACGGTCACGGGCATAAGCCGACAGTTGCGGCAATTGACGGCCCGAATGGAGAAATTCCTGTTTATGGAGTCGCCTCAGCGTCTTATGCGGGCAGGCCAGGCCATCCTGCGGCGCAATATCACCTTTTTACCGTGACCCAATCCATTACAGGCGCTTTTAGACTTGAGCTTGAAGTGAGAGGCCTTGAATGCGCATCCGGCCCTGTTACGACGATTGTTGGAAAAGAAGTCGCTACGCCAGCTGTGAGCAATTAAGCCCAATGGCCTGAACGCGGGCTTAGGAAGGACGCTACACATTGTGGTGAAGTCGCCGGATGGAAGACCAATCGCCGCATTTGTTTTGGCGGGACGACGCAGCGGAGGAAGCCGCGTCGATCCACTGACGGGGTTCGAGGGCGCCCCTCACAAGGCATTTATCAGTTTCGTGAACAAGCCAATGATCGCGCATGTCATTGACGCCCTTGCAGGCGCAGGCTTCGATCAAAGGACTTCGGTTATTGGTGATGACGATGTTCTTTCCTTAATCAAAAATAGTGAGTACGGAGCAAGTTTGGATTTTCTTGTCGCAGCTGACAGTTTGAGTGCGACAATGGAGAAAGTTCTGGAAGCGGTCGGCGAAAAGAGCTCTGTCCTTGTGACAACAGCCGATCATGCGCTCCTGACACCATCCATGATCAATGAATTTCTGGATCGGATCGATCCGCTGACGGAGGTCGCTGCAGCCGTTGTGTCAGAGAAGATTTATCGGCAGGAATTTCCTGAGGGGCCGCGCACATTCTTGAGGTTTTCAGATCAAACGGTGTCGGGCGCTAATTTATTCTGGTTGGCGAGTAGTCAAACGCAACCCCTTATCGAATTCTGGCGTCGTCTTGAAACGAACAGGAAAAATCCTTTTGCGATGGCGCGTGAAATTGGTCTGTCGACCGGTATAGCCTATCTGGCCGGCCTGCTTTCGAGTGAATCTGTGATAGCGCGAATTTCTAAAAAGACTGGCGTTCGTGCGCAGCTTGTTCGTTTACCAATCGCAGAAGCGGCTATCGATGTGGATAAACCTGAGGATGTGCCCTTAGTTCGGGATGTCTTTAGGCGGCGGTCCTCTTAAAGAGGTTCGTATTTATGCGCTGTCGCTCTAAAAAGCGGACTGATCGCAGGGCTGTTGTCGAGTCCCATCGTTTTCATTTTGGTTTTCTTCAGCGCTTCCATCGGGGTGCTGATCGCGGGCGAAGAATTTGGTGGGGCAGCCAGTGTGGCCGCAATTATTGCCGGCGCTCAAATGATTAAGCTGTTTGGACCGGCGCTTGAGCCGGGACTGCTGGCGCTTGGCAGGGCGGGCGGCGTTTTGATTGCGCAAGGTTTATCGAGCGTGGCGCATCTTACCGGGCTTTTGTGTTTGCTGCCCGTCTTGGCGTCGAAGGCGCTGGTTGGGCGCGAATGCTTGCGTTGGCGGCTCTGGCTGAGGCGCTATGGATTCAATTGCGATTTGCTGCTGGTAAGGCGTCTTTGAATTCGAGTTAGCGCAACGAGCGAAAAGTGGGAAACGGTTTTCGCGTTAAACGGCGCGCCCCCGATAAGTGAGAGATAAAGGTGTGAATCGCATTTATCGCATATTGCTAGAAGGGGGATGGTTTCCAACAACCGAGGGCGCTCTGAGTGGGCAAATCAGCAATACCACGAGCATTATATTTGCGAGGGGTCAAAACCTTGCTCTGATTTTGAATTGTTTTTTTCTTCATCGCCAGTGGGCGCTCCAATGGGCGCTCTAATGGACGCTCTAATGGACGTTATTGAAGCAAGCAGGTTGCCGTTTTCTTTAAAGATATCGGGGGCCAAACTACGCATAGCTTCGAACTGACTCAAGAAAATACGGCCCGAGAGCACTTCTAAAAAATGCGATCGTTGGAGTTGATCCATCACCGGGCCTTTGATCTCAGACAAATGAAAGACCACCCCCGCATGGGTGAGGCGTTCATTGATGACTTCGAGGCTCTCTAATGCGCTGGCGTCGATTTCATTAATTGCTGAGCACATCAAAACCACATGTTTGAGCTCAGGATGATCTGCGGCGAGGCCAAGGATTTTGTCCTCTAGAAAGCGGGCATTGGCAAAATACAGACTGCCGTCTATCCGAATGGATACGACAGTTTTACTGGTGATGACATCATAACGGTCCGTGTTCCGAAAATGTTCGGTACCCTCAATTTGCCCTACGATAGCGCAGTGGGGACGGCTCGTTTTATAGAGAAAAAGCCCAATAGAAAGAGCGATACCTGCAATGACGCCGGTTTCGACGCCGAACAAGAAAACGCCGAAAATGGTTACTGCCATAGCGGCGAAGTCGCTTTTTGAATATCGCCAGATACGCTTGAGGGCGCTGAGGTCGACCAAGCTCAAAACGGCGATAATTATAGTTGCGGCAAGAGTTGCTTTCGGCAGGTTGTATAAGAGCGGAGTAAAAAAGAGAGCTGCTGATAATATTCCGGCTGCGGCGAATGCGCTGGCGGCAGGTGTTTTGGCGCCAGCGTCAAAATTTACTACTGAGCGTGAAAACCCGCCGGTGACAGGAAAACCGCCGCTAGCGCTCGCGGCGATGTTTGCGGCGCCGAGTCCAATCAGTTCCTGATTGAGATCGATCCGTTCCCGACGCTTCGCAGCGAGGGTTTGGGCGACGGAGACGGATTCAACAAATCCAATAATCGCGATCAATAAGGCCGGTAGAGCGAGCGTTTTCCAGAGTTCAAGATCGAAAGGTGGTAACGTAAAAGGCGGTAAGCCCTTGGGGATGTTGCCAACGATATCGACCCCTGCTGAGGAAAGATCAAAAGCACTGACGATGGATGTCGTCAGGATCACTGCGGCGAGCGGTGCGGCTTTAACCAGGGAACTGGCAAGACGTGGTCTATGCCAAAGTTTAACAAGTATGGCCTCTAACCAACTTCTTGTTGCGACAAGAAAAGTGATCGCTCCCGCGCCGATGAGTGTCGTGGGTAGGTTTGCGTCCCCTAACTTGGGCGTGAGAGAACTCATGATTGAGAGTAACGTATGGCCCTGGGTTGTGACACCAATGAGCGGCGCCAGTTGGCTTGTGGCGATAAGCAGACCTGAAGCTGATATAAACCCGGATATGATCGGGCGACTGAGGAAATTTGCGAGTAAGCCGAGGCGCAAAAAACCAAGCGTTAAAAGTATACCGCCCGTCAAAAAGGCAAGTGTCAGGGCTGCCGTTGCGTAGCCGGCTTCGCCAGTTTGCACGACGCGACCGATCGCGGCGGCAGTCATCAGCGAGATAACGGCGACCGGACCAACTGAAAGCGTCCGGCTGGTTCCGAGAAGGGTGTACGCCAGCAGGGGAGTAATGGAGGCGTAAAGCCCCGCCTCGGGCGGCAATCCTGCGATCGTAGCATAGGCAAGCGATTGAGGGATCAACATTATCGTGACGATCGTGGCGGCTAGAATATCGTCGCCGAATGTGGGCGCTGTGTAGTCACGCGCCCAGTCAAAAATGGGCAGGCGCCATATTGGGCGTTGAGAGGAACCGTTAAAACGCATTGATCGGTAATTTCAGATAGGCCGTGCCGTTTTCTTCGGCGGAAGGAAAGGCGCCGGCTCTCATATTCACCTGAACGGCAGGCAGGGTCAGTCGAGGCATGCTCAGGGTCTTATCGCGGCTCTGGCGTAAGGTGACGAATTCATCTTCGCTCACGCCGGCATGGATGTGCAAATTTGTTTGTCGTTGTATTTTGACAGTAGTCTCCCATTGGTATTCGTCGCGTCCCGGCGCTTTATAATCGTGGCACATGAATAGGCGTGTCTCATCGGGTAGGGCGAAGATCCTTTGGATTGAGTCGTACAAGGTTCGAGCATCTCCGCCGGGAAAATCGCAACGCGCCGACCCGTAATCCGGCATGAAAAGCGTATCACCGACGAATGCTGCATCACCGATTACATAGGTAATGCAGGCAGGGGTATGCCCTGGAGTGTGTATGACAGTGGCATTTATGCCGCCGATCTTGAAACTGTCAGCATCGTGAAAAAGCATTTCAAACTGACTGCCGTCACGGCGAAATTCCGGCCCTGCGTTAAAGATAATCCCAAAGGTTTTCTGGACTTCAACGACCTGTGCGCCAATGGCAATTTTACCGCCGAGTTGTGTTTGGATATGAGAGGCTCCGGAAAGATGATCTGCATGGACATGCGTTTCGAGTATCCACTCGAGTTTCAATCGGTGTTTTTCGATGAAGGCGATCAATTCATCAGCTGAGTCGGTGTTTGAGCAACCGGACGCAGGATCAAATCCAAGCACAGGGTCTATTATGGCGCAGACCTTGTCCACTGGGTCTGCGACCACATAGCTGATAGTAAATGTGTCTTCGTCGAAAAAACTAGTGACTTCAGGGTTCATCTTATGATCTCTAAACCGATTTCAGGAGCGGTGGGAATGCGATGTTCATCGCATCGATAAAACTTTCGGGACGGAGGTTAACGAGACCGCGAAAAACTACCAGACCGTTGCTTCGAATTTTCACCGATTCCAGAACATGGCTTCGTAAAGCCATTCTGCGTGCGCCTTGGGTCAGGTAGGAGCTGTCCCGAAACATCCAATTTCCTTCCATCCTCCCCATCGGCTAGGTAGGGCAGATGATAAATGAGATATTCTTGTCGGCTGCAATCGGCAGATACGCACTCTTTCGGTCGCGATGATGGTCTCAGTGGGGTATCTTGCTTAACTGGCCCACACCCTAATATTGGATACAAACCGGCATGAATTTACTAAAAACACACAACGTAAGCAAAACCGGGGACGGATGTGGCAAAGATTGAAGGGGAAAACCGCGATAGCGTGGGCGAGAGGTCCAAAGCGAATCCAAACAACTTTGGCAGTCAGATCGACGCGACCATAGAGACGGCGGCGGACTGGCTTGCGCAGCGTCAAAAACCTGAGGGGTATTGGGTCGGGCGGCTCGAATCGAACGCCTGCATGGAGGCGCAATGGCGCCTGGCGCTGTGGTTCATGGGGCTTGATGACCATCATTTATGCGCGCGCCTCGCGGCGAGCCTGCGGCAAAGCCAGCGCGCGGACGGCTCGTGGGAGATCTATCACGGCGCCCCTGCCGGCGATATCAATACGACCGTTGAAGCCTACGCCGCGCTGCGCTGTGAGGGCGATGCAGCGTCGGCCCCGCATATGACGCGGGCACGCGACTGGATCCTTTCGAAAGGCGGGCTCAAAAATGTTCGCGTTTTCACCCGCTATTGGCTGGCGCTGATCGGCGAATGGCCGTGGGAGAAAACCCCGAACCTGCCGCCGGAAGTCATATACTTTCCGAACTGGTTTCCCTTCTCGATTTACAATTTCGCGCAATGGGCGCGCGCGACCTTGATGCCGATCGCGATCCTGTCGGCGCGCCGGCGCTCGCGGCCCTTGCTGGCGCAAAACCGCCTCGACGAATTGTTCCCCGAGGGCCGGCGCGCCTTCGATTATGACCTGCCACCAAAGCCGAACGCCGATTTCTGGGACGGCTTTTTCCGCGCCGCCGACAAGGCGCTGCATGGCTTGCAGGGCTTTGGCGAGGCTGCGAAGATCGGCCTGTTCCGCAACAGCGCGATCAAGCGCGTGCTTGAATGGATCATTCAGCATCAGGACGGGGATGGCGTGTGGGGCGGCATCCAGCCGCCCTGGATCTATTCGCTGATGGCGCTCCACGTCGAAGGCTACGCCAATGATCATCCAAACCTCGCCGCCGGGCTTGGCGCGCTTGATGATCCGCGCTGGCGGGTCGACAAGGGCGAGGCGACATGGATTCAGGCCTCGACCTCGCCGGTCTGGGACACGCTGTTGACGCTGCTCGCTTTTGACGATGCCGGCGTTGGGAAGACATACGAGGCGGAAGTTGAAAAGGCGCTCGACTGGACGCTTGCCCAGCAGGTGCTGCGGCCCGGCGACTGGCAGGTCAAGGTTCCGAATGTCGAACCGGGCGGCTGGGCGTTCGAATATAAAAACTACTTCTATCCCGACACTGACGATACCGCCGTGGCGTTGATTGTGCTCTCGCAATTCAAGGGCGATCCGAAATGGAAAGACAAGGGAATCGATCAGGCGATCGAAAAGGGCGTCAACTGGCTGTTCGCCATGCAATGCAAGGGCGGCGGCTGGGGCGCGTTCGACAAGGACAATGACAAAACGATCCTCACCAAAATTCCGTTCTGCGATTTCGGCGAAGCGCTCGATCCGCCTTCGGTTGATGTCACCGCCCATATTGTCGAGGCGCTCGGCAAGCTTGGCTTTGCCAAGGATCACCCCAAGGTTGCGCACGCAATCGACTATCTGAAACGCGAGCAGGAGGCCGACGGCGCCTGGTTCGGCCGCTGGGGCGTCAATTATGTCTACGGGACGGGCGCTGTGCTGCCGGCGCTGGAAGCGATCGGCGAGGATATGTCGCAAGCCTATGTAACGCGCGCCGCCGAGTGGCTCGTCAGCAGACAGAACGATGATGGCGGGTGGGGAGAGTCCTGCGCGTCCTATATGGACGTCAAGATGAAGGGCACCGGCAAGTCGACCGCCTCGCAGACCGCCTGGGCGCTGATGGGGCTTGCTGCGGTCGGCCGCAAAGAAGACGAAGTCGCAATTGCGCGCGGAACCGGGTTCCTGATCGAACGCCAGCGGGACGGCACCTGGGACGAGCCCGAATATACCGGCGCCGGCTTTCCCGGCTACGGCGTCGGCGCGGCGATCAAGCTCGGTGATCCGCTGTTAACAGAGCGCCTCAAACAGGGCCCCGAACTGTCGCGCGCCTTCATGATCAATTATAATCTCTATAGACACTATTTTCCGCTAATGGCAATGGGACGGGTGCGGCGGATGGCGGGCGCGTCCTGACGGCGAAGCCATTTAACTCTGTCATTCCGGGGCGGCCGTCAGGTCGAACCCGGAATCCATAGCGGCAACTTTTCCCCAAGCGCAAGTAGTGGCGATGACGAAATGGATTCCGGATCGGCGCATTCTGCGCCGTCCGGAATGACGGTTGTGGCTTCTATAACGGGTGCGTGCGGGAGCGCGCCGACGCCTGTGTAGCCTGCTTAATGCGAGCAAGCGCGAACCGCCCTCTACCGCCCTCCGAACGTCGCTATAATCTTCATCGCCGGTTCGCTGATCCATTCGCGATGATGGAAGGCGCGGCCGAATTGCAGCGGCGTCATGTCGCGGTATTCGTGGATCGCTTCGTCCTCAACGAAGCGAATTCCCTTTCGAAGGCTTGCGGCGGCGTTAGGGTCCGCGCCATTGTCGAGCAATAGACGGGCGAGGCTTCCATCGCGCTGGCATCCGCTGCGAAAGGCTTGCGACACGACGATGTTGAACAGCGGCGTGTGCCCGCCGAACCCGCCGGCGTCGATATCGGCACGCGCATTGGCGTCGGCGCCGTTCTCGACAAGCCAATGCGCGATCCCGGTCTCGTCGAAATCCATGCACATGTGCAGGAGCGTCGTTCCGGCGAGCGGCGCGCCATGCAGGCCGAGGCTTTCATCTTCATGACAGCCGAGTTCGCGCGGATAGAGGTCGCGATAGGAAAACCGGCGACGTAGCAGCTCCGGGTCTTTGGCCAGATGTTTTTGCAATAAATCGATCCGCCCGCGATGCATTGCCATCACCGGCGTATCCGGAAACTCGACGCCGATTTCCTCGCAGTAAGCCAGACATGCATGCTTGTTTTCGGGATTGCGGTGATAGCCTTCTAGCAGCAGTGCGACCGGGGCCAGAGGATCGCCGTGTTCGTCCTGAAACGGAACGCCGCATTCGACGAGAAATTTAAGACCTTCGACATTCAGCGACTCGCACGGGCCCATGATTTCATCGGGCGCCGGTTTCGCCCCGCGATCGAGCAGGCGCCGGGCGCGGCCGGTATTGCCTTGCAGGACCGCCCGGCCGAAGGCGCGGTCGAGATCCTGACCGTCAAGGGCGATCAGCGCGTCGAAAACCTTCGGCGCGTTCAGTTGCGCGGTGACGGAGAGCGGCGGGCCCCAGTTCGAATGCGTTCCGAACACGTTTTCATGAAGAAGGTCCGGGCGTTTCGCGATCAGGGCAAGGACCGTTTCGACCTCGTCCCGGCGGATGGCGTTGGTCATCTCGGCGGCCAGTTTAAAACGCGGCCAGCTCGGAAAATCAAAATCGCGGGCCTGCACGAGCTGTGCGTCGGCAAGCTTTGCGGCCTCTGGCGCCGGCGGTTCATCGTGATGCGCAGCAAACAGCGCGCGCGCCTGTTGGTCGCCTTTGCTATAGGCGCGCAAGAGTTCGCGGGCCTGCTTTTTGAGCTGATCGAAGTCGACGGATTGAAAAAACAGAAGTGAGCGGCTCATTGCAGCCTCCTTTCCATGAGGCCCGGGTCCGCATGACGGGCAGAAAGAAGGTCGGCCGGAATGTGTTACGCAATACTTACAGGCGGGCACAGCCCTTTCCGCGGACCGGAGGCGTCCTGAACGCAGCACGAGGGTATCGCGGCGGGGCGGCGATTTCAATGGCGCCTCTACCGGGGCGTAAAGACCGCCCGGTCATTTCCATACGGATGACCGCGGCGAACCGGGCGTGTCGCAGCATTTTTGGCCCGCGCCATATCCTGCTAATTTGGGCGAAGCGCCCACGGCGCCGCCGATCATCCGCCGTCCGGCGCGCGGCCGCGCGCGCCGGGTCGTTTTCGGTTAAGCTTCGGAAAATATTCGACGAAGTTTGGCCGACCCGCCCTTGCGCTTCAGCCCAGCGCGGGCGAATAAGGACGCTCCGCGTTCATTCAGCAGGATCCTGGCGTATGGCGAAACTTTTACCTGTCGATCCGTTCGATTGCGTCGTCCTCGGGGCGACCGGCGATCTCGCGCTTCGAAAGCTGATGCCGGCGCTTTATCACCGCTGGCGCGACGGACAGGCGCCGGAAAGCTCGCGCATTATCGGGGGCTCGCGCACGGAATTGACGTCCGAGGCCTATCGCACATTGGTGCGCGAGAAATTCGAAGAGTTCCATTCAAAGGAAGCCATCGACGAAGAGGCGTGGGCGGGCTTCGCCGAGCGCATCTTCTACGCGCCTGTCAATCTCGGCGAGGCCGACGGCGGCTGGGATAAACTCGGCGGCCTGCTCGACAATGACGAGGCCAAACGGCGAGTGTTTTATCTCGCCTTGCCGCCGGGGCTTTACGGCCAGGTCTGCGCCAATATCGTCGGGGCGGGGCTGAAGACCGAGCGGACCAGCATCGTGCTTGAAAAGCCTATCGGTTCCGATCTTGAGTCCGCGCGCGAGATCAACGACGCGGTCGGGGCCAATTTCGCCGAACATCAGGTCTTCCGCATCGATCACTATCTCGGCAAGGAGACGGTCCAGAACCTGTTGATTCTGCGGTTTGCAAATTCGCTGTTCGAGCCGGTCTGGAACGCCAACGCCATCGATCATGTCCAGATCACGGTGGCGGAGTCGATCGGGTCGGGCGGGCGCGCGGGCTATTACGACAAGTCGGGCGCGCTGCGCGACATGGTGCAGAACCACCTTCTCCAGCTTCTTTGCCTTGTGGCGATGGAGCCGCCTTTCGATGTCGCCGCCGATACGGTGCGCGATGAAAAGATCAAGGTCCTACGCGCGCTGCGCCGGATGACGCCAGCGATGGCGAAAGAGGCTTCGGTGCGCGGTCAGTATACGGCAGGCGTCGCCGACGGGAAGGCGGTTCAAAGCTATGAGGAAGAACTCGGCCGCGCCAGCGACACCGAAACCTTCGTCGCGCTGAAGGTCTTTATCGATAATTGGCGGTGGGCGGGCGCGCCGTTCTATCTGCGCACCGGCAAGCGGATGAGTGCGCGCCGGTCGGAAATTGTCATCCAGTTCAAGAATGTCGCCCATTCGATCGTCGGGCCCGATGCCGACCGGTTGCGGCCGACGCGGCTCGTCATCCGCTTGCAGCCCGACGAGGGCATGAAACTCTTATTGATGACGAAAGAGCCGGGGCCGGGCGGCTTGCGGCTGCGCTATGTTCCGCTCAATCTGAGTTACGCCGAAACATTCACGGAGCGTTATCCGGATGCGTATGAGCGATTGTTGATGGCGGTGGTGCGCGGCGATCTCGGGCTGTTCATGCGCCGCGACGAGGTCGAGGCGGCGTGGACCTGGGTCGACGGCGTGCTTGAAGCGTGGTCGAAAGACGCCACTGACACCTTCAACTACACCGCCGGTTCAGACGGGCCGGCGCAGTCGGTCCTGCTGCTCGACCGCGACGGGCGGCGCTGGTTTGACAAGGTCTGAAACATAGCGGGCAAGACAGGGTGAGTGAAACGAACGATCTGATTGTTTTTCCGTCACGCACGGCGATGGCCGATAGACTGGCGATGCTGATTGCGCTGCGCCTTCAGGCCTCGATCGCCGAGCGCGGCCGGGCGCTGTTTGCGGTCTCCGGCGGCTCGACGCCAAAGCCGCTTTACGAGGCGTTGTCGGGGGCGGAGATCGACTGGGCGCGGGTCGATGTGACGCTGGTCGACGAGCGCTGGGTCGCGCCGGGCGAGGCCGGGTCGAATGAAAGTTTTGTGCGGGATGTGCTGCTTCAGAACAAAGCCGCGGCGGCGCGCTTCACCGGGCTGAAGGCCGACGCCAGCGATCCGTTCGCGGCGGCGGAAGCGGTGAACGCAACGCTCGACGCCTTGCCCTTTCCAATCGATGTCGCGGTGATGGGGATGGGCGGCGACGGGCATACCGCTTCGTGGTTTCCGTATGCGGAGGGGTTAGACGCCGCGCTTGACCCGGCTGGCGCGGCGAAGGCTGCGGCGGTGCGGGCTAGGCGCTCAGATGTGACGGGTGACTTCCTCGACCGGATGACGCTGACCCTCCCGGCAGTCGCCGGCGCCCGGCTCGCTGTGCTGATGATGACCGGCGCCGACAAGCGCCGCGCCTATGAAACCGTCCTTGCGAGTGAGGATGAAAATGAAATGCCGGTGCGCGCGCTGTTGCGCGCGGCGCCGGGATTGTGGGCCTGCTGGGCCCCGTAACGCGGTAAAGGAGACGTCTTATGGCGGCCCCGCTCAATGATGCAGTCAAGACCGTCACGGCGCGGATCGAACAACGCAGCCGTGATACGCGCGCGGGCTATCTTGAGCTGATGCGCGCCGCCCGCGAAGAGGGCCCCCGCCGCGGCGAGCTTTCCTGCGGCAATCTCGCGCATGGTTTTGCGGCCTGCGCGATGGACGACAAGGCGGAGCTGTCGGGCGGCAAGGGCGCTGATATCGCGATCGTCACCGCCTATAACGACATGCTGTCGGCGCATCAGCCGCTTAAGGACTATCCCGACATCATCAAGGACGCCTTGCACGAGGTCGGCGCGGTCGGCCAGGTCGCCGGCGGCGTTCCAGCGATGTGCGACGGCGTCACGCAAGGCCGGGCCGGCATGGAGCTGTCGCTGTTCAGCCGCGACGTTATCGCGATGGCGACGGCGGTGGCGCTCTCGCACGATATGTTCGACGGCGCGATGTGCCTTGGCGTTTGCGACAAGATCGTGCCGGGCCTGTTGATCGGTGCCCTGCGCTATGGCCACCTGCCGGCCGTCTTCGCGCCGGCCGGGCCGATGCGCTCGGGTCTCGCGAACAGCGAGAAATCACGTATCCGCCAGCTCTACGCCGAAGGCAAGATCGGCCGCGACAAGCTGCTGGCGGCCGAAAGCGCCAGCTATCACTCGCCGGGCACGTGCACGTTTTATGGCACCGCCAATTCGAACCAGATGCTGATGGAATTCATGGGGATGCATGTTCCCGGCGCGGCCTTCGCCAATCCGGGCACGCCGTTGCGCGAAGCG
>JAJFFW010000119.1 GCA_021776435.1 Parvularculaceae bacterium | reverse complement strand
CGCTAGCGGCAATGTTAGTGGAATGGGTTCCGGGTCTCGTCTGCGGCTCGCCCGGAATGACAGGGGAGAGAGGCTCCTTCCGGTATGAAGGGAAACGATCCGGATATGCGCGAATCGGCCGACCGTCAGAAAACGCCGGTTCAACCGTCTACGCGCCAGCTTCTTCTTCAAGGCGACCTATCAATGCATCAACGCCATTGGCTGCGATGAAGGCGGAAAATTCCTCTCGCTTAACCAACATGATCGACACGCCGCGGACGATGATGTCGATCATTTTTAGACTTCCCGATCGAAGCTTTCGGACACGCCAATCGACAGTTATTGGTTCACCGTCCGTACGGTCGAAACGGGTGCGCACGACCACGTCGCGTGAGCCGAACGTCTTGGCCTCAATGACGACGAGCGGGCGCCCGACAATGTCCTGAAATTGCTCGGCATAGAGACGGGTTATATAATCTGGAAATATGGCTTTATAGCGATTGATCTGCTCTTCTGACATGGTCTTGCGGTGCTCGCCGATCATGAATTTTCCGATAACCTCAAGCGCGAGACCTTCAGCAAGAATGCCCTGAAAGCGGCTAAGTTTTTCGGCTTCGGTCGCGGTCTCATCGGTCAGGGTTGTCGTTGCGTCTGCTGTCAGCGCTTCAGCGAAGGCTATAGCCGCTTCAATCGGGGAGAGCTCGCCAGTGACTGCGTTGGCCGTTGATTCGCTATTTGGGGTTGTATCATTCGCCGGCTGGTTGTCCTGGGCGTTGGCGGCTGTTACGGCCGCGAATATCAGCAAAGGAGCAGTGAGGCGAGCAAGCAGACGGTTACGACTTAGCGACATGGCGTATTTCTCTCCCGCAGGAATAAAACAGCGATTCGCGACGCTGCGGATGCGGCGCGACCAATAGTATCTTACCGCATCTCCTAACGGAAGAAATGTGTCCGTTAACGTATAGCTGTTGGCGTGAGCCATGCGACAAAAGATCCATATGGGGCAATTGCGGCAGTATTCCAGCCGAAACAGGACAAAAATTGACGCCTTGATCGGCCTTCAAAGGCGTTTTGAAGAAATGGCGCGCCTCGCCTCGCTGTAACGGAAGGCGACAGGCAACACAATCAACGTACAAACCAGGGTGAAGGCGATGGCAATGGATAAGAGAATGCCCATCGAAGCCGTGCCCCGGTGCGATGAGAGCATCAGGCTACCGAAAGACGCCACGGTTGTCAGAGCTGAGAAGAGCACAGCCCGCGGTGTCGACGTGCCAAAGACTTCGGCTCCCTCAGCGACCTGTCTTTGACGCATGACCAGATGGATACCGCTATCAACACCGATGCCCATCAGGAGTGGCAGGACGATGACATTGGCATAATTGAAAGGGACATCAATCAGGACCCCTGTTGCCGCAGTCAATATTGCAGCGAGTGCGAGAGGGAGCATCATCAAGAATATGAGCCCGACGCGCCGTACCAGCAGCCACAAGAAAACTGCGATCACCGAGAGGGCGATGCCGGACGCTTGTAACATGGACTGGGAAATAATCTCGCCAGCCTTTTTTGATTGCAACGCTCCGCCACCTACATCCGGAAACATCTCTTCAACGGAAGTCACAAATCTGTCGAGCGCCGCCTTACTGCGCAAATCTTCCGCGGGCAGAATGTCGACGCGCCATTTTCCGTTGGGAGAACGGTAGCGTTCTTTCAATACGCTGGGCAGAGCATCAATATCGACATAATCGGCGTTCATCTGTGATCGAAGACGATCGATCATCTGCGGCCAGAATCGAAAGATATTATTCTCTACTTGCGTGAGTAATGCCGGGTCATTGCGATCTTGCAAATTCTGAAGAAGGCCTGCGAGATGCTTGCCGGGACCGTCAGCATGGGATTCTCCGAGGCGTGTAAGTAACGTCGTGATGCCTTTCCCTGATGGTGGTCCGACAGTGGCTTCAGGCTGGGCTGATAGAGCAAAGATGAGCGATCCCGCGCCGAAATCAATTAATTCTAGTTTTTCATCTTGATATTTCGGGACAAAATCCGGCAGAGAGCGAGAGGATCGGACACTCTCCAAGCGCCCAACAGCTGTTGCTGTCTCACGGGCGTCAGCTTCTGATTGAACCAGTCGCGTAAGGCGGTAAGGCACGGTTTCGGCATCGTCGAAAAGCAGGTTGAAGCCTTTTACTGACGGACTATCGGGATTGCGCAGGGCCATGGGATCTGCATCGAATCGGACGTTTGGCAAAACGACGAGCCCGAAAATACCCAACACGACGGTGAGAGCAGCGACCGGTGTGGATATTCGAGATAGAAAATCGAAGCCCTGACGCACGCGTCCACTCGATGGGCGTGCGGGCGGGATCGGTAACGCGGCGAGAGCGGCAGGCAGGAACGTAATCGATACGAATAACGCGATTAAAACGCCAACGCCTGAGATGATGCCGAGTTGAGCAATACCATCAAATTTTGTCGGAACGAATGAGAAGAATGCGAGGGCCGTGGTCGGAGCGGCCAATGCGAGGGCCGGGCCGACCTCATGAAGAGAGCCCCGTATCGCTTGCCTAATATCATGCCCAGCGGTGCGGTGTTCTTGGACATGCAGTAAGAGGTGGATAGCGAAATCGAGCCCGAGGCCGACAAGAAGCACGGTGAACGCGACAGAAACCAGGTTGAGTTCACCTATTGTCGCGGCCGCGAATGCCGAGGTGAGGACGATCGTAATGATCAGAGCAACCATGGTGAGTGTTGCCATGAAAAGCGATCGATAGGCTATCAACAATAAAAATGTGACCAATACGAAGGAGAGTAGGAAAGAAAGGCCGATGCCTGTCGTCACGGAATTTAATTCTTCGGCGCGTAGAGCAGGGTCGCCGGTGATGAAGGCCTCCACTCGACCGTCAAATTGTTCGTTCAACTTTTCGATTTCGACATGGATTGCATCGATGGCGGGCTTCGCTGGCTGTAGACGCGTGAAATCCAAAACTGGTGTTGCGTATACAAGCCGCATATGGCCGTTTTCGGGAGGGGCTTTCGTATCAAGGGCGCCCATCCAGGAAAAAGGTTGTGAATTCCCTTTTAGGGTCTCTTCGACCACCACTGAGAGTTCTTCATAAAGATCTCCTAATGTTTCGGCGCCGAGCTCAGAATTCTCTGCTAATTTGTCATTATCAGCGAGAGTAGAAAACAACGTGTCGATTGTGGGGTTTTTGACGAGCGTTTCAATTAACCCCGCCGCCTTGGTCATTTGCGTAAGGCGTGCCTCTAATTCGCTCTCACTTAAATATAGCAAGCCGTTTTCTCTGAAAAACGGCTCCTCAGCAGGAGAAAAAACTGCCGTGAACATGTCGGGCCGCGCCAAAAGTCGCTCTCGCAAGGCGGCCGCATAAGCGTCCGCCTCGTCAAGGCTTGGAGCTCGAGCGATAACGATGACGTCAGTTTTGATCTGTGGGAATGCCTCTTTCAGCTCAGCGGCGCGCATCTGAAATGGAAGGGAAGGGTCGAGCATCGCGCTCGTATCCGTGTTCACTTTCAGATGTGTGGCGGCGTAGTATCCCCCCGCACCTGCGGCGAGAATAAACCCTATAGCGATAACGAGACCGCTGCGGCGAGCCGCTTCGGCCCATCCGATCAGCATCAATTCAATGATACGCAGCATGAAACCTGAACAATTTCGTGTTTGTGTTACAGAATAGCGTCACCCAATTTCAGACTATAGAGAGTTTCGCATGGATAGGTAAACGGTTCTCCGATGCAGATCGGGGCCGTGATGTCTTGCCGGAGGGATTGGAGAGCGGTAGTCCTTGCCGCCATGACATTGCCCCACAACTATACGGCTGACCTTGCCTTCCTTGATGACAAACGACCAGAAATGGTCGAATGCCTGCTGCGATGGTGTGCAATCAACTCCGGTAGCACCAATCTGGCTGGCCTGAAAAACATGCATGCGGCCCTCAGCGACGCCTTCGGTGCGCTCAAGGGAGATGTCGAAACACTCGCCTCCACCCCGCATGTAACCGTAACTCAGGGTGGGATTAAAACTCAAACGCCCGTTGGCGATATGCTGCGCATTGTCAAACACCCGCAAGCGCCGGTGCGCATCCTTTTGTCCGGTCACATGGACACTGTGTTCGCTGCCGATCATCCCTTTCAAAGGGAAACGTTTCTCGATGACGACACCCTGAACGCGCCTGGGTCAGCGGATATGAAAGGCGGTCTTCTCGTCATGCTTTACGCGTTAAAAGCGATCGAGAATTCACCTCTCGCCGATCAGATTGGCTACGAAGTTCTCATCAACGCTGATGAAGAAATAGGTTCACATGGGTCTGTACACATGCTGACACAGGCCGCCAAGCGTGCGCAATTCGCATGTGTTTATGAGCCAGCACTCGCTGACGGAACGCTAGCGGGTGCGCGCAAAGGCTCTGGTAATTTTGCGGCGATTATTAAGGGCAAGAGCGCCCATGCAGGCCGTGAGCATCATTTAGGGCGAAACGCCATCGCGGCTGCGGCAGGTTTCATCGCTGGCGTCGATCAGCTGAATGCCGGGCGCGAAGGGCTGACTGTCAATGTGGCGGGGCTCGATGGCGGCGGTCCTAATAATGTTGTTCCTGATCTTGCGGTGGTGCGATTTAACGTGCGGCTGGAGCAGTCCGCTGATGCGGAATGGGTGCTTGAAAAAGTTAATAATCTGATCGGTGAGATCGGCGCGAGAGACGGGTTCGGGGCTGAGCTGACTGGTGGATTCTCACGCCCGCCAAAGCCGATGACACCGAAGCTCCTCGCTTTCTTTAATGCGTTAAAGACGGCGGGTGAAGAGCTCGGGATCTCGATTGATTGGCAGCCTACCGGTGGGTGCTGCGATGGAAATAATATCGCTGCAGCTGGCATTCCGGTGATCGATACCCTGGGGGTGCGCGGGGCTAATATTCATTCCGCGCAGGAATATGCAAAGCTCGACAGCCTGGTTGAGCGGGCTAAGCTTTCCGCATTACTCCTTTTAAAGATTGCCGCCGGTGAGATACCCAATCCCGGCGCCGTAGATAAGATGGAGACGTCCTAATGTCGCTCGCATATTTGCGCCCGGTTCGGCGCGATGATTTTGAAGAAATCTTAGCGCTTGCGCAGCTCTCAGGCGGCGGCATGACGACCCTGCCGCCAGAGCCCGATGCATTACGTGCGCGGATCGACTTTTCTGCGGATAGTTTCGCAACGAATGCGACAGAGCCTGGCGGCGAGGTCTATATGATGGTCCTTGAACAGGATGGTAAGGTGATTGGCACATCAGCCGTGTTTTCGGCGATTGGGCTTGAGCACGGCTTTGTCAATTATCGCATCAACAAATCAGTGCATACTTCAAAACAACTTAAGAAACGCATTGAGCGGCGATTGCTGGTGCCGACCCATGACTATACCGGATACGGTGAAGTGGGCTCTTTATTTCTCTCTCCGGATGCTCGCGGCGGCGGCTACGGGAAAATTCTTTCGCGCGCCCGATATTTGTTTATTGCTCAGCATCGTGATCTTATTGCGGATCCCGTATGCGCAGAGCTTCGCGGCTGGCGTGGGCCCAATGGCGAGCAGCCGTTTTGGGAGGCGATAGGAAAACCCTTCTTTGACATGGAGTTTGAAGCGGCGGATGTGGCCAATTCAGTTATGGGAAACCAATTTATCGCCGACCTTATGCCGCGCCATCCGATTTACGCGGCGTTGTTGCCTAAGGAAGCAAGAGATATTTTGGGCAAACCCCACAATAACGCCATCCCCGCTTATGACATGTTACTTCGTGAGGGGTTCGTCTATCGGGGATATATTGATGTGTTTGACGGCGGACCCGTCGTCGATGCCGGAATTGAAGACATCAAGACAGTTCGTGAGAGCGAGATCTACCAAATCGCCGACGTAGGGGAAGTCAGCGAAGGGGCGCCGCAAAAGCTGATCGTCGCTGGCAGGTTGTCAAAATTCAGATGCGTGCGTGCTCGTGCCGTCCTCAACAATGATCAAATGACCATTGATGAAGACACTGCTGCGATATTGGGCGTTAAAAAAGGCGAGAGTGTTCGCGCCGTGGCTTGGTGAAAAAATGACAAATAAAATTCTGATCAATGGCGCATGGCGAGACGGCGCTGGTACGGCGTTTTCAAGTTTCGACCCATCGACGGGTGCGGAAATCTGGAAGGGCGCCAGTGCAACACGCGATGACGTTGATGACGCAGTTAAGGCGGCGCATGGGGCTTTTGAAAAATGGGCCCTGACACCGCTTACTGATCGTATAGCGGTGATGGAGCGTTATCGTGACATCATTAAACGCGACGCAGAGGAACTGGCGAGGCTGATTTCGCGCGAAAACGGCAAACCCTTTTGGGAAGCAAAAACAGAAGCAGCAGCGGTTGCGGGCAAAGTTGATATTTCAATACGCGCCTATCACGAGCGCACCGGCGAGAAAGAAACGGCAAGCGGCGCAACCCGTGGCATTTTACGACATAGGCCGCATGGCGTTATGGCGGTTCTCGGCCCCTATAATTTCCCGGTTCACCTGGCCAATGGGCACATGGTTCCGGCGCTGATCGCGGGCAATACAATTGTCTTTAAACCGTCGGAACAGACCCCCTCGCCAGGTGCGTTTATGGTGGAGCGTATGTTGGAAGCGGGCCTGCCCGCGGGCGTCGTTAATCTGGTGCAGGGTGGGCGCGAGACCGGTGAAGCGCTGACCGGGGCCGACGGCGTCAACGGCATTCTGTTCACCGGCGGCTATCGCACGGGGCTTGCTATCAACAAGATGTTTGCCGATCGCCTTGATGTTATCCTTGCACTTGAACTTGGCGGTAATAATCCACTGATTTGGTGGGATACGGATGATGTGAATGCAGCGGCGTTCGCTGTCGTGCAGTCAGCGTTTTTGACGTCCGGCCAACGCTGCACGTGCGCGCGCAGGTTGATCCTGCCTGAAGGCGCCGCTGGCGACAAAGCCCTTGATGCCCTGACAAAGCTTACTGACCGGCTGATTATCGATCAGCCATTTGCCGATCCGCAACCCTTTATGGGACCGGTGATTTCGCCCCAGATTGCTGCGGGACTGGAGCGCGCTTTTGACCGCATGACTGAGCAGGGCGGCGAGCCGATCCGCAATTTGAGTCTGCGCGAAGAAGACAAGGCCTTCGTGACGCCAGGCATTCTCGATGTTACGCGGGCCGAACACGTCTCTGATGAAGAACATTTCGGGCCGTTTTTGAAGGTCTGGCGGGTGAAAGACTTTGACGCCGCGATTACGCGTGCGAACGCCACTAGCTTTGGCCTGTCAGCCGGGCTCTTGTCAGATGATAAATCGAAATGGGAGAAGTTCCGCCTGCGCTCTCAAGCTGGCATCGTCAACTGGAACCGTCAGACAACTGGCGCGTCGGGCGCGGCGCCCTTTGGCGGCATCGGCCATTCCGGCAACCATCGCCCAAGCGCTTATTATGCGGCTGACTATTGCGCCTATCCTGTGGCGTCGATGGAGGGGGAAGCGCTGCTCGCAATGCCGGAAAGGCAGGTGGGTATTTCGGTATGCTAAAAAGATTTTTTCTACTTTACGCGGTGTTTCTTTTAGCATTGCTTTTAGTGTCTGCCTTTCAGATCATCGGAGATAACGAAATCGAATCGCCTCGCCAGGCGCTGCAAAACATTTGGGAACGGATTGGAATTTTCCTAATCCTTATTCTTGGTGTGCCAGCGGTGCTCGCTAGCCTGGCGATGGTTTTTCAATCGTTGCTTGCAAAATTTAAAAGCAAATGACCTACACGGAATACAATTTCGACGGCCTGATTGGTTTGACGCATAAATGCAGTCGCTGCGGCATGGGCGGGATAATTCCCTCTCCCCTTTGGGGAGAGGGTTAGGATGAGGGGGAAGAGGCGGTGAGAATAATGACCGGCGCTTCTTCCCCCTCATCCGGGCCTTCGGGCCACCATCTCCCCGATGGGGAGAAGGAAGAAAGAGGAGACGCATGACCCACACGGAATTCAATTTCGACGGCTTAATCGGTCCGACCCATAATTATGCGGGGCTTAGCTTCGGCAATCTCGCATCGGCGACCAATAAGGGCGCCGCGTCGAACCCGCGCGCGGCGGCGCTGCAGGGGCTCGCCAAAATGCGCGCCGCGATGGAGCTCGGCTTGGGGCAGGGCTTCCTGCCGCCGCAGGACCGGCCACATTTAAAAACATTGCGCGCGCTTGGGTTTTCCGGGGCTGACAAGCAGATCATCGAAAAAGCGGCCAAGACTGCACCGCAACTCCTCGCGAATTGCTACGCGGCCTCAACCATGTGGACGGCGAATGCGGGCACGGTGGCGCCGTCGCCGGATACAGCCGACGGTAAGGTGCATTTCACACCGGCCAATTTGGCGGCAAATTTTCATCGCTCCATAGAGGCGGATACAACCGCGCGGGTGCTCAAGCATATTTTCGATAGCGATCAACATTTTACCCATCACCCGCCATTGCCGGGGGCGATGCATTTTGGCGATGAAGGGGCGGCCAATCATGGCCGTCTTGCGGAAGGTCACGGGAAACTGGGTGTCCATCTTTTCGTTTATGGCGAGGATGGTGATAAGTTTCCCGCACGTCAGAAAAAATGCGCTAGCCAAGCGGTTGCACGCAATCATCTGCTCAATCCGGATAAAACGGTCTTCATTCAGCAATCGAAGGCGGCGCTTGACGCCGGCGCTTTTCATAATGACGTCGTCGGCGTTGCGAACGGAACGGTATTATTCCTGCACGAACAAAGCTTTGCAGACCCAAAAGCGGCCTATGAGGCTATTCGCGCCGCTGCGTCGTTTGTCGAGATTGTCGAAGCGCCCACTAGCAAGGTTACACTTGAGGATGCGGTGAAATCCTATCTCTTCAATTCACAGCTCGTGACACTACCAGGCGGGGAAATGGCGCTGATCTTGCCAAAAGAGTCGGAAGATAATCCGCGTGTACAAGCATTCCTCGAAGATACCGTTGCTCAAAACAATCCGATCAACCGGCTGGTGTTCAAAAATGTGCGCGAAAGCATGCGCAATGGCGGCGGACCCGCCTGTCTGCGATTGCGCGTTGTGCTTTCAAATGAAGAAGCGATTGCCGCCAACCAGAACTTCCTTCTCAATGACGAGAAGATTTCAAAACTCGAATCCTGGGTGAATGCGCATTATCGTGACCGTGTCATCCCGGACGATCTGCGCGATCCAAGCTTTATGGATGAGAGCTTTGCGGCAATGCAGGCGCTCACCGATCTTCTCGGCATGGGCGCCTTTTACGATTTTCAACGATAAGAAGCGTTAAGTTTTAACGCTTGACATTGGCAAAGGCAGAGCGACTTTTCGCTCTACTTCACGCAACGTGAAACTTGATTCCACCGTTGCGATATTCGGCATTCGGAGGATCGTTTCCGACAGGAAATTCTCGTAAGCTGTAAGACTTGGGATTGCGACACGGATGAAATAATCGAATTTACCGGTAACGAGATAACACTCCATCACTTCGGGCCGTTTCTTGATGGCCGCCTCGAATTCGCGAAGCGTGTGGTCGTCTTCGCGCTCCAGCTTGACAAGGATGATGACGGTCACATTGACGCCCAGTGCTTCGCGGTTCACTTCGGTGTGATAACCGCGAATGATTCCATCGGATTCGAGCCGCCTTAATCGCCGAAGACATGGAGTCGGTGACAGACCGACTTTGTCCGCCAGATCTGCATTCGTGATCCGCGCATTTTCCTGAAGGTGTTTCAATATGTTGTGGTCGATGTGATCGAGCTTCATGGGTATCTTTCCTAGAAGATGATATGTATTTAGCATTTTCTGCTAATCGTCAAGCTCTCCCGCACTGTATTTGGCGGAAAGTTTCGGACGGCCAAGCGTATAGTCACGCAGCTATCTACACGTTAAGCAACGGAATCAACCGGTGAGGAAGAGATATGAAAACCCAAGTCGTGCCTGTCGATGGTTGGCTCAAAGTTGTTCATTTTGAAGATGCGAACGCCGGTCTAAACGCCATTATATCCGTGCACGATGCGACGCTTGGTCCGGCATGCGGTGGTTGCAGGATCAGACCCTATGCCAGCTTTGGTGAAGGGTTAGAGGACGCGAAACGCCTGTCACGCGGTATGACATTCAAAAATGCGTTGGGCGGCATTCCCTTCGGGGGCGGTAAGGCAGTCATATTTGCTGATCCTCGCAAAGATAAAACGCCAGAATTGTTGCATGCCTTCGGTCGAGCGGTCGAAAGCTTAGGGGGGCTCTATTACACGGCGGAAGATTCTGGCGTCACCGAAGACGATATTCAAACGATGCGTGAAGTGACTCAGTATGCGGCTGGGATTGCTGCAAAAGGGGGCACTGGCGGGAACCCTTCACCGTTTACGGCGCGCGGTGTGTGGCGCGGTGTTCAAGCGGCTGCGCGTGCACGTCTGGGCGCTGAGACACTGAAAGACCTTCGTGTTTGTGTTCTCGGTGTTGGGGCCGTCGGTATGGAACTCGCGAGGCTCCTCCATAAGGAGGGCGCAAAACTTGTCGTCGCCGATATAAACGAAAGTGCAGTTTCTCAAGCGGTTGAGAATTTTGGCGCCGAGCGGGTTTCGCCAGATGACGCCATCGCCGCGAACGTGGATATTTTCGCGCCGTGCGCAATGGGGGGGTCAATTAACGTCCACTCCATCGACCGGTTATCAGCGAAAGTCATTGCTGGCTCCGCCAACAATCAGCTTCTCACACCGGACATGGACCAGGCGCTGAACGATCGCGATGTGCTCTATGCGCCTGACTATGTCATCAACGCGGCCGGAGTCATCAGCGTTGGGCTTGAAATTCTGGGTCAGTGGACCGCACAAGAACTTTCCATGCGCATCGATCGTATCAGCGATACGCTGGACGAAATTTTCACGCGGTCGAAGGCTGAGAATCGACCAACAGGCGCTATTGCTGACCAACTTGCAATGGAAGTTGTAGCCAAAGCTGCTCAAAAAGCTGAAGCTGAATCAAGAGCCATGCTGGCTTAAAGGAAACGACATCATGACCCAACAGGACCCCATTGTAATCGTCGGCATGGCGCGCACGCCAATCGGAAATTTTTTAGGCGCCTTCACTGGCGTGGCGGCGACTGAGCTTGGCGCCCGGTCAATTTCCGCAGCGCTGGAGCGTGGCGGTGTCGAGGCCGACGCCGTTGACGAGGTGATGATGGGCTGCGTTTTGCCCGCGGGGCTCGGTCAGGCTCCAGCGCGCCAAGCCGCGCTCGCCTCTGGTGTTCCTTTGTCGACCGGCTGTGTGACGCTCAACAAGATGTGTGGATCAGGCATGAAGGCCGTGATGATGGGCTGTGACTCGATCGTGGCCGGGACCAACCAGATCGTTGTCGCCGGCGGAATGGAGGCGATGACCAACGCGCCGCATCTGCTGCCTTCAGGCCGCTCAGGTATTAAATACGGACACGGGCAGGTTGTTGACCACATGGCCCGTGACGGACTTGAAGATGCCTATGATCGCGGTAAAGCGATGGGAGTATTCGCTGAAATGTGCGCGCGCGAGTGGAAATTTTCTCGTGAAGATCAGGATGAATATTCGATCAGGTCTGTCACCCGTGCGCAGACTGCGATTAAGGATGGGTCGTTTAAAGGGGAAATTGTTCCTGTCGAGGTGAAAACCCGCAAGGGCGTTATGATTGTGGTCGATGACGAAAAGCCAGGCCTGGTGAATGCGGAAAAGATCCCACAATTGCGCGCAGCTTTTGAAAAAGACGGTACGGTGACGGCCGGTAATGCTTCGGCGATCTCTGACGGCGCGGCGGCGCTCATCCTGATGCGCCGGTCCGAGGCCGAAAAGCGCGGCTTGACGCCGCTCGCGACCATCATCGCTCATTCGACTCATGCCCAGGCGCCGGACTGGTTCACCACCGCCCCGATCGAGTCGATTCGTAAAGTTTTGGAAAGAGCGGGTTGGACGGCGAGGGACATTGATCTTTTTGAGATTAACGAGGCGTTCTCCGTGGTGCCGCTGGCGGCGATGCGCGAGCACGATCTGTCGGCCGACAAGGTCAATATTCATGGCGGGGCGATTGCGCTCGGTCATCCGATTGGCGCGTCTGGCGCGCGCATACTGGTTACGCTGATCGCGGCGCTGCAAAAAACCGGTGGTAAAAAGGGCCTTGCTAGTCTGTGCATCGGCGGCGGCGAAGCGACGAGTGTTGCGCTGGAGTTGGTTTAATGTGTGCCTGACATCATCCTTTGAGGCTTTCACTTCGTGAAGGCACCTCAGGATGAGGACTGATAGTGTTTAACCCTCATCCTGAGGTGCGAGCGAAGCGAGCCTCGAAGGATGGCAGCATGCAGGGCGTTATGTTAAATTTCGTCTTTGGTCGAACATTTTGGTCTACGGTTATTCGGCCAGCAATGTTTTTTCCATTGCTTACCATGTTTATGCTGCCATTGGTCCTAATATTTGGCAACTCTGAGGAGATAGGTGAATTACGCACTATCAGCATAATGATGTGGGGCGTCACGCTAGTTTGGGGTTTCTTATTCGGCTCTTGGGTCGGTTGGGGTTTCGCCTATTGGCGTTTCAACGAACGGCCAGTGGGACCCGGAATGTTTGCCAGATACCCACTGGTTACCGGGTTGTTTCATGGAGTAGTGTATTGGGTTCTCGCCGAAGAATATTCTAAGATTCACCCGGACGAAGTTGGTGTACATTTGACGGCGATTATTTTTGGACTGATCGTTGGACCTCCCATGGCTTTATTAATATCGACCTTCTGGCGTTACGCACCGCAATTCACCGCTCTGAGGAAATGATAGTTATGCAACCAATCAAATAGCTTTAACTTTTATCCGTAATGGAGAATGAAAATCAAAACCATGACCTCCAAACAATCCTTCGACTGGCAAGATCCGCTTTTGCTCGAAACCCAGCTCAGCGACGAAGAGCGGATGATCCGCGACGCGGCGCGCGGCTATGCGCAAGACAAGCTGATGCCTCGCGTGACGTCAGCCTACCGCGAAGAGCGCTTTGACCGCGAGATCATGACTGAGATGGGCGCGCAGGGGCTGCTCGGTGCGACGGTCGCTGAGGAATATGGCGGCGGCGGCGCCAGCCATGTGGTCTATGGCCTGATCGCGCGCGAGGTCGAGCGAGTCGACAGCGGCTATCGCTCGGCGATGTCGGTGCAATCTTCTCTCGTTATGTATCCGATTGAAGCTTTTGGAACCGAAGACCAAAAGAAAAAATACCTTCCTAAACTGGCGACAGGCGAATGGATCGGTTGTTTCGGTCTCACCGAACCCGATGGCGGGTCTGATCCCGGATCGATGCGCACCAAAGCTGAAAAAGTCTCAGGCGGATACAAGCTTAACGGCGCAAAAATGTGGATTACCAATTCACCGATTGCCGATCTGGCCGTTGTCTGGGCGAAGTTAGAAGGTGAGATCCGCGGATTCATTATTGAGCGAGACACGGATGGTTTTTCGACACCAAAGATCGAGGGCAAGCTCTCCTTGCGCACCTCTGTTACAGGTGAGATCGCACTCGACGACGCCGTTATCCCTGAAGGAAACATTTTGCCTCACGTTAAAGGTTTGCGCGGACCATTTTCTTGTCTGAACAAGGCTCGCTATGGCATCTCGTGGGGCTCCATGGGCGCTGCAGAATTTTGCTGGATGGCGTCACGCGAATACGCCATGGATCGAATCCTCTTCGGTAAGCCGCTCGCTGCAACACAGTTGGTTCAAAAAAAGCTTGCCGATATGCAGACTGACATCGCGCTCGGACTTCAGGGCGCGCTGCAACTCGGTCGGCTGTTGGACCAAGGCGCTTACCTTCCTGAAGCAATCTCAATGATGAAGCGTAACAATTGCGGCAAGGCATTGGACATTGCGCGCGTCGCTCGAGATATTCACGGCGGTAATGGCATCGCGGAGGAATACCATGTTATGCGCCATGCTATGAATCTTGAGACCGTTAATACATATGAAGGAACGCATGATGTTCATGCGCTGATCCTCGGGCGCGCGCAGACCGGATTGGCGGCATTTTAATTCAGCTGGATTCTGCGAGAAAAGAAAGTTGCGAGATTATGGCGTCGCGGTCGGCTTCATTATGATCCGTAAGCGGTGTGGGGTAATCGCCGGTGAAGCAATGGTCTGTGAAGGCGGGTGACGCTTTATCACGTGGGCCTTTTCCCATCGCTTCGTAGAGACCGTCCACCGAGAGAAATGCGAGACTGTCGACGCCAATATAGTCGCGTATTTCCTCGACCGTGCGTCCTACAGCGATGAGTTCTTTGTCGGAAGGCGTGTTGATGCCGTAAAAATCCGGATACAATATAGGTGGGCAAGCAACGCGAACATGGACTTCCTTCGCGCCCGCATTGCGCAACATTTCTGCTATTTTTCTCGAGGTTGTCCCGCGCACGATAGAGTCGTCGATCAGCAATACGCGCTTACCCTCAATCACGCTGCGGTTTGGCGAATGTTTGCGTGCTACGCCTGCTTCTCGGATTTTTTGCTGTGGTTCGATGAAGGTGCGACCGACAAAGTGGCTGCGGATCAGGCCCATCTCGTATCTGAGGTTTGATTGTTGGGCATAGCCGATGGCCGCCGGCACACCGGAATCGGGGATTGGCGAGACGAAATCAGCATCACAGGGGGCTTCTTCAGCAAGTTTTCGCCCAAGCCTTTTGCGCAACTCGTAGACGCTTATGCCGTCGATGATGGAATCCGGGCGTGCAAAATAAATAAGTTCGAAAATACAAAGGCGGGCATGATGCGGCGTTGGCGCAAATTGTTGGCTTTCGATTTTTCCGTCTGAAGTGCAAACGACGACTTCACCAGGTTTGATGTCACGTACAAAACGCGCACCGATCAGATCGAGCGCACAGGTTTCAGAAGAAAGAATGGACGCGCCATTAAGGTCACCCAAAACAAGCGGCCGTATCCCAAGCGGATCACGGGCGCCGATCAACCCATCCGGCGTCAGTACAGCAATGGCATAGGCGCCTTCAATTTGTTTGAGGCTATCGATTAACTTATCGACTGCCGACAAATGGTGCGAACGCGCCGTCAATTGCAAGAAGAGTTCAGAATCGGAGGTGGATTGAAAAATACAACCACGTCGCACCAAGGAGCTTCGAAGCGTGCGCGCGTTTGTCAGATTGCCGTTATGAGCGACCGCGATACCGCCTCGGTCAAGATCTGCGTAAAGCGGTTGGACGTTGCGCAATACAGTCTCACCCTGGGTCGAGTAGCGGGTGTGGCCGATCGCGCTGACGCCTTTAAGGCCCGCGAGAGTTGCTGCGTCCGAAAAATGATCAGAGACTAGCCCAAGCTGTCGTTCCGTATGGAAGCGCTTGCCGTCGAAGCTTGCAATGCCTGACGCTTCCTGTCCGCGATGTTGCAGAGCGTGTAGACCCAACGCCGTGAGTGCTGCGGCATCTGGTGTTCCGATAACGCCGAAGACGCCGCATTCTTCGTTCAGTTTTGGTTTGTCGATTATGAGATGAAGTTCAGATTGACGTCGTCGATATTTCGCACCCGCACGCTTTAAAAAAGATGATGCGTAGCGCGTGATATCAATCGGTTTGGTCACGGTTGTTCTTCCTCGACGAGTAAACCTGAGAGCGGATCACCCTCAACCTCTGATTCTGGATTCGATTTAGGCTGGGAGTCTTGAGGGTCGGATGTTGTTACGGTGGTGATCATTTCTGAAAGTCCGGCTCGATCACCTCGGGCATAACCAGCTGCAGCCGCATTTTCTGTGCTGCTCTCTTCAGACTCTTCGGACTCGCTTTCCTGTGTTCGGATATAGGTACTGTCAGGAGCAAAGCTTTCGAAAAACCCTGCGGTTGCAGCCGCGATTGGCTGCGTGAATGCGTTGCGAACGGAATCGGGCTGATTGGCTTCGTCAAGATAATAGCCGTATCCCAGATAGGCGAGACCAATCAGGATCAACCCACGAAAGGCGCCGAACACGCCTCCGGCCGTTTTATCAATGACTCGTGCCTGTCCACTTAGCGCATATCGTTTAAGGATGAAATGGAATGCTGCATACAGACCGATGAAGAAGATTGTGACCAAAATAGCCCCAAGAACGACGGTTGTGAAGAACGAGCCTTCGCTTCCGGTTAAGCTCAAAATGGGTTTCAGACAGACGAATCCGAGTGCAGCTCCTGCGCCAAGGGCAATCAGTGTCGCACCTTCTCGTAGGCCACCTCGAATTGCTGCGAAAAGGGTCGACAGGCCAATGACCGACAAAACGACCGCGTCGAACCAAGTCATACTGATATCCTTCGTAACCATGCTCTAAACCGAGCTGGCGCAAATCCCCTCTGTTTCCATATCCCCGATGCGAGTTGTGCTCAACCTTTTGCATGCGATTAGGGCTTGGGGGTGGTGGATTTTCTGGCGCGCGTCCATGCGACAAGATCAGTTAATGTTGAAGCTTCGAATAGCTCGAGCGCAGGATCGGTAACGCCTTTAGGTGTTAACGCACCTGCGAATCCAAGTTTGCGGGCTTCTTTCAGGCGCGCATCGGTCTGATTCACGGGCCGGACAGTTCCAGAAAGCGCCACCTCGCCAAAAACCACCCAGTCACGAGGGGCCGGGGCGTCAAATAGAGAGGAACACAATGCTGCCGCCGCAGCGAGGTCTGCTGCGGGTTCGGAGATTCTCATCCCGCCCGCGACGTTAAGGAATACATCGTGACGTCCAAAATCGAGACCGCATCTCGCGTCTAGCACGGCGAGCAGCATGGAGAGGCGCGCCGTATCCCAGCCGACCACCGCTCTCCTCGGCGCCGCCAGTGTAGACGGTGAAACC
This sequence comes from Parvularculaceae bacterium, assembly GCA_021776435.1. Classification (GTDB taxonomy): domain Bacteria; phylum Pseudomonadota; class Alphaproteobacteria; order Caulobacterales; family Parvularculaceae. Next base: position 23,695 of record JAJFFW010000119.1, on the reverse strand, counting down.
AGTGCCTGAATTTCTACGAGAACTGGACGAGTCCCTTCAATTCCGGCGAATACAGCAGCGCCGGACACCGGTTCCCCGCCTTCGGAAAGAAACAGTTCAGACGGGTTTATGACCTCACGGAGACCTTCGCCGGTCATATCGAACACGCCAATTTCGTGGGCGGCGCCAAAACGATTTTTTACAGCCCGTAAAATTCGGAACGATCGACCCTGTTCGCTTTCAAAATAAAGCACAGCATCGACCATATGTTCGACGACACGGGGGCCTGCAATCTGCCCATCCTTGGTTACGTGGCCGACAAGGATCACAATAGCGCCGCTGGATTTGGCGAAGCGAACAAGCTCCTGAGCACAAGCACGCACTTGCGTGACCGAGCCGGGGGCCGCAGGCAAAGCATCTGACCAGAGCGTTTGAATGGAATCGATGACAACGACCTGGGGCGTTTCGGTTTTCAGCGTCGACAGAATATCACGAAGAGATGTTGCGGCGGCGAGTTGAACGTGTGCGTTCTCTACGCCCAGTCGTTGCGCCCTTAAGCGGATTTGTGCTGGAGCTTCCTCTCCAGAAATATACGCCACAGAGGCGCCTTGCGCCGCCAGTCCGGCAGTCACTTGCAAGAGAAGGGTGGACTTCCCAACGCCCGGATCCCCTCCAATCAGGAGAGCCGAGCTGGGAACGAGACCGCCCCCGCAAGCGCGATCAAATTCCGCGTTACCGGTCGATAGGCGAAGCGTATCATCACGCCCGCCTTCAAGCGTTGTGAAGGTGATCGGTATTGCCTTGGATTTTGTGGAGGCGTTGGCAAGCGACCCTGGCGGGCCGTTTTCGGTTTCTTCGAGTGCGATTGTATTCCATTCGCCGCAGGATTCGCATCGACCAGCCCATTTTGGGTGAACTGCGCCGCAGGATTGGCAGAGATAGGCGTTTGACGAGCGTGCCATTTATGTTTTGCCTAAAAGCGCAGTCATTGTGGCGGAGTATCAGTCGCCGCTGACCTGCTTTTGTAGGCCCTTTGCGGAAGTTGTGTGTTGAAATTTCAGTTTCTTGTCCGGAAAGACATAATGAAAAGCGCCATGAGACATCAATGCCGCTTCATGAAATCCCGACAGGATGAGTTTTAGCTTGCCCGGATAATACGCCATGTCGCCAATTGTAAATATGCCAGGTACGGATGTTTCAAATTTTTCGGTATCAACTTCGATTCGGTTTTCTGTAATGTTGAGGCCGAAATCGGCAATCGGTCCGAGCTTCATGGTCAGGCCATAGAAAGCGAGTATAGTATCGCATTCTATGTCGTATTCGCCGTCTGTTTTTGACTCAACGCATGCAGCAGCAATTTGCCCTGCTTCGCCTTTGAGATTTTTGATCTGAGCGATATGTAAATCGATGGCTCCCGAGTCTACAAGCGCCCGCATCTTGCTGACACTATCGGGCGCGCCCCGAAATTCGTCGCGTCGATGAACGAGTGTGATCTTCTTCGCAATGGGTTGAAGATTCAACGTCCAGTCCAGTGCGGAATCTCCGCCCCCCGCGATTAGAATGTCTTTCCCTGCGAACATTTCACGCTTGCGTACGGCGAAGAAGACCGATTCACCTTCATAGTCTTCAACACCCGGTATCGGCGGCTTTTTGGGTTGAAATGACCCGCCGCCGGCTGCGATGACGACGACCGTCGCCTCTATCACAGTATCCAGATCAGTGAGGATTCTCCATTTCCCGGTTTCCGTTTTATCGAGTGATACCGCCATTTCGTTGAGGTGGTATGTCGGCTCAAAGGGGGCGATCTGATCGACCAGTCGGACGCTCAATTCTGCGCCGGAGATCGAACGAATCGCTGGGATATCGAGGATCGGTTTTTCCGGATAAAGTTCCGCACACTGCCCACCGGGGCGATCGAGAATATCGACCAAATGGGCTTTGATCCCAAGCAATCCGAGTTCGAAAACTGCGAATAAGCCGACCGGTCCCGCGCCGATAATGACGGCGTCAGTGATATGGTGTCCGCCCGGCGGTGCGCATTCAATAAGAGCCTCGTTCATCGACCAGAGAACCCTCCCGTAATTCTGGCTGATGATTCGCCAGCTTAGGAACGGGAGTCTACACAGGACGGTTCGATCTGTCGCGGGTGTCTTTTTACGTTAGGCGACACTGACTTGTGGGGCGGCTTCGGGAAGGTCTTCACCGAACGCGCGTTGATAAAACTCAGCCACTGTCGGTCGTTCCAGCTCATCACATTTATTCAGGAACGTGACGCGAAAAGCATAACCGACATTTTGAAAAATCTCTGTGTTTTGCGCCCAGGTGATAACTGTACGAGGGCTCATTACGGTGGAAATGTCGCCGGCGATGAAGGCGTTTCGGGTCATGTCCGCAACGCGGACCATAGCGTCAATTGACTTGCGGCCGTGAGCATTATCGTAACGAGGGTTTTTGGCGATGACGATTTCGGCTTCCTCGTCATGAGCGAGATAATTGAGCGTTGCCACCAGTGACCATCGATCCATTTGGCCTTGATTGATTTGTTGTGTGCCGTGATAGAGGCCTGAGGTGTCACCCAGGCCGATTGTGTTCGTCGTCGCAAATAACCTGAACCATGGATTAGGGTGCAGAACCTTATTCTGGTCGAGCAGCGTCAGGCGACCTTCTGCTTCGAGGACACGCTGGATGACAAACATCACGTCCGGTCGGCCAGCGTCATACTCGTCGAATACGAGCGCAACCGGGCGCTGGAATGCCCAGGGCAGGAGTCCTTCCTTGAACGCCGTTACCTGTACGCCATTCTCGACGACGATGGCGTCCTTACCGATGAGATCGATGCGGCTGACATGGCTGTCCAGATTGATTCGGATGCACGGCCAGTTAAGGCGCGCAGCGACCTGTTCAATGTGAGTCGACTTGCCCGTTCCGTGATAGCCTTGGACGATGACCCGGCGGTTGTAGGCAAATCCGGCAAGGATCGCCAGCGTCGTCTCTGGATCGAAGCGATAGGCTGGGTCTATGGCCGGGACATACTCGTTGGCTTTCGAAAAAGCCGGGACGTCCATGTCGATTTTGATCCCGAAAACTTCGCGCCCATTGACGGTCAAATCCGGTTTTTCAAAAAATTCTTCGTCGACGATTACACTCATGTCTTGGCGATCCTACTGCAATCCTGGTCGTTAAAATCCGGTTTATCCAAATTTTGCGCGCGGACCCTCGCGCGAAAACCCGGGAATATCAAGAGCGCGCTGCAGGTCGCGTAGAGCGTACCGGGTCTCAGCAAATCCCTGCCTTCTTAAGGATTTGATGCGCTCTCACGACGTCTTGAAGCTGTGTTTCCGCGCCGCGGTCACCGCCATTGGCGTCTGGGTGAAAACGGCGCACGAGTTCAGCATAGCGCTTGCGGATCTCTGCTGACGGGGCGGAGGGAGGAAGCGCCATCGTGCGAAAAGCCCGCGCCTGTAATTTGGTTAACTGACGCCCTTCGCGATGTTCGCCGCGAGATTCGGTCAGGGTCTTCGCCTCATCGCCAAAAATGCCTAAGGAGTCATCGATATCGGCTGGTCCATGTTTCTTGGCGGCCGCGCCAGCGCGCTCGTTGCTCGCCCAGCCCCAGGTCGGTCGTTCACCGTAAATCTGTGCAAGCCGCGCCGTTCGGGCTTCTGCTTCACTTAAACCCTCAAAGAAATTCCAGTTTCGATTGTGTTCTCGGGCATGTATTGGGCATAGCCAAATGAACTCTTTTGGTTCTCTCGGCGATTTTGCCGAGCGCACTTCGGCTGCACTTTCGCAATCCTTCGCTTCGCACAGGCGCGTTTCGGGTTTCCTCCACGTGCGACGTTTACCGCCTTGCGGGGGCTTGACGCGGATGTCGTATCCAAGGCGCGGTTTATAGTCTTTGTCTTTCATGCTCTGATTATGGTGCGTTGCACATCTTGATACAATCTTGACAAGACTGTAGAGAGAGAGGATTGCGGGGATTATGTCTGTCGCCCAAACGATTCGCCAAAAACTTATAATCGCGTTCAAGCCGTCCCGAATCGAAGTCCGGGACGAGTCGCATTTGCACGCAGGCCATGCCGGGGCGCGGCCTGAAGGCGAGTCACATTTTCGAATTCTCGTGGTTTCACAGGAGTTTGAAGGATTAACCCGCGTTCATCGACACCGTAGAGTGTACGACGCCTTAAAAGAAGAATTCGACGGGCCAGTGCACGCCTTAGCGATGAATACTCTGGCTCCGGGCGAGCTAGGGGACACAGACGAGACGAGGGACGCTGAATGAATTTTGCGGTCGCGCCTGCGACCTACGCCCTCATCGTGACGAATGTTGCTATCAGCCTTTATGCGTTATTCGCCAGCCAGAAATTTATTGATGCTTTTGTATTCAATGTGGGTGCGGTCGCCAGGGACAAGCAACATTACCGATTGCTCACCTCCGCTTTTTTGCATGGCAGTCCCTTTCATCTCCTTGTGAATATGATGACGCTATTGTTCTTCGGACCGACGGTCGAAGATTTGCTGGGCATCGATGGATTTTTGGTCGTTTATTTTGGTTCAATTCTTTCAGGTAAATTCCTCGCGCTTTATGTCAATCGGGAAAACAGATCTTATTCAGCGCTCGGCGCTTCTGGGGCCATATCCGGAGTGATCTTGTCGTTCTGCCTTTTTTACCCGTTTGATCTAATTTATTTTCTTTTCCTACCATTCGGCATTCCGGCGATTCTTTTCGGTGTTCTGTATATGGCGATTTCGGCTCAGTTAATGGATCGCGCTGATCGTGCTATCGGCCATGAAGCGCATCTCGGAGGGGCTGCGGGCGGCATTGTACTGACCCTGTTAATGCGGCCCGATGTTATTGGGCAGTTTTTCGGTTAAAGTAGTTTCTGTTTGCATCGTAAGCGGACTAATTGACCGGTTTCTGAATGACCGAGTTGCACAGTTCCCCGTTTCTGGAAGTAGATCCATTGGGTGAGGGCGCGTAATGGCGGCGTGAAGAGCGCGGCGTTAATAAGCGCGTTGGGGGGCGCTGACGACCAGACGCGCCGCATCCAGCTTTTTAAGGCAAAACGCGGATATTCTTTCGTCATAATCGCGCCGGGGTCGGGGCCGCGATCCTGGATGTAATCGGCGATTGCCTGGCCTGAGCGCCGCCCATATTGAAAAGCAAAGCGGATACCGCCAGCGGTTAATGGTGAGACCAGACCGGCGGCGTCGCCGGTCAAAAGCACGCGGCGCGTTGAGAGCGGATGAACCAGCCCGCCGCAGGGTATTGCGCCGGAACGGCGCTGCCTCGGCGTAAATTGCGAAAGGCCGAACAACGGATCGATACGCGTTAGAAAGGCGCCGTAATCAGGCGTGCGCTTCGCGCCCCAAAAGGACGGGGAAACCGCCAAGCCTGCCTGGGTCATACCGGCGCCGGGAACGATCCAGCCTAGATAACCCGGTGCAATCCTCGAATCGATAAAGCAGTGCAAAAAATCAGGATCGACAGCAGGGCAGGGATCATATTCCGCCTCCAGGCCGATCATAAATTGAGTGTTGCGCCCGAGGTTGAAAGCCTCCGCCACGCGTGATTTGGCGCCATCTGCGCCAAGTAAATACCGCGCGGAAAGTCCCAAACCGTGAATTCTGATGAGATCATCAGCAAGTGTGGCGCCTTCAAATCGTGCGCCAAACAACAAGTCGGCGCCGGCCCGTGTGGCTTCGCGCGCCAGCCAGCGCATGATGGCCGGTGTGTCTGTCGCCAGGAAATAATAACCCGGCGCCGTGAGGTCTGCGTGCCGTCCGTTTGGCGCATAGAGGCGTGCGCCAAGGATTTTTCGGGTGAGGGAGGCGGGGATGTCGATTTCGTCGACCGCCTCCTTCACTAAAAGCCCTGTGGTGCGAACCCGATCGCCGGGTTCGTTCTTGCTGTCGATGACAGCGACCTTAAGCCCGCGATGGGCGGCTGAACGCGCTGCAACGAGGCCCGCAAAGCTCGCGCCGACAATGACAAGATCGTATAATCCTTCTGCTTTCATCGTGACCTTCGTTTTATTGATCCATCAGTATTCGTGTCGATTGGGGCGAGGGCGAGACGATCCTTCGGAAAACATGAGCCGCCTCAAACGGGGGTATTGACCATGTTCATTCTATCTGGAGATCGAAAGGCGGGGATAACTTTTTTGAATTTTTCACTAAACCCCGCAATTATTTAGCTTTTTCGGGGGCGTAAAAACCTGCCATTCACTTTTGCCGGAGCGGGTTATGGGTGTTAGATTCCTGAGAAGACAGAATGTGGGAGCACGTCATGCTGAAATTGATTGATGCGAGAAGCGTCGCGCTTGCCGCGGCTTGCTTTACGCTTGTCGCCTGCGCTGCAACTGGGCCAACAGCCTACACAGCCGCCGACGATAAGGGATACGGTTATTCCGAAACACGTGTCGAAGAGAACCGTTACCGCATAACCTATCGCGGCGGTGGCGGTGTGCCTGCAGACGAGGTCGAGAATTACGCTTTGATGCGGGCCGCCGAACTTTCAGTTCAAAACGGGTATGATTGGTTTCACATCGTGAGCCGGGATGTGTATGGCGAAGAAAAAGGCGGCGTCTCTTTGGGGGCAGGTGTCGGGGGCGGCAGTTATGGCCGACATACAGGCGTGAATGTCGGGGTCGGCGGCAATCTTGGTAAAGTCGGCGCACGCGCTTTTTTTACGGCGCGTCTTGAGGTCGTGATGGGGGCGGGTGAACATCCGGAAGACGGTGACGTTTATGATGCTCGGTCGATTATCGCCGCGCCGACTACGGCAGTCGAACCAATTACCGACTGATAGATCTCAAGTCCGGCGCGCAGGATCGTTACTGGCGAATCTGAAGTTGATCTTGTACTTGATGACGACGAGTTTCGGACGCGGAATCTGGGCGATGTCATGTTCAGACACGGTGTCTGTGACGCACAAACCGCACTTCTTGTCGCTAGACTGATCAATGCAGGGCGCCCCGGTAATGGATGATGAAAATTACGCAGACGCTTTCAATGGGAACAATACTCCCTTTGCTAAATTGCTGGGCGTCACAATGACTTTGGCGACGAAATCCCGGCTGGAGGGAGAAATAATTGTGCGCCCAGATCTTTGCACAATCCCTGGGACCATTCATGGCGGCGCCTTAATGGCGTTTGCAGATAATATGGGAGCAACTGGCGCTTATTTAAACCTGCCGGAAGGCGCCGTGACATCCACGATCGAGAGCAAGACGAATATGTTTCGGCCAATTCCCAAGGGACAAAAGGCGTTCGCCGTGACCACGCCGATTAATATTGGGCGCACACTGCAGGTTTGGCAGACACACATTACGCGCGAAGATGGCAAGCTCGCCGCTATTGTTACGCAGACACAGATCATCCAGTTGAACCGGGCCTAGAAAACAAAATGGGCGGATGCGAATGTATACTATAAGCTTGAAGGATTCATATTTTCCCGCGCAAATGGATAATTCTATCGAGCCGATGACGATCGGCGATATGCTGCGGCGCTCGGCGGCGGCCTTTCCCGATGTTGTGGCGCTTAAAGAGCTTACTCTCGACGGCAATATTGGCCGGGTCTGGACCTACCAGTCTTTATTAACGGATACGGAGCGTCTTGGGCGTGCGCTTGCAAATCGCCATGCACCGGGCGCTCGCATCGCGATCTGGGCGAATAACCTGCCCGAATGGGTGCTTCTTGAATTCGCGGCGGCTCTTGCGGGGCTGATTCTCGTCACAGTCAATCCGGCATATCAGGTCAGAGAGTTAAAGTTCGTACTCAGACAATCACGCGCTGAGGCTCTTTATTATGTTAAATCGTTTCGTGGCAATCCAATGGAGAAGATTGCGGTGGAAGCGTGCGCTGATAACCCATCGATCTTGCGCACGATCGTGTTGACAGATGACGACGCGTTGTTTGAAGGCGAAAGTGGTGGCGTGTTACCGAATGTGCGCCCAAATGATGTCGCGCAGATTCAATATACGTCGGGAACGACGGGTTTTCCAAAAGGCGCCCTGCTTCATCATGAGGGGCTGGTTCGGAATGCACGTGACTCACTCGCACGAGCGGGGGTCGGGGAGGGTGATGTTGTGATGCACAATATGCCTCTCTTCCACACGACGGGGTGCGCTGTTCTGGTTCTCGGATCAATCAGCCTAGGGACAACGATTTTACTCGCGCCGATATTTGACCCTGAGATGATTGGAGGATTCATTGAGCGAGAACGCGCGACATATTATTTTGGCGTACCGACAATGATCATTGCGATGATTGAGGAAGTAAGAGAATCTGGGCGGGATGTCAGCTCGATCCGCTCCATTACCTCCGGAGGGGCGATGGTTGCTCCTGAGCTGGTGCGACAATCGAATGAGGTGCTTGGCTCAAATATTCAGATCGTATATGGCCAGACCGAATCCTCGCCAGTGATCACTATGGCCTGGCCAGACGATTCCATTGAGGATTTGACGAAAACTGCTGGTCAACCACTGCCGAATGTTGAGGTCTCTATTCGCTCGCCGCAGACAAATGCAATTGTTCCGATTGGTGAGCAGGGCGAAATCTGCGCGCGCGGTTATCTGGTCATGACAGGTTATAATGATAATCTTGAGGCGACAGAAAATGCGATTGACCCGGCAGGATGGCTTCATACCGGTGACCTTGGAACGATGGACGCGCGCGGCTATGTGAAAATCACAGGCCGGGTGAAAGAGATGATCATTCGAGGCGGTGAAAATCTTTTCCCTGCCGAGATTGAAAACACGCTCTTAGAACATAATGAAATCGCCGAAGTGGCGGTGATCGGCGTGCCAGATGAAAAATGGGGTGAGCAGGTCGCATGTTTCATGCGCGCAAGCGGCGACACGCGCTCGGGAGCGAAAGAGTTAAAAGCGTTCATTCGTGAACGGCTTTCACCCCAGAAGACGCCCGCATATTGGATTTGGGTCGATGAGTGGCCGCTGACCGGGTCTGGAAAGATCCAGAAATTCAAACTCGTTGAACAATTCGCTGATGGTGCGCATGAGATAATGACGGCTTGAATTGCGTATCGGTCAGATATCTTGGGCGATCTTCGCAAGGGTTCGGTATTGATCGACGGTCACTTCTTCTGCACGCATGGTTGGCTTCAAAGCTGTGGCGATCAGGTGATCTTCAGTCGATGCGCCAAAAACAGATTTCAGCGATGAACGCAACATTTTTCTCCGTTGAGAAAAAGCCGCCTGCGTAACGCGCTCAAGGGCGGTGAGATCTCCCGGCGGTTCTCGAGGCGGTTCGAAGACGAGTACGGAGGAATCGACCTTTGGAGGGGGTGTGAAAGCGCGAGCGGGCAAATCGAACCCACGCCGAGGGGCGCTCGCCGCCTGTGAAATCACAGATAGACGCCCATAGGTCTTCGGGCCGGGAGCGCTGGTTATCCGATCAGCGACCTCTTTTTGAAACATCAGCGTCATCAGCGACCACAGGGCAGGTCCGGCCTTGAGCCATTTAATGAGAAGCTCGGTCGAGATATTATATGGCAGGTTCGAAACAATTTTGATTGGTCCGTTGACGCCTGGCAGGTCGCGCTCCTCAATCACCAGCGCGTCGTCATTCATGACGGTCAATTTACCGGGGAAGGCGGCGTTGATTTCTTCAAGTGCGGCGAGACATCGGCTATCGCGCTCGATGGCGGTCACGCGCGCGCCAGCCTCCAGAAGGGCGCGGGTCAGGCCACCGGGCCCTGGACCGATTTCGAGAACGTGGTCGCCTTCATGAACCTGGGCCTCACGGACAATTTTTCGCGTTATGTTCAGATCAAGGAGGAAGTGTTGACCGAGTGATTTCCTCGCCGCCAGTCCATGCCTTTCAATGATATCTCGTAAGGGGGGTAGGGGAACACTCATCCCTTGGTCGCTCGACGGTGTTCGCTCACAAATGCCGCCAATTGGATCGCTGATATCAGGCTGTCTGGCCGCGCAATGCCTTGTCCTGCAATATCGAGCGCTGTTCCGTGGTCCGGAGACGTCCGGATAATCGGCAGCCCCAGCGTTATATTGACTGTTTGATGAAAATCGAGAGTTTTCACGGGGATCAGGGCTTGATCGTGATACATACAGATTGCCGCGTCATAACGCTTTCGGGCTTCGGCGTGAAACATGGAATCGGCCGATACTGGCCCGAGCACATCAATTCCTAAGTCGTTGAGGGCGGAAATCGCCGGGGCGATAATAGACTGCTCCTGGTCGCCGAATATACCGTCTTCGCCAGCATGAGGATTAAGTCCCGCAATTGAGAGGCGTGGATTCTCAATACCAAAATCATATTGCAACGCTTCGGCTGTAATACGAGCCGTATCAATAATGAGCGCCTTGGTTAATCGCAATGGCGCCTCGCTCAGCGGAATGTGCACCGTTGCTGGCACGACCCGCAATTTGGAACTGGCCAACATCATGATTGGTCCGCGTGTGCGATGAACAGGCATTGGTGAATTTGCTGTCAGTGCGCCAAGAAACTCCGTGTGGCCCGGAAACTTAAAACCACTCGCGGTGAGCGCCGACTTTTGGATTGGATTGGTGATGATTCCGGACGCTTTTCCTTCAAGAGTCAAAGCAACTGCGCGCTCGATTGAAGATATGACGCTCAATGCCGTATCGGGACTGGCGATTCCTGGCGTCGCGGTGACGGGTTTATCAAGGGATAAAACGGGAAGAGCGTGAGCGAAAACACTGGCGGCGTGCTCTGGAGAGGAGATTGTTGTGACCAGCCCGCCATACGCTGCAAGGCGATCAGGGTCATCGATAACAAAAAAAACAGGACCACTCTTGGAAAGAGCTTCCCAAGCCTTAACGGTGAGTTCTCCGCTAATTCCACCGGGTTCGCCCATTGTTATGACGAGAGGAAGCTTGGTTGCGTCGTTCATCGACTGCAAAACGGCCTCTACATATTATTGCTCAGTGGCGGCTGCCGCCGAACTCCTTTTGCTTCGACGTATATCAACGGTCGAATCACGTTCGACATCACGCAGATAGCGCTGCGCAATAAGCGCCAGTTGGGTGCTGTAGAGACGATCTTCCAGTGCATTACGAGACGGCAGGCCATACCCTTCGTCTTTATCACAGACGACAACGGCGTGCAGAGCACCATCAACCTCGAGAATGGGGCTCATTTCGCCACGTTCCAAATCCTCGATTGCGCTCTGAAACCGAGGGTCGATTGCGCCAACTGTAATATTCTCTACCAGAGCGATGCCAACGCCTGCGCCGAGGTCCTGCCTTTGCGCACGACCACCGCAGGCGTCTGCGGCAGGTAATTTTTCCAAAGCTATTCTTGCGGCGCTCGCCCCCATAGACAGCGGCGCTCCCGCATAAGCCAATGTGAAACTTGGCTCACCCGCTATAACCGCTTCACGTTTATCTCGTAATGCCATGATCATGAACGCCCCTTCTGAGGGGATCGGATTCGTGACTGCGCCATTCGGTAAAGCCTTTAGGGCGTTATCGAGTTCCGGCGCCAGTTCTCCAGCGCGAATCCAACCAAGATCGCCGCCGGCAGCAGCTGACGTACACGAAGAAAACTGCTGGGCGATGACGGCGAAGGGAACACCGCGTCTCAATTGTTCAATCAGTTGCAATCCACCCTGGTAATAAGCCTGAGCTTGTGAGGGGTCGTCAACGGCGAGGCAAATCTCTGAAACAAGAAATTGAACATTGCTTGCATCGTCACGCATTCGTTCGAGCGTCGACTCGATCTCATCTTCATCGATGCGGACTTTACGGCCGAAACGTGATTGAACCAATCGCGGCCAAAGGACACTCGCTTCGATTCGTTCTTTAAAGGACTCCAAGGAAATTCCACGGGATGTCAACACTTCGGAAAGTTGGTCAACGGTTAAACCGGATTCCTCAGCCATGTGTTGGACTTCTGCTTCAATCTCGCTCTTGTCAGCTTCAAGCTCCCATTCAAGGGCTTCGAGTAGTTTGAGTTTTTCATCGACCAGGTCTTGAATCGCCTGTTCTTCTAATTGTGGTAAAGATTCCGGCGAGATTTGACCATTTGCGGAAAGCATCATCAGCCTTATCCGCTGGCGTACGTCATATGTCGTTATGACCCGGTCATTGACGGTCGCAACGATCGATTCCGACATCGCCGGAGCTATTGGGGCAACAGCCTCAACAGTTTCTGACGTTTGAGCGTAACTTGCTGACAACATTAAGGTTGAGACACAAGTCATTGATAACAAAAGATTAACTCTATTTTTAAACATACGAATCCGTCAGTTTCATTCGCTTCCGCTATCGATATCAGCGGAAATAATCATCTGAGCATGGGCTCAGTCGCAAAATAATCTAAATGCTGGGTGACGCAAGCGGTGAGTCGACCAATGTTTTTAGCGTAAAGCGAATAAGGATAGCATTATTCGTTTGCAGGCCTACGTCGCGAGTCCGGTCACGGCGCAGGGTGATGCCAAAAGATGAACATTCATCGTGGTAGTCGATACCGAAATTTTGCGTGATCGTTTGGTTGCCCACCAGGTCAGCGCGCCACCCAAAATTGGAGGACCAGTGTCTGGTCAGCCTGAACCCAAAATTAGTATTTAATTCTTCACGTCTGACGAGCGCGGCGGCGGTATTTTCTTCATTCAGGCGTACATAGCTGACATTGCTGTTCAACCGCCAGGCTCTCAGAAACGCTACGGATTCAGCGCGTTGGATATCACCGCTATCTTTGTTGATGCGAAAACGGTTTTCGATGCCCACACGGTTATTGAAATTTACATTTAACGATCCAACAATATCAGACCGCGATTCTCCCAAGCCAGCAGATGGGTTGAAAGCATCTGTATCTTGCAGCCTAAATTGTTCGCCAATGGCCGCGTCCACCTCAATTCCATTGGGCCAGATAGCGGATGCGGAAAAACCCACATTCATACGCTGTCCGTCCTCGATCTTGTCGAAGCCCGTTGATTTATTAAAATCAAAGAGGCCAGCATAATCGAATTCGATGCTTTGGGAATCTTCGTTGATGATGGAAGCACGATTTCGGTTCGATGGACTGGCGACAATCTGAATGCGTGGTTCCAGGAAGAGTCTTGCTCCTACGGCTTTTCGCGTCAATGGATAGGACCATTCAACCCCGGCAGTAGGAGAAAAACGCGTTTCAAATTCTGTTGAATCCCCAGGGACGCCGGGGAGAATTTCCGTCCCTTCGTCAAGATCTTCAAAAAAGTATGCGTCCCCCCGCAATTCACCGAACAGATTTATTCGGTGGCCGTTTTTGGTGATCTTCTCCCGCTCCCAATGGGCGTTTGTCGTAAGTCGCCTGGAATCGGCGCCACTCGATCGTTGGAGCACAGCGATATTCGCATTCGCACTCACATGCCCGCCCGCGACGCGTTGAGAAAAATCATGTTGAAAGTTAATCAACGGCAGGACGTAGGGGGTTAATTCTGATCGATCAGACGCACGGAGCCCCTGAAATAGAAAACTGTCTACATTGAGTTTTGAACCGCCCTCAGCCCACGCAATATTCACATTGCTGCGAAGGCGGTTGGTGCTAGAGCGATCCAGTTCCTGGCGAAGATCACCGCGACGCCGGACAGAATATCGACGCAGATAGGTGTCGTCTGATACCCGTTCGAGATCATAACCGGCGCGCCAGTTCTTTCCGAAATTATGATATCCGCTGCCGAAATAATGCCACCGCACCCCAGGTGCGTTTGGGTCCCTATTTTCCGGATCATCGAAGTCGATGACGCCGCCCGAGAGTACGTGGTAGCCTTTGCGGCCGCGCCGACGCCATTCGGCCTGCCAAAGAACACCATCTTCGGCGGTGTATTTTGGAAAGAATGTTGCGTCTTGATGGTTAGAAATCGCGAAATAATATGGAATTTCCGTGAATAGACCGAGACGATTGGAGGCGCCTACACGCGGAGTCAGAAAACCGGATTGACGCTCAACAGATGGGTCTGGCGCTTGAATGAATGGCGCGTAGAGAATGGGTATGCCTTTGATTTCAAGAAAAGCATGACGGAAACGAATGACTTTACGTTCCTCATCACGTGTGACTCGCAGGGCTTTTATTCTCCAGGTCGGCGTCTTCCCATTACCATTCGCATTGCAAACATTGCAGGCTGTATAAACGGCCTTTGATAAACGCGTTTTTGCATTTTTCTCACGGACCGCTGAATCTGCAGCCAAGCGTGCGTTGTCTTCGAGCAAAGCGCTGAAGTTTTCTGAAATACCGTCGCGAAGGTCGCCACTCAGTTCGACTCTACCGGCAAATACGGTGTCAAGATTTTCGTCGGTTATTGATACATTGCCTTCCGCAATGACGATGTCAGACGCCGGGTCGTAAACTAAGCGATCAGCACGCAGATACCGTTCTCCGAAATAGGCTCGAACGTCGCCCTCGGCTACAATCGGCCCGTCTTCTTGATCTCTGGAAACGCTATCAGCTTCGAACAGAACCTTTTCATCGTCGATCTGCTCTATCGTGTCGGTGTCAGGGGTGGTGTTAATTTTTGGATCGGGTGTTTCTTGGGCGATTCCCTGAGCATGCAGGTTCGCCGTGCCGACAATAGTCGGTGCGGTGGACAGCAATAACCGCGCGATCAGGTGATGTCGACGCAAAACGGCTTCCTCACTGCGCGAATCAAACAAACGCGATGCCGGGATAGAGTTAAACGAGCTCGGGAGATACGTCCATAATCGGACGCAATCTGCGAATCGGTATTTTGCATCTTGCTGGTGTTAAAAAAAGGTTGAAAATCTGGCCTGCGGGTTTCTATCGTTCTTATTGTTTCTGATAAGAAAAATAGCTGAACATGATGCTGGTTCTTGTCGCGTCACCGACATTAGCAAACTTAAGCAACAGTGCCTTAGCCATCCTCAAGATGCAACAGGCTGGTGGTTGCTATGAGAGTCGCCGCGAGCACCGGCGCCCAGGCGGATAAAACAATTGGTGCAACACCGGATTCGCCTAATGCAGATGAGATCTCAGCCACGACATACAGTAGAAATCCCGCGCCGACGGCAAAACTAAAAAGGCGCAAACCACCGCCCATGCGCATGGGCCGTAATGAAAAGGCGGCTGCGATCAACACCATGGCGACAAGTTTCAAGGGAGTCGTCCAAAGGTCTTGAAACCTGATCTCATAACGTTTCGTGGGAAGGCCTGCGGCCTTGGCTAAGGGGATAAAATGGGGCAATTCCCATATCGACATCGTCTCGGGTGAGGCGACGCGATCTCGCAAATCGTCGAGCGTGAGGGTTGTTGGAATCGCGTAAACCGGGCTGCGGCGTTCTTCATCTTCATCTATGGCATTGAGCCGTGCTTGGCGCAGTTCCAAGGTCTGTCCGGACAAAACAGCAACGGGGGCGTCGATGCGTTCGAGAAACTCGCTTTTGGCGCCCAGACTCCAGACCGTTACGTCGGTGAGCGTAGAGTCACTATTATCAAATCCTCGCGCATTAATAATAAGCGCGTTTTGGGCGCCGCCTTGACGTAACCAGATGCCATCATCAAACACCCTTACGAAGCTTGTATTCCATCCGCGAATGTCATTTTTCATTTGCTCTGCGCGCGACATCATCGCCGCTGAGAGCGGGTCGAATATTGCGATGACGAACGCCCCGGCAAGGGCTGCAACTATCGCGGCAGGAATGAGTAACCTCCACACCGAGAGGCCTGCCGATCGCATCACAGAAATTTCTGAATGCCGGTTCAATTGGTTGAACGCCCACATGGAGCCGAACAGGAATACGAATGGGAGCAAGACTTGAGATAATCCCGGCATTCTCATGAATGTGAGTATCAGTGCAAAACCGAAGTCACCATCGATGACTTTTCCAGCGAAACGGAGATTTTCGATTAAATCAATTAGAATAATTAGCGTTAAGAGAATAAAATAGAGTCCGCCCACTCCAGCTAATGTGCGCGTTGAGATATATCGAAAAAGTGTGAACGAAGGCATATTAAGCTGCCCCCCCCTCGGAGAGTGCGGTTTCTTTCTTCTGCGTTAATATTCGAGCTGAGTCAGACAAAAGGTAGGCAAACAGCAGGATCACGGTGATGGGTGCTGTATACTCCAACCAATATGCACCCGTAGAGGCGGCGAGGTTTTGAATAACAAACCCCCCGACTCGGATCGACACGACAAAAATGCTGGCGATTGCTATTCTTATAGCATACCCGCGTCGGCTATAGGCGCCGCCGATGAGCGCATAAAGACCGATGAGGACGAATGCGAAGGCATAAAGCGGGGAGGAAAGTCGGTTGTGTCCTTCTGCGATGAGTTTGCCGACGTTTCTTTTGTCCCATTCGTTGTTCATGTCCGGGTGAAATAATTCGGCAAGATAGCGTTCGGTCAATTCCATCTGGAAGTCAGATGTTCGCTTATTGTAACTGGATATGTTGATTGTGGTGTCTTCAAACCGGATAAAGTTGATCTCACCCGTTTCTTTTGAAATGCTCTGTAAGTTTCCGTGGGCGAGATACAAAACCGGTCCGATTTCAGTCTCTCGCAGTAATCCGCGTTCAGCCATATAGGTTTTTCGATCCGCTTTATCTCGATAATCATTGATTAGAAGACCGACAAATTGACCCTCTGGCAGTGTTTGCTCCACATAGATTGTGAAACCATCGATCACTTTTGTGAACTCGCCGCTCCTTAAGAGGACGCTTGCAAAATCGGCCCGGATTTCCGCCACAGATTGTTTCAAAATCCGATAACTTCTCGGCATAAGATCAATATTGAGATAGAGCGTCATTGCCGCGCCGATAGCTGTAATCAATAGCAGCGGCGCCGCTATTCTCTTGGTGCTCACCCCAGCCGCGAACATGACCGCAATTTCATTGTCGGTATGGAGCCGATGAATCGTATAAATCGCGGCGCCAAAAAGAGCGAAGGGTAGGATGGCGCCCAGAAGACTCGGTATCAGCAGCAAGCTCAAATAGGTGAAAATACCAAGGCCCTGGCCATGTTCGACGATAATATCGACTCGCTGGAGTGTTTGTGTCAGCCAGACAACGAGTGTCCCGATCACGATAATTAGCGTGAGTGGTGTTATGCATTGCCGTAAGATATAGCGGTCAAGGCTGTTCAAATCGCCATTTCCTTTTAAGAAACCAAAGCAATTACGTGACCGAAAGCCGAATCTCGCCTACCACAGCTGAAAGCGCACTCAAAGTGAACAATGAGTTTGGGCGCCGCTTTCGGGGAGAAGACCTGTGCAGTACATATAACAAACGGAGTCCCCGATGCAGATAATCTTTACGAAAGCCGCTTTGTCAAAAACAGGAGCGGTGGTCATACCCTCTTTTGTCGATGGGCCTTCGTCGAGTGCGTTCATATCTATTAACGAAGAGACTGATGGTGCGCTCGAGCGCGCTTCGAAGTCTGCTGGGTTCAGTGGGAAAAAGGGTCAGATTCTAGAGATCGTCGCGCCGGGGGGTGTTGGTTTCGGGCGCATCGTTTTGGTGGGCGCTGGGAAAACGCAGAATTTTACGCTGCTCGATGCAGAGACCTTAGGCGGCTCCGCTTTAGCCAAGGTGATGCGGACGCGTGAAAAAACTCTCCTTTTTGCGTTGGATGGATTTTCTGCGCCGGGAATGGACAACGCTGATCTCGCAGCACGAATTGCGTTTGGGGCTCGTTTGCGATCTTACCAGTTTGATAAGTATCGAACCAAACTTGAGAAGGATCAAAAACCGGCTCTGACGAAAATTTCTATCCATACGCCGTCGTCCGCTGCAAAATCGGCTTACGCCACCCTCGATTATATTTGTAATGGCGTTTTTCTAACGCGAGATTTGGTATCTGAGCCAGCGAACATTCTTTTTCCCGAAAGTTTTGCGCAACGCTGTCGAGAATTGGAAAGCCTTGGCGTCCGGGTAAAAGTGCTCGGCGTCGAGGAGATGAAAAAACTTGGAATGCATGCCCTGCTGGGGGTCGGTCAGGGATCGGCCAACGAAAGTCGCGTTGTCGCGATGGAGTGGATGGGTGGCAAGAAAAACGATGCGCCAGTTTGTTTTGTCGGTAAGGGCGTAACTTTTGATTCGGGGGGCATTTCGCTGAAACCCGGTCCGGGTATGTGGGACATGAAATGGGATATGGGCGGTGCTGGAGCTGTTACCGGCGCGCTTATGGCCCTTGCCGGTCGAAAGGCGAAAGCAAATGTCGTCGGTATCATTGGGCTGGTTGAAAACATGCCCGACGGTAATGCGCAACGCCCAGGCGATATCGTTACGTCCATGTCCGGACAGACGATTGAAGTTCTGAATACGGACGCAGAAGGGCGCCTCGTACTGGCGGATATTTTGTGGTGGGCGCAGGAAGTCTATAAACCGAAAACGATGATTGATCTCGCCACGCTCACCGGGGCGATCATCGTTGCTTTGGCGAATGAGTTTGGTGGGCTTTTTGCTAATAACGAGACGCTCGCAGGACAGCTCTTGGAAGCGGGCGAAGCGAGCGGAGATCTGTTATGGCGAATGCCGCTCACCAAGGCATTCGACGAGATGATCAAGTCGGACGTCGCTGATATGAAAAACATCGGCGGGAAAGAAGGTCCATCATCAAGTGCGGCGGCGTTCCTAGCACGGTTTGTAAAGCCGGGCGTTGCATGGGCGCATCTCGATATTGCGGGTAAGGCATGGACAGACAAGGACCAATCGCCGACCCCAAAAGGCGCCACCGGTTACGGCGTTCGTCTATTAAACGAGTTCGTCCGCGCGACGCTTGAGAAGTGACGGAAATCCTTTTTTATCATCTTGAGGGAGCCAGTCTGGAAAGCGTGTTGCCGGGGCTCCTTGAAAAGACACTACAGCGCGAGTGGCGGGCGGTTGTGCATGCTGGTTCGCGTGAGCGGGTTGAAGCAATAGATGGGCTCTTGTGGAGCTATCGAGATGATTCATTTCTACCCCACAGCGCAGAGGGAGACGGCGCGCATCAACCGATTTGGCTCACGGATGATGATGGCATTCCCAATGGGGCGAATGTGTTGTTTCTAGTCGATGGTGCGAAGGTGGATGCGAGTGCGCTTGGAGAATTGACGCGTTGCGTGACCATATTCGATGGCAGAGATGAGGATGCGGTCGCGGCGGCGCGAGAGTTCTGGAAGGCGGCGAAACAGGCTGGCCATGAAGTCGCGTATTGGCGCCAATCGCCACAAGGACGGTGGGAGAAGCAATAAGCGTGGAACCATCAGGAACGAAATGGTGTTGTCGATGATACGTTTCATTGGATTGCTGTTTGAGCCCATCAACTGGGTGTTATCGCTGCTGGCGTCCGTCTTGAGGCTTGGGGCGGGAGGGGCTGGTAAACCTGCTGTTGAACCGGCTCAACCCCTCATTGTTTATGAATTCGAAGGCTGTCCTTATTGCCGCGTCGCACGGGAAGCAATTTCGGAAACCGGTGTGCCTGTGCTGATGCGGCCTTGCCCAAAAGGCGGTAAACGGTTTCGGCCACGGGTAAGCGAGCTAGGCGGAAAAGAGCAATTTCCATACTTCATTGATCCGAATGCGAACATTAGTATGTACGAAAGTACAGATATTGCGCGTTACCTTTACAAGACGTATGGAAAAAGATGGAGCTCGACTATGCTCCTTCTGGGTCCGATTAACGGCATGTTGTCTCAATTCGGCGTGTTAGCGCGTTTGATACGGGGTACAATTGTCCGGCGTTCACTTTCACCTGACCAACCGTTGGAATTTGTTGGCATGGAACGGGGGCCGCTGGCGCGCACGGTTAAAGAACTGCTCTGTGAAATGGAGATCGAATATTACTGGCGCTCGCGTAGCGGCGATGGTTCGAGTGCGCCAAAATTGATGGATCCGAATACAGGGCGGAGCATCTCCGGAGCGTTCAAGATCCGTAGTTATCTCCTGAAAACCTATGGCGGATGACATCGAGCGGATACGCGACGAATTAATGTGTCTGCAGGATGAACTGATCGCCCAGTCAGATCGCTCGGCAGAGGCACGTAGACCTGTCACGCTTGATCAGCAATCAATCGGTCGCCTTTCTCGTCAAGACGCATTGCAACAGCAGGCGATGGCGAAAGCACAAGATGCCCGTCGCGCCATACAATTGCGCAGAATCAAAGCGGCGCTCGCGCGCATTGACGACGGCGAATTTGGATTTTGCGAGGAATGCGGCGAGACTATCGCCGCTAAGCGTCTCGAGATCGATCCGTCCTCTGAGCTATGCGTTGTGTGCGCTAGTAGCACCCGATAAACAAAACCACGTTAATGTTCAGATCCGACGCGGATGCATATGCGCGCTTCGGCGACCGGCCGGTCCGGCGCGGACTGCCAGCCGAAAGCCTCAAGAAAGGCAACTCGCCTCCCGAGGCGAGCGATTCGGACACGCGCCTCCATATCCTGCGGGCGCGACGAGGTCAGGTAATCGATAGAAAAATTAATGGTTGATAGACGCACATCCTTATCGAGCTGTGCTGCAAGCTCTCCTTGAGCGGAAAATTCCAGGAACGCAGCGATAACACCTCCATGGAGTGCGCGAATCACAGGGTTTCCAATATGGTGTTCAGCGAAACTCAGGCGATAAAGAAGACCTGCTTCATCTCTCACCGCAGATACGCCAAGCCAGTTAGCGATAGGCGCCGACTGAATTCGAGCGTCGATGATTGCAAGCGCATTGTTGGGGGAAGTATTCACAATCGTGAGCCTTTTTTCGCGCTGCGAACCCCGACCATGAATGTGCCTGCGCCCGACACTAACAATCGGTCGTGTTCCTCTGTCGTGATGCGACCGGAGACATGAGCAATGTCGTTGCGGATTTCGATGCATTCGCAAGAGCATATAATCCGTGTGCCTACATCAGCTTTATTAATGTAATCGGTTCTAAGATTGATCGTTGCGATCGGTTTGACCTCATCGAGAGCGGTGAACACTGTGAGGCCAAAGATCGAATCCATCACGATTGTCATTAAACCGCCGTGAACATCGCCGTCGCAGCCTGCGAATGCGATTGGTGCGTCGAGTGCAAAAGCTGCTTTGCCGCGCCCGATCAGGACGGGCTTCAATCCCAATGAGCGAAACAGCGAATGCTCGTGAGTGAGCAGGTCGTGGGCGCTTTTCAGCATCGCGCCGATAGCGGGGTTGATTTCAGCGCCGACCGGCTTTGATGACAGTCGATCTGCGGGCGGTTTTTGCGAGTGCATGTTGGTCATGGGGTTAGTTGTGGTCTTTCAATAGTTTGCCTCGGATTGATCCGCGTGTTTGCATGTTATTCCGCACATCCCCGCGAAAGCAGGGATCCAATACGGAGTCAGAACTGGATCCCCGCTTTCGCGGGGATGCACGGAGTAAGACGAATGATCAGCCGTCCCGACCTGAATCTGGACAACCCGTTGAGACTCCACAGCCAGTCATAGGCCGGATCAGGGCGCGCTGAAACGGTGAATTGCAGCGCGGCGGCGATTGCGGTTCAGCGGTCCCGCAAGCGCTCCTCTTCGTGCTGGATGCCCCACCCGATGATGAGCCGCCACAGCCCTTCAGCCATCGCCGCCGGCAAGCCTTTGTCGACCGCTCGGGCGTTGACCTTTTTGATGACCTCTTCGACTCGCCAGGGAACATTGGCCTCTTCTGGTGACCGTTTCAAAGTCCAGGCGCGATCGACATACGTCCACCGTTCAGCGAGCATATCAACCAGGGCACTGTCGATCCTGTCGATCTCGGTGCGCACATCTGTCATGTTTTGACATTCAACAGCTTTTTTCATGAGTTTCCCGATCGATTGTATTTTACGTGGCGCTGCGCCGTAACGAACGGCGGACGATTAGCCGATAAATGCGTTTATTTCCAGCTCGAAGCAGCACTCTTGGCGGCTTCATATTTGTCGAGAGCCGTCATCCATGCTTCTTCGGCTTTTTCGATTGCGGAGAGCAGCGCGGCCCGCTCCTTTGAGAGCTTTGTCACCCGAGCGACATCTTTTTCGTAAAGTGTCGGATCAGCAAGAGCAACGTCGAGTCGTTTCAAAATAGCATTCAGCTCATCAACGCGAACCTCTTTGGCCTCCGATACCCTCTTGAGGGGTTTAAGAGCATCGCGGGCTGCTGCATTTGTTCGGCGGGCCTGCATCCGTTCATTACTCTGGGTCTTGTTGCTTTTATCGCGTGGCGCTGTTTTCCCTGCTGCAAGGATGATAGTGCGATAATCCTCAAGATCACCACCATACGTTTGGGCGACGCCGTCTTTCACGAGCCATAAGCGGTCAGCGATTGCTTCTGCTAGATGGGCGTCGTGCGTAATCAAAACCACCGCGCCTTTATAATCATTAAGGGCCTCGGCGAGCGCGGCGCGTGAGTCTATATCGAGATGATTGGTCGGCTCATCGAGAATGAGCAGATGCGCGCCGTTGAACGTGATGAGCCCAAGAAGAAGCCTGGCTTTTTCACCGCCTGATAGTTTTTCCACCACTGTATCCGCTTTATCGGGGCCGAATCCCAGACGGGCCGTGGCTGCTCGTGTTTGCGCTTCCGTATAATCAGGTACGAGTTCACGAACGTGATCATACGCACTCTGCTTGGGTTTGAGTTCGTCAATCTGATGTTGGGCGAAATAGGCGATATTCAATTTTTTATGCTTGTAGACATTCCCGGAGAGGGGGGTGATCCGCCCGGCAATGGCTTTTACGAGCGTTGATTTTCCCTCACCATTCGCGCCGAGTATTGCGATACGATCATCTTGATCAAGGCGCAGATTGACCTTGGTCAATACGGGCGCACCGGTTTCATATCCCAGGTCAGCATCGACGATGCGAACGATCGGCGGCGCCATCAGTTTCGGGTTGGGAAAATGAAACGGCGTCGTTCGCTCTTCGAGTGGGGCGGCAACTTCACTCATGCGTTCCAGCGCCTTAAGTCTGCTCTGCGCTTGTTTGGCTTTGGATGCTTTGGCGCGGAACCGGTCGACAAAGGATTGCATATGGCGGCGTTGCGCGTCCTGTTTGGCCCTGAAGGAAAAGGCGGCTGCGCGCGCCTCCGCACGTTTTCGCTCGTAAGTGTCATATCCACCCGGGGTGATTGAGAGTTTCCCCCCTTCAAGGGCCATGATATGGGTGACCGCGTTGTTCAATAGATCGCGGTCATGGCTGATAATAAGAGCTGTATACGGATAGCGTTTTATATACGTTTCGAGCCAGATCGCCCCTTCAAGATCGAGATAGTTCGTGGGTTCGTCCAACAAGAGCAAATCGGGGGCTGCGAAAAGAACGCCAGCGAGCGCCACACGCATCCGCCAACCGCCGGAAAACTCCGCACAGGGCCGCAGTTGATTGGTGTGGTCGAAACCGAGTCCGGCAAGAATTTCCGCCGCCCGGGCTTCGGCTGAGTGGGCGTTGATGTCAGCGAGGCGGATTTGAATGTCCGCTATTCGGTGCGGGTCGCTCACCGTTTCGGCTTCAGCGAGGAGCGCCGCACGTTCTTCATCGCAAGCCATCACCGTTTCAAGGAGACTGGCCGAAGAGGCTGGCGCTTCCTGCTCGACCGATCCGAAGCGATGCTTCTTGCGGATCGAAATTTCGCTGCTTTCTTCGTGCGCTGCGCTTTTGATCAGCCTTAGAAGCGTCGATTTGCCAGACCCGTTGCGCCCGACCAGCCCGACTTTCCAGCCATCCGAAATCGCCGCCGTCGCCTGATCGAAAAGCAGGCGGCCTTCAATACGATAGGAAAGATCATTTATGTGGAGCATCGGGGGGCGGAGTGACTGCGGCGGGGG
>JAJFFW010000118.1 GCA_021776435.1 Parvularculaceae bacterium | reverse complement strand
GGACCGGAATCCTTGTGGATGAAAAATTCTAAACCCTAGGTCACATCCCCATGAACCGTCATCCCGGAAGCCAATTTGCCCCAAATCTTTGATTTGGTTGGCGAATTGAGCAATCCGGGATCCAGAGCAGCGTGCACTTCGCCTGCGGCCCTGGATCCCGGATCTAACAACCATTGGCCGAATGCTTGCGGAATTTGGACGGTTGTAACAGCCTGCCCCGGACTTGATCCGGGGTCCGGGATGACCCGATTTAGGCCGGAAACGCTCTAGCAGGCTATTGAAAAACTCTTTTCAGGGTTACCTCGTCCTTTGAGGCTCGTACGCTCGCACCTCAGGATGAGGTAACCCATTGAATTTCCTCATCCTGAGGCGCACGGACGAAGTCCGTGCCTCGAAGGATGGGCCACACAATGGGGTTTTTCAATAGCCTGCTAGCGCGCCGGGCGAAAGCTGCATAACGGCTTTCGCGGTTGACGGCGCGACCCGATAAGACCGATAGCAAAATGACGGATTCGCCTGAAACGCAAATTGCTATCGCCGTGGGCTAAGCTTCGACCACATCTTCATTGTTTTGTGGAGCCGTCTCGGCTTGTGGTTGCGCGGCAGCTTGCGCTTTTCGTTGCTGGTAAACACTGAAAAAGTCGATTGGTTCTAACATCAGCGGTGGGAAATTACCGTCACGCGTTGCGTCCGCAATAATCTGGCGAATAAACGGGAAAAGAAGGCGTGGACATTCAACCAGCATCACCGGTTCCATCTGTTCGGGCGGCACGTTTTCAATTTGGAAAGCGCCAGCATAGGCCGTTTCCACAACGAAAATAACGTCCTTACCCTGCAACGCGCGTGCGCCGATAGAGAGCTCCACCTCGTATTGGTTTTGTCCGATTGGACGCGCATTGACATCGACATTGATGTCAATTGCAGGCGCATTGTTTTCAGGGCCAAAACTTGTCGGCGCTTTCGGGCTCTCGAAAGACAGGTCTTTGAGATATTGCGCAAGAACACGCAGTAAGGGAGCGCCCTGGTCGCTTGGCGCTGGATTGGGAGTATTCTCGGACATATGTCACCGTTCTATGATGGTTTTTCGAGCCGCGCTCATTACACGCGTAATCCGGTTCGGGCAAGCCGGGAGGAAGGGGTTAGGGGCGGTGAATCGTAATCGTAGCGGATCCCGTATTAATACGGTTCTGGATCCACCGCAGAAAATAAACCGCCAGCGCCCGTCTCACGGGAGGGATCAGCAGTGAAAACCCCACAGCGTCGGTGATAAATCCGGGAGTCATCAAAAAGGGAGCGGCCAAAATCAGAAGAACGCCGTCGACGACGGCATCAACAGGCGCTCGTCCGTCAGACATATCCTGGCGCGCAGCGTTTAACGCCGCCATCCCCTGGAGACGAATGAGCCAGCCACCCAACGCCGCCGTACCCAGGCACGCTGCGATCACAGGCCAAACACCCACCGCCGAACCGGCTGTGATGAGGACATATATCTCGGCGATTGGACCGAGAACAAAAATTGTAATTAAAAACGGGATCATAAGGCCGTGGTGTTTTCCTGTGCTTCACGCCTATATAGAGGTAGAATACGTGAATTGAAGAACCTGATAGAGATATTGACACGCTGATATGGATCCAATCCTCCTTATATTCGCCGGTATAGCTGCATATTTCATTTATCGGCTGATTACCGTTCTGGGCACTCGGACCGGGCATGAACCGCGTCCAGATCCGGAATCCGTTGGCCCGTTGGCCCATGGCAATGAGCCTCGCGATGAATCCGGCCCAGAGATCAGCCCATCGGCTGCGTTAACGCCAGTGTCCTCGGCGGCGAAACCTTTGCGCGATGCTGACCCTCAATTTGACGAGACGGCCTATCTGGAAGGCGCGCGCAACGCATATGAATTAATTGTCGAAGCGTTCGCTGCCGGAGATTTGCGCAATATTCGCCGGTTTTTAGGGGATTCCGTTTATGAGGCGTTCAAGACGTCGGTGGCGGAACGGGAATCGACCGGCCAGTTGAGCGACCTTAAATTTGTCGGCATCGACAGCGCCGCCATCGTTGAGAGTGAAGTGACGGAGAACGCTTTGAGCGCGGTAACGGATTTCACGTCAAATCAGGTCCGTGTTACGCGAGATCGCGACGGAAACATCATCGACGGAGATCCAAACCGTATCGATCTTGTGAAAGACCGCTGGACCTTCTCCCGTCGCCTTTCAAGTAAAGACCCGAATTGGGTGCTTGTAGCCACAGGCGCCGCTGTTTGAGCATGCGCCGATAAAAACAAAGAGCGCAACCCGCGATGCGCGCACCGAACAAGGCTCTATCGATTTTCATAATTGTTGCTGTGGCGCTTTCGCTTGCAGCGGCTTTGTTTGTCTTTTCCGAAATGGGAAAAATTGACCGACAGGCGCCATCAGACCATTCAAATTTAAGCGCCCCAGCGCTGACATTCCGAATAGTTTCCTTTGCCGACCTCCCCGGCTGGCGCGAAGACGATCAAGCAGCAGCTCTGAATGCCTTTAAGCGCTCTTGCGCGGCAATGACGGATTCTCCCCCAACCGACCCCGCCAATCATCACGAGATGCTGGGGGGGGCGTTGAAAGACGTATCGATTTCTGGGGTGTTAGACGACTGGCGTCGCCCATGCACAGCGGCTGAGGATCTAAGTTTAGCATCAGGCGGTGAAGCCGGACGCGATTTGCTGATCAAGGAAGCGCGTGAATTCTTTGAGTTCCATTTTGTACCCATACAGATGGTTACGGAACGAAAAGCGTTGCCTGGTAAATTTCTATTCAGACCTGCCAATTCCGTAGAACAAAAAGGGCTTTTTACGGGTTATTTTGAACCTGTCTATGAGGCGTCGCGTTTGCGGACGCCGGTGTTTTCCGCGCCTGCGCGCCGACGGCCGGATGATCTGGTGAGTGTGGATCTCCGCCTGTTTCGAGATGACCTTGCGGGAGAACGGATAGCGGGCAAGGTCGTAAACGGGGTACTGGCGCCGTATCCAGACAGAGCCGGGATAAATTCGGGGGCTTTGGATGACAGCGTCGCGCCGATAGCCTGGTTGACGCCCAATGACCTCTTCTTTCTTCAGATACAGGGATCGGGCGTTCTGCGTTTTCGCGACGGCGCGACGCAGCGCATTGGATATGATGGCCAAAATGGGCGCCAGTATACTGCGATCGGGCGCGTCTTGGTTGAGCGCGGGGTAATGGCGCGTGAAGACGTCAGCATGCGGTCTATCCGTGAATGGCTCGAGCAGGCGGCAACGCAAGAAGCGCAAAGTCTGCGGGAGGAAAATCAGTCCTACGTTTTCTTTCGAGAACTCTCCGACGGGCTGTCGCCTGAATTGGGGCCGCTGGGCGCTCAGCAAGTACAGTTGACGCCTGAGCGCAGCATCGCCGTTGATAGACGGTTTCATGCGATGGGCGCGCCGTTATGGATTGATCTAGATCCGTCCGACGGGAACATTCCAGCACTTCGCAAACTGATGATCGCGCAAGACACAGGCGGCGCTATCAAGGGACCGCTGCGCGGCGATATCTTTTGGGGCGCGGGAGATAAAGCGGGCGAAATTGCAGGCGCCATGCGCGCCGAAGGGCGTTTATATGTCCTTGTACCAACGGCTGTTGCTGCGCGCCTTCCCCATGAGTTGATGCAATGACGGGTCGCCGGTTAACGCCACAAGAACGTGCATTATGGCGCAGTGCGATGCGCGATGTGAATCGTACAGCATGTGCCGGTGAAGCGCCTGCGATGTCTGGTGATTTTGGGGTGCGTTCTCCTACACCGTTAAAGGCGCCAGCGCCGTTATTGTCCAAGTCACGAACGGGAGGCGCCGTGAAGGGCGCACCGATCGCGCCACATCATCCAAATGTTTTTTCTGCAGGTGACCCAGGGTTTGAACGCCGCGTGCGCCGGGGGCGGATGGCCGTTGAGCGCGCCATAGACCTCCATGGAATGACACAGCGCGCAGCGCATTCTGCGCTTCTTGACTTTATCGGTCGCGCGCGCGCCGAGGGGCGCCGGTGTGTTCTTGTTGTGACGGGAAAAGGGTCCAGTGGTCCTGTTCATCCGCTTGCAGATCGTGCGCCGCGCGGCGTTATTCGCACCCGCTTTCGCGAATGGGTGAACGAACCGGTCTTGCGCTCGGCGATTGTGCGGGTCAGTCCGGCGCATCCGCGCGACGGCGGCGGCGGGGCGTTCTACGTTTTTTTGAAGAAGAAGACAGGCGCGCATTCTTGACGGCTCGCGCCCGCCGCGCCGCGCGCAAATTACGCTCTATCCGGGTTTTTGGCTCTCGCCTTGATTTCAGGATGCTGGAACTCGGCGATCGGCATTGCGCCTAACACCTGCACGCCGCGCGCTTTCCAATGATTTGAGAAGGCTTTTTCCATCGCCACTCTAGCGACACTTGATTGCCAGAAAAGCACACCTTGAGACTCAAAATTTTCGTTGGTGAATTCGATGTCAACGAAGTGGGCGGCTTTTCGGTGGGCGCCGGTGTCGTCTCCATTCATAATGATCGAATGACGCACCTTGTTTTTTTGTAAATAGACCGCCAAATCGCCAAGACATTCCGCTGCGCCTGCCGCGTCGATTTTCAGCAAGACACGTAACCCCTCGGTCTCCCTGTCGTGTTGTCCATCGAAAACGCGGTCATTGTCTTCGCGAATCTTTTTAAACTCTTTCATCCACGCATTCGCTCGAGCGCCTGAAGAACCAGTCATGCTTTCCACGAGCGTTTTACTGCTGTAACTTTTGACGGCGATAAAGCTGGTCGGCTTCGGGTCAGAATCGTCCATGTCCGGATCAACGATAATATAATCATGAGACATGTTGGCGATTTCGAACGGAAGAATGACGCCGTAAAGCTGGCTCGTCTGCGGTTCTGCGGTGGCGACGCTTGACATTGTCGCACCCGAACGGGGGTCAAAAACTGTTTGCGTTTGTCGGTTGGGATTTAAGGTCGAACGAACCTCCCGCGAGATGATGCGGTGCGGCTCGGCCGCGTTTGGCGTATCGACGAAATCGACCCCGGCTGATTTCAAACCGTTAATTTTGGTCTGGCAACGACTACGGGCGTCAAGGTTGGCATATACGCTATCAATCCGGTCACGCAGCATCAGTTGTGCGGCGGTGTCGATTTTTAACCCGGCGCTGAACCTCGGCAGAGCGCCGTCTATCGGGGACCCTGTGTTGCCAGGGTCATCCATGCGCTCGTCCCATGAGCGTCTATGGGAATTGAGCAAGGTAGAGAGCGCGGATGTCGGGTGAGAGGACTGCACCAGTTCCAGCACCTGGGATTCATGCACCGCCAGGCAAAGCTTGTCGTCGCCGGCGACCGTTTGATAGGCGAGCAGGCCAGGCAGCGACGCCAGGGTGCGCAAGGTCTCAAGGTCATAGCCTGAATAGGGCGCATGCAGGGGCACCAGCGCCGTGTGGGCGCGCCCTGTTTTCACCGCCAAAAGCGATTGTTCCTTGGTTCTCAGTGGCTGACGCTGGGCTTTGGTCCAGTCGGCGCGTGGACCTTCCTTGTCGTCACCGAGGCGATGACGACCGGCCCCGGAACGCAGCGCATTCGATTGGATGAATTTTTCTGCGGCCTTATAGCCGAATCCATATTCCTCGCCGGAAAATGCAATTCTCGGCGCGAACTTGGTTCTTGAAGACTCGGATTCGTTAGCCATAGCCGAGGCCCCGCCTTTCCCCACAACTGAACGAGGTTAACCTGCTATGAACGCTCAGGAAAGCCCGCATGAGCGTCGCATCGATGAAACCGCGCATAAAAAGCGCAAATTGCCCCATACAGCCTGTCTTTGGGCTCGAGCTTCTTCGTTTCGATAGCGAAAATGTGTTGGAACGAAGCCGCGTTCCCCTAGGTCACATCCCCATTAACCGTCATCCCGGAAGCCAATTTGCCCCAAATCTTTGATTTGGTTGGTGAATTGAGCTATCCGGGATCCAGAGCAGCGTGCACTTCGCCTGCGGCCCTGGATCCCGGATCTAACAACCATTGGCCGAATTCCTGCGGAATTCGGACGGTTGTAACGTCCGGGATGACACGAGTTCCGGGTTTATGAGCCGCGTTCCCCTAGAGGATATATTTTGAAAGATCAGCGTTTCGGGCAATCGCGCCAAGGCGAGATTCAACGTAATCGGCGTCGATAATGACGGTTTCACCCGATTTATCGGCAGCCGCGAACGAGATTTCGTCGAGCACCGTTTCCATAATTGTCGCCAACCGGCGCGCCCCGATATTCTCGACGGAGGCGTTTACCGCGGCCGCGGCATCCGCGAGGGCGTCTATGGCGCTCTCTTGAAACTCCAGTGTCACGCCCTCTGTCGCGAGCAAGGCCTCGTATTGTTTGATCAGGCTGGCTTCGGGTTCGACGAGGATGCGCCGGAAATCATCGCGCGTCAGGGCGTCAAGCTCGACGCGGATCGGCAGCCTGCCCTGCAGTTCCGGCAGCAAGTCAGACGGTTTTGACAGATGAAACGCGCCGGATGCGATAAATAAAACATGATCGGTTTTCACCGGGCCGTATTTTGTTGAAACGGTTGCACCTTCAATTAGCGGCAGCAGGTCTCGCTGAACGCCTTCTCGAGAAACATCTGCGCCGCCGCGCTCGGCGCCGCGAGCGATCTTGTCGATCTCGTCGAGAAAGACGATGCCGTCATTTTCTACAAGCTCAACCGCCTCCCGCACGAGGGATTCTTCATCGAGGAGCTTGTCGGATTCCTCCGCGATCAGGGGCTCATAGGCGTCACGGACTTTGACAGTTTTGCGCCGTTTGGGCCCGGAGAACGCTTTGCCCAGCATGTCGGAGAGATTGATCATGCCCATTTGCGCGCCCGGCATGCCGGGGATATCGAAACTGGGCATGCCTCCCCCTGCGCTATCCGTTAATTCCAATTCTATTTCTCGGTCATCAAGTTCTCCCGAGTGTAATTTTTCACGAAAACTCTTTCGGGTTGCGTCACCGGCATCGCCAACGAGAGCGGCGAGTACGCGCTCTTCAGCGGCGGCGTGAGCGCGGGTGCGGACATCTTTACGTTTTCGATCACGCACCAACCCGACAGCGATCTCAACCAGGTCGCGGACAATCGAGTCCACGTCCCGGCCGACATAACCAATCTCGGTGAACTTGGTCGCCTCAACCTTGATGAAGGGCGAGCCTGCAAGTTTGGCGAGACGGCGAGAGATTTCGGTTTTTCCCACACCGGTCGGGCCAATCATCAGGATATTCTTGGGTGTAATTTCGTCGCGCATAGATCCTTTGACCTGTTGGCGACGCCAGCGGTTTCTGAGCGCGATCGCGACAGCGCGCTTCGCGGCATTTTGCCCGACGATGAAACGGTCGAGCTCGGAAACAATCTCGCGGGGTGAAAACTCAGACATGATGACCTTATGGTTGGCATTAGGAATTGAACGAGCAGGGAATAAAGATTGAGGCGCACTTTTCAATGCCCCCTACCCTGGGTCAGCACTTTATATCGTTACGACGCAGAAATCTTTTCAATGGTCAGTGACGTATTCGTATAAACACAGATCGACGCTGCAATCGCCATTGATTTTCTAACAATGGCCTCGGCGTCGAGATCGGTTTCATCGGCCAGGGCGCGGGCGGCCGAGCGGGCGTAATCGCCGCCGGAACCGATCCCGGCAATGCCATGTTCGGGCTCTAAGACGTCGCCGGCTCCGGACAGGGTCAAGGTCACGTTTTTGTCCGCGACAATCATCATCGCCTCCAGCCGGCGCAGATACCGATCTGTGCGCCAGTCTTTCGCGAGTTCAACGGCGGCGCGAGTCAGCTGGCTGGGATATTGTTCGAGCTTCGCTTCCAAGCGCTCCAGAAGCGTGAAGGCGTCAGCGGTGGCGCCGGCGAACCCGGCGATCACTTGATCCCCGGCGAGCCGGCGCACTTTTCGGGCATCGCCTTTGACGACCGTTTGGCCAAGACTCACCTGCCCGTCGCCGCCGACGCAGACTGTTCCCCCACGCCTTACGGTTAATATGGTCGTGCCGTGCATTTCAATGGCCATAAGGCTTTCCTTCAGTGCGGAATGGGTGTTGCGCCACCCGCTATCACGTCCCCCATCGCCAAGTCCATTGGGGGCGCTTTCAGGGAGTGCTTCAGTTTGAGGTCAGGCTCGCTTTTGCGATTAAGAAGCGCCAACTGACAGGCAAATTTATACCGGAGCGGGCATGAGGCGCGCATATCATGAATGGCCGGGAGTCGCCAAAAGTAGGCGTTTCGGTCATCATCGCCGTTCTCTTTCCAACCACAAAAAATCAGTTTATTTCCCGTGCACAATCAAAGGGAGCACAGTCGTGTTACGAATTACGAAAATCACACTGGTTGCGACCGTCGCCTTATTCCTGCTCATTGGCGCATTTTTCAACGTATATCATTGGAGTGGCACAATCGGCGCGGTGGCCGCAACCACATCAATGACGACTTTTGAAGGAGGAGCGGAAGACTGGCGGGCAACTTCCAGTCCTGTGGTGATATGGATGGGAGCGCTCTTCATAACGCTATCGAAAGCGACTGCAGGCGTCTTGTGCCTGATTGGCGTCTCGAGAATGTGGGCGGCGCGAAAGGGTGATGCATCGGCCTTCGCAACGGCGAAAGAACTCGCCCTTTCAGGATGCGCAATTGCCATGATCTTGTTGTTTGGCGGGTGGATCGTTATTGCCGAGACTTGGTTTGAGTTGTGGCGCTCCGATGCCATGCGAGATGCCGCGCTTGAAACCGCATTTCGATACGGTGGAATGATCACCTTGATTGCACTTTTCGTAGGAACCAGAGACGACTAAATCTGTCCCACCCCCTCGGCACCGGCTTTTTCCAATAACTGTTTTGGGTCAGAAGATGCTGTCGATCCGGTTTTCACGATCGTCTTGAAAGTCCCAAACGACGACATTCATGGATCGCCTTCCAGATAGAGGGAAGCGGGTTAATTTCAAACTGAGGCGCTACCCGCTTTCATCGATTGGCGAGCCATGACGTGTTAAGCGCCAAAGCGGTGCTTTTTCAATCATTTCGCGCTATGAGGCAGAAGAAAGGATGTTTTCCATGCGCGCCGCCACTGTTGAACGCAAAACCCGCGAGACCGAGATCTTTGTCGCATTGGAGATCGACGGATCGGGCGATTACGACATCGACACCGGAATTGGTTTTTTCGATCACATGCTGGAGGCGTTCGCCAAGCATGCGATGCTCGATTTGAAAGTGCGCACCGAGGGCGACCTTCATATCGATATGCATCATACGGTTGAGGATACCGGTATTGTGATCGGTCAGGCGATTGCGAAAGCGCTCGGGGATTGCGCGGGCATCCGTCGGTTCGCCAGCGCCTATATCCCGATGGATGAAACCCTGTCGCGGGCGTCAATTGATATTTCAAAACGACCTTACCTCGTGTGGCGGGTTGAATTTCCGCGAGACAAGATCGGCGATATGGATACGGAGTTGTTCAAGGAATGGTTCCACGCCCTCGCGATGAATGCTGGCTTATGCCTGCATGTGGAAAACCTCTATGGGACAAATACGCACCACATCATTGAGTCCTGTTTTAAGGCGACGGCCCGGGCGTTTCGGTTTGCCGCAGAGCCGGACCCGCGCGCCGCAGGCGCAACGCCGTCGACAAAGGGCGTGCTTGGCGGGTAGCGTAGATATTGCAATCAAGTTGATGTGGAGCCTTCATCGATTGCACCCTCGTTGCCCCCTCCGGTCCGGAGCCTGTCCTCGGGCCGCGCTTTGCGCGGACCCGGGGGAAGTGGCGCGAAGCGCCGAAGGGGGGATGCCAGGCAATCCGATTTGATTGCAAAATGCATTTTGCGGGCGCCCTTCGGACGAGCACGTGGCCAGTCGCCCGTTATTCAGCAAAGTCAAAGGTTTGCTCATGTTCGTCGTCGCCATTTGCGGCCGGGCGCAGGGCTTTGGCCGCGCACCCGGCGCCTTCCGGGCTGAGTGAAGGCGTTGACCTTTTGGGCAGACTTCAGTCAGATCGCGGCCGTTGGGAGCGGCGTGTGGTATCGGCAACAGAGAAACTGCGGCAGATATCAGCGTTAAAACATGGGAACGGATTAAATGAAAAAACTTCGTTGGTTTGCATTTGCCGCGGTGTCGGCGATGAGCGCGAGTACGGTTTCAGCGGGTGAGTTGGCTGATCAGTGCAGTGCGGTTCTGGATGCTGAAGGACGCGATTCGGCTGGATGCACTTGTCTTGAAGAAACGGTATCAGCCAGTTCCGCTTTGCAGGAAGAGTTTGTAGCGCTTGGCGCTATTGCGGACCGGGATGAACGTTGGTCGCAGGCCTCTGACGCGGCGAAAGAAGCCATGTCATCGTGTTTTCCTGATCGTGGTTAATCATCAGTTTAAAGAGGAAAAAAATGAAGAAGATTTTGATTGCATCTATCGTTGCTGCCGGTTTTATCGGCGGCGTGGCATCGGCGAATGAAATAGAAGCCCAGTGCAACGCCTATATGGAAGAAAATAACGGCGATAATTCCGGGTGTTCATGCTTGGGCGCTGCGGCGGCTGAAGACGACGCACTGGCAACCGCCATTGCCGCTATTCAATCGCAAGCTGATGTTGACGCCGCTGACGAGCATACAAAAGCCGCGCTCGCCGCCTGCTGGCCGGACGCTGCGCAAAACTGACCTTGCGGGCAGGGTTGCCGGCGACAACCTTAAGGACCGATTAGACCCCTTCGGGGGTATATCGGCGGCGGGTGAAGTCGGATTTCGGTGGGGAGAAGCATTGGCTTATGCAATAAAATGTGACGAATAGTCAACTTTGTAGACGTTGACGGATTCTCAATTCTTACGATATAGATAAAAGTGCAGAATACTTGACACCCCGATTCGTGGGTGACAATCCTAGAACCCCCCAACCTATGGTTGGGGGGTTCTTACGTTCTGGGCCAGTAATGAAAACAGCAATTCTTATCGATGGCGGCCATCTGCGCGCTTGCGCCAAAGCAGCGAGAATAACGTACGATAATGATTTCATTGAAGGATTTGCTAGAAGTTGCGTCGACGAGTCAGAGTATCTTTTTCGAATCTTTTATTATGATTCTCCTCAATTTCGCGGCAAGGCGACGCTGCCCGTAAGTGGTGAACAGACGACCTTTAAATCGAATGACAGTTGGCTTCGCGATCTAGCGATGCGTGAAAAATTTGCGGTTCGACGGGGGACTTTAGGTTTTCGAGGGTGGAAACCTAAGAAGATACCGATTCAAGGTCGCGAAGAGCTATCTGATCAAGATTTTACACCGGTTTTTGAGCAAAAGGGCGTGGATATGAGAGTTGGGCTCGATATCGCGACTTTTTCGGATAAAGGAACCGTCGACAGAATTATTTTGGTTTCGGCAGACACTGATATGATCCCAGCCATGAAGCACGCCAGAAAAGCAGGACTTGAAGTCGCTCTCACGCAATTGCCGATACCACCAGCTCGGGATCTTCATTTTGATCTACAAGCGCATGCAGATTTTGTCCGTTTGGTTGCTTGGCCGTAATAAGCGCAGTACTTTCGGTGCCCCTTCATTGACGGCTAATAGTGCGGTCTACGTAGGCTATTGAGACGGGTCTGAGGGACCGGGAGGACGCGAGCCGTTCTCCCGCGTTTTTCTTAACGCGGCTCACTCCCGAAAACGGTTCCCACATCCGCTGATGCGCTCTAAAAGCGCCGCTATGGCCGAAGAAACCATCGTCATTATCGATTGCGGCTCCGGCAATCTGCGTTCCGTGCAAAAAGCTTTTGAACGGGCTGCGCATGACAGCGGCCGGGATGCGCGCAGTGTTGTAACGGATGACGCTGACGCTGTTTGCAAAGCCGACCGTGTCGTCTTGCCCGGTGTCGGCGCCTTCGCAGCGTGTATGGCAGGCCTGCGTGCTCGAAAAGGCCTGCTCGCAGCTTTGGAGCACACTGTTTTCGTTGCGAAACGACCATTCCTCGGCATTTGCGTTGGGATGCAATTATTGGCGGATCGGGGGCTCGAATTCGGCGAAACCCCTGGTCTTGGCTGGCTGCCCGGTGAAGTACGGCGCCTTACACCCGCCGACCCTGCGCTCAAGGTCCCCCATATGGGCTGGAACGACGTTCAATGTGTTTCTCCTCACCCGCTTTTTGACGGGAATGGGGGTGGGGACAGCGTCTTTTATTTCGTTCATTCTTTTCATTTTGTTCCCGAAAATGAACAGCATCTCATAGAGGTTACAGACCATGGCGGGCCTGTCGTTGCGGCGGTTGCCCGCGATAATATTGCAGGCGTTCAATTCCATCCCGAAAAGAGCCAGGCGGCGGGTTTGCGATTGATCACGAATTTTTTGAACTGGAAGCCGTCATGAGTGCGCCCGCCTTTACGCTGTATCCTGCGATTGACTTAAAAGCGGGACGGTGTGTGCGGCTTCTTCACGGGCGAATGGATCAGGCGACCGTTTATAACGAAGACGCGGAGGACCAAGCGCGTGTATTTGCCGCCGCCGGGTTTGATTGGATACATGTTGTCGATCTTGATGGGGCTTTCTCCGGTCAATCGGAAAACGCCGTCGCGATCAAAGCGATTGTGTCCACGAAAGCCGTGAAAGTGCAGCTTGGCGGCGGGGTGCGAAATATGGCCGCTGTCGAAGCCTGGTTTGACTGTGGTTTGGAGCGGATCATCCTCGGTACGGCTGCGGTGCGTGACCCCGATTTTGTCAAGGCCGCAGCGTCCGCATTTCCAGGCAGAATCGTCGTCGGCGTAGATGCGAAGGATGGCCGTGTGAAGACAGACGGCTGGGCGGAGGATACAGGTCATACCGCATCAGAGATCGCAAAACGCTTTGAAGATCAAGGGGTTGGCGCGATTGTCTATACGGACATCGGACGTGATGGTGCGCTGTCCGGGGTTAATGTTGAGGCGACAGCCGCACTTGCTGACGCTTTGGCCATACCGGTGATCGCGTCTGGCGGCGTTGCTTCAGCCGGCGATATCGAAGCCCTGGCGAGCCATACGGCCGGTATTGCCGGCGTCATTATCGGGCGGGCGCTTTATGACGGTCGGATCACGCCGAAAGCGGCCATGGCTGCGGCGGAGGGTGTCCGCCAGCGAGACTCGATTTAAGGCACATCCCTTGCTCCTGATGATCTGAGGACTAAGCTGAGGGAAGCAGGCCCTCCGGCTTGTGTTGTGTTTGGGGAGGCGGCGCGCTTGTTATGTCTCGCGATAACACCGAGATAGAGATCAAATTCACGGCCACGCCTATCGTTCTCGTGCGGCTGAGGTCATCGGCTATACTCACTGAGATAATCGACGGCGGAGGGTCCTGGAACCGGCTGGTCTCCACCTATCACGATACCCCAAACGGTGATCTTGAGCGCGCAGGCCTGTCCCTGCGACTGCGCGAGCAGGCAGGGCGAAGGATACAGACCGTTAAAGGTCGATCCTCGGCGGGTGGCGCCATTGAGCGGTATGAAACAGAGCGGGTGCTCTTGCCGCAAGAGACCTTCCCCGCCGCCACCGGGAACAAATGGCTAGACAGCTCCCTCGGGGTTTGGCGCCAAGGATTGCGGCCGATTGCATCCTCCACTTTGGATCGATGGTCAGCGCTGATAAAACTCAACGACACGACGATTGAATGCGCCTTCGATTTTGGTCAGATCGAGGGTTTGGGCGCCGACGGTCAAATGCGCATGGCGCCCCTCGCAGAACTCGAGCTTGAGTTGCTTGACGGTGATGCCGCTGATTTATTCACCGTCGCGCGTCGTATTTCAGAACAACCGGGTGTTCGACTCGGGTTCGAAACGAAGCTGGCTGCAGCACGCCGTACGGGTCAGGGGAGTCTTTCTGGGCTCGGCAAGCGGCCCGCGCTGATCATCGATCTGGAGGGAACGGTGGAGGACGCTTTTCGGGCCGGTATCCTGTATTGCGCTGAGCAGATTACGGCCATCACCCCAACTGTTTTGAATACGCGCCATCCGGAAGGGGTTCATCAACTGAGAGTCGCTCTGAGGCGGTTTCGAGCGATCGAACGAATTTTTCGACGCCCGGTCTATGATGAACGCATTCGAAGCTTGGCGCGGAAAGGGGGCAACTTTGCACGCCTTTTGTCGCCGACGCGCGACTGGGACGTCTTTCTCCATGAAACCCTGCCGCCTTTAACTTCGCGTGGGTATGAGACCGAGGGGTTTTCAAAACTTCAAGCGCGCGCGGAAGCCTTGCGGGCGGAAGCTTGGGACTCTGCCTTAAATGCAATCGCCGGGGATGATTTTTCCACCTTCGCCTTTGATCTCCTAGAGGTGGGCTACCTCAAAACCTGGCACGCCGAGGCAACCAACGAGCGACAAACGAATGTCCAGTTATTTGCCGCCGCCGCCCTTGATGACCGGGTTTCGAAGTTGCGGGCAGTCGCCGCAAGGCGTGATGTGGCAGACGCAGCGACGCACCATAAAATGCGTATTGCCCTGAAAAAACTACGGTATGCGTTACAAGTCTTCCTCCCACTCTATGCGAAGGCGCACCGCAAGCCTTATATGATGGCGATTGCGCGCTTTCAGGAGATCCTTGGCGCTTTGAACGATGCCGTTATCGCGCAGTCTCTTGCTGAACAGGCTGCGAGGGGGCAAGGGAAAGCGGCAATGCGCGCAGCCGGATTTATCTATGGTTGTCGCGCCGCCGAAGCGGAGACGCGAATGAAAGCCGTGGACAAAGCCTGGGCTGATTTCGATGCGATGGCGCCGCTGTGGCGCGAGTAAAATAGAAAACAACAGTATGCTGAAGGTACGAATTATTCCTTGCCTGGATGTAAAAGACGGGCGCGTCGTGAAGGGTGTTAATTTTGTAAACCTGCGCGATGCAGGCGACCCGGTCGAGGCTGCGGTGGCTTACGATGCTGCGGGCGCCGATGAGCTTTGTTTTCTTGATATTTCAGCAAGTCATGAGGGCAGAAGTATCCTTCTTGATACAGTCGCTTGTGTCGCAGAGCGTTGTTTTATGCCGTTGACCGTTGGGGGAGGCGTTCGGTCTACGGAAGATTTCCGCAAACTTTTGCTGGCCGGCGCTGACAAGGTCGCGATAAATACTGCCGCTGTCGAAAATCCAGACCTTATCAATGAAGCCGCACTACGGTTCGGCGCGCAGTGCGTTGTTGTGGCGATCGATGCACGTCGGGTTGCGCCTGGAAAGTGGGAGATTTTCATCCATGGCGGGCGCAATGAAACGGGAATCGATGCTGTTGCTTTCGCCATAGAGGCGGCGCGACGGGGCGCGGGTGAGATACTGCTCACCTCCATGGATGGTGACGGTGTTAAGACAGGATACGATGTTCATTTGACCCGCGCTGTCGCTGACGCTGTTGGTATTCCGGTCATTGCGTCGGGCGGCGCAGGGACGCTTGATCATCTCGTCGCCGCGGTTCGTGATGGGCATGCTTCAGCGGTCCTGGCAGCCTCAATTTTTCATTTTGGGGACTATACGATCGCTCAGGTGAAGCAGGCGATTTCTGACGCCGGCTTGCCCGCACGCCTTTAAGGTGACAATAGGGCTTATTCACGATGGAGAGAGGTATGCACGCTGACAAAAGTGACCTGGGCGCCGTGATGACGGATCTGTTCGAGACAATTTCGTCTCGGCGCGGGGCGTCACCTTCAACCTCTTATACAGCGGCTCTTCTCGAAGCGGGTCCTGCGCGTTGCGCAAAAAAGTTTGGCGAAGAAGCAGTAGAAGTCACAATCGCGGGTGTCACTGGCGATAAGGCTGAGCTTACCAAAGAAACCGCAGATGCGCTCTATCACCTGCTTGTTCTGCTCGCTGCGGCGGGGGTATCTCCTGCGGATGTCGCCCGCGAGCTGAGACGTCGCGAAGCTGTCTCGGGGCACGCTGAAAAGGCGTCGCGCGAATAAAACCGTTGACCGGTAGACCGCTATAACAGGTCCGCTTTTTTGGCGAGCTCATAAAGATTGGCCTCAGGGCGGGCGCCCATGTGGCTGATAATCTCACTGGCGGCTAACGATGCGAGGGCGCCGGTGCGGCCAAGCTCCATATCGCGAGCCAGACCGAACAAAAGGCCAGCGGCGTAGGCGTCGCCGGCGCCGGTGGTGTCGACGAGTTTTTCCGGTGTCACAGCTTCGATCACAACGACGTCGCCGTCACGCGGGATCAGGATC
Source organism: Parvularculaceae bacterium (assembly GCA_021776435.1). Lineage (GTDB taxonomy): Bacteria > Pseudomonadota > Alphaproteobacteria > Caulobacterales > Parvularculaceae. The sequence continues at coordinate 10,636 of JAJFFW010000118.1, read as the reverse complement.
GATCCTTTCTCCGAGCGCGTCACTGCGGTCAGTGGACACAGCGTGCGCGCGCGCCGGGCGATCTCGTCAAAGTCGTCAGTTTCGAAAAGGGTCTCAGCTTCTGCCTGATTGGCCAGGAGAATGTCCGTATGGGCGCCGATGAACTCGATAAAGGCCGGGTGCTGGCGGTCCACGCAACCGGAATCGGATAAGGTGATCGCCGTCTTTTTCCCTGCCGTCCTGGCGATCTCGCAGGCCTTCACAAAGGCTTTTCGCGCGCGCGGCATTTCGAAAAGATACCCTTCAAAATAGGTAATGCCGGCGCGCCTGACTTGCGCCTCATCGACATCGTCTTCGGTGAGCTGGGTTGTTGCGCCAAGATAGGTCGACATGGATCGTTGCGCATCCGGCGATACATTGATCAGCGAGCGGGCGGTGGCGGGCCCGTTTTCAAGCGGCGTGGTATCGAACTCAACACCGGTCGCGCGCAAATCATGGCGGAACACTGCGCCCAACTCGTCATTCGCCACTTTGCCAATGTAAGCCGCCTGTCCGCCCAGCGACGCGATGCATGCGATCGTATTCGCCGCAGATCCGCCGGACATTTCAATCCCGGGCGCCATGGCGTCATAAATCGACCGCGCCTCCTCTTCGTCTATCAGAGTCATGCCGCCTTTTGCGATCCCATGGGCCGCAAGGAAGGCGTCGTCAGCATGGGCGAAAACGTCAACGATTGCGTTGCCAACGCCGATCACGTCGAGAGCCTTTTGCGTCATGATGTCTCCAGCTATTATGGTTAAACCCCGCGGGGATTATCGGATGCTGCGCACAGGCGCAAGGTTGGAGGGACGATTTGATGGCGCCGTCGGGCGATTATCTGATTTCCCCGGCGATAACCCTTGATTCATGAAACGTGGTTTAGGTTTTCTTTTGGCGCTCGACGAGGCTGTCGCGAACCTTTATCGCTTTGCTCAAAAAGGGGCGCCAGGCGCCGTAGACGGAAAATTGAGGGTGAGATGCGCGGAACACTAGGTAAAAGTTTAGGTTGCATCACAGCCGCAATTTGGTTGGTGGGCTGCGCGTCGATAAGGCCGTCCACACCGGAGGTCGTTGCTGACGAACCCGCCTTAGCTGCCGAACCGGCGATGGCTCCCGAAGATATTTTGGGCAGGTCGGCGGCGGCGCTTGATGACATATTAGGCGCGCCCGCCCTGGTTCGACATGAAGGCCCCGGCGAGTACCGCCGATACGCCTATAAAGACTGCGCCCTGATCGTCATTCTTTATCCAGATGAAACAGGAGCGCCGAAAGTCGCTCATGTCGACGCTGCGGCGCTCAATTCGGACGAGGAAAATCCTGATCCGGCAGCCTGCCTCGCCTCGGTCAGATAGGCTCGGTTTGCGGCGTCTCATGACGTAAATCTTTTTCCGAACGCTTCAAAACAAGAACGAGCAGCGCAGCCGGAATGCCGATCATGGCTGTGTAGGCGAAAAACCACGGATAGCCCACAGCCTCGACAATAAACCCTGAGAAACCGCCGACGAATTTTCCCGGCAAAGCGTAAAACGAACTGAAGAGCGCGTATTGGGTGGCGGTGAAGGCGGTGTTCGTCAGGCTCGACATATAAGCGATCAACACAGTGCCGGCATAGCCATAGGCGATGTTATCGATGATTACCGCTGTCGCCAGATAGAGATTATCAGCGGGCATCATGGCGAGCCAGGAATAGAGTAGGTTGGTGACGGACTGGCCGATGACGCCGATCAGTAGTGCAGCCATAAAATTGAGCCGCAATAACAATATGCCGCCTAGAAACACACCGAACATCGTTGCAATCATGCCGGCGCCGCCGCGAATGAAGGCGATTTGAGTTTTGTCGTATCCGAGGTCGACGTATAGCGGGCCTGTCATGAACCCCATGACAAAATCGGGAATGCGATAAACCGCGATGAATAGTAAAATCACAAGCGCCGCTGTTCCGTATCTCTTTAAAAAATCTGCAAACGGACCAATCGTCGATTCACGAAGTGCTTGCAGAGGCGGCAATCGCTTTGGGGGAATGTAAAGACCCGCTTCAATTTTCGGTGCAAAAAGCGCCGTCAGAAAACCAACCATCATCAAAGCGGCCATGAACTGATAAGCGAAAGCCCAGTTGACATTGTCGGCAATTATCAGCGGTGCGGTCCCGGCGATAAGGAGACCGATCCGATAACCGTATTGATACATCGCAGCCATCATGCCCTGCTCTTCGGCGGCCGCCGCCTCGATGCGCCAGGCGTCAATGGCGATGTCTTGTGTGGCGGATGAGAAGGCGATGCCGATCGCGATGATGGCGACGTAAAACAAATTATCGCCGGGGTTCGCCGCCGACATAGCGAGGAGCATAGTGGCGACACCGATTTGGGCGACCGCCATCCATGCCCTTCGTCGTCCAATCCGATTTTCGAGAAACGGAATCGGTACGCGGTCGAGCACCGGCGCCCACAGCCATTTGATTGTGAAGGCGAAGCCGACCCAGGCAAAGAGCCCGATCTCGCCTCGGCTTACGCCTTCTTCGCGAAGCCAGATCGAGAGCGTTTGAAAAATAAGGTAGAACGGAAGGCCGGCTGAAAAGCCAAAAAGCAACATCACGAACCCGCGCGGCGTGAGATAAGAAGCGACTGCGGCGAGGAGGCTTTTCTTGGTCTGGGAAGTGTCGGGTGAGGAAATCGTCATCTGAACCGCTCTAACGTTCTTTTTCGTGTGGCGACAGTCTTATGGCGGTTCGCAGATTAGGAAAGACCGGGGCGATTATGAGGCGGCGTCGAGCACTTTTCGACGGTTGCCCCAATTATTGAGAATTTCTTGGAGATCGGTGGGATCAAATGGTTTTGAAAGAAAATCATCCATTCCGGCTGACAAACATTTTTGCCGGTCATTGGCCATGGCGTTTGCGGTCAGGGCGATAATCGGCGTTTCACTGGCTTCGCTGTCAAGTTGGCGGATACGCCTCGCGGCTTCGAGGCCGTCCATTTCGGGCATGTGCATATCCATCAGCACGATATCGTAAGGGGCGCTGCGCAGCGCGGCGACGGCTTCGCATCCATTGCCAGCGAGATCCACGTGGTGACCAGCGCGCTTAATCAGGGTGGTCGCGAGGACAGCATTGATCTGATTGTCTTCTGCGAGAAGGACACGCAGTTTTTTTGTGTTGGATGGTTTTTTGCCGGTCTTGGCGATAACCGCCGCTGCTACAGGCGGCGAAGACTGTTGGCAGGTCAGTTGCGCGTGAAGGGAGGATTGGCGGATGGGTTTGATCAGATACCCGTCAAACCCCGCTTTGCGGAAAGAATCGAGCCGGCCGCGAGAAAGCGGCGACAACAACACCAGAGTCCGCTTTGCCTGTCGGGCTAATGTTTCTCCGCCATTCGCGGCGAAATCAATATCGCATAAGACCGTCGCATCGGGCATGCGATCAACGGCTTTGAGGGCGGTTGGAAGGGACGACGTCACGCATGTGTCTTTAGCGCCAATCGCTTTGAGCTGAAGTTTAGTCACATGCGCCAGTAAAGTTGAGCGCGTCAAAACGATAACCTTGCCTGGATCGGCGGGCGGTGTTTCTGCCTGTGCGCCTCCAGTTTCCAGCCGGACCGTAAATGTGAAGACGCTGCCTTCCCCTTTTGAACTTTTCAAGGAGATCTCACCGCCCATCGTCCGCACTAATTTTTGCGCGATTGTGAGGCCAAGGCCCGTTCCTTCTGTTTTGCTCGGGTGGTCATCTGTGGCTTGGGTGAATTCCTCGAAGACGGTTTTTTGCTCGGCCAACGGAATACCACGACCGGTATCGCGAACATTAACTTCAAGAGACAATAAACCGTCCGATTGACCAACGGCTCCGGCTTCGATGCTGACGCCGCCTCGCTCGGTAAATTTGACGCCGTTACCGGCAAGATTAATGAGCACCTGCCGGAGGCGCGCCTCGTCGCCAAAAAGGCGGTGCGGGACATTGTTCGCGACGGTTGCAGCGACCTCGATGTTTTTTTCGGCGGCTTTCGGTGACAATAACTCCGCAACGCTTTGAACGAGCGCGCACGGATCAAATGGCGTGTTTTCTAGCACCAGTTTGCCAGCTTCTATTTTTGAATAATCCAGTATGTCATTAATGAGTGCGAGAAGCGCCGCTCCGGACTCGCGAACCGCATCCGTATACGCCCGTTGATTGGGAAGTAACTCAGTATCAAGAAGAAGCCCTGTCATGCCGAGAATACCATTAAGGGGCGTTCGCATTTCGTGACTCATCGTCGCGAGAAAGCGCATCTTCGCATCTGCGGCCGCGTTGGCGGGTTCGGGCGCGCTCATCGCCCCAATTTCGGCGTCATGTCTGACGGCTTCTTTTGCAGCGCCTTCAGCGTGATCGATGCGTCCCGCATAAAGACGTTCTCCGCCCTCAAGCAGCGACTCTTCCCAGTCAATGAAACAGTGCTGGTCGCCGTTTTTCGCTTCGGTGCGATAAATGGCTGGCGTGTCTATGGTTGCAGCGCACGTGCCAGGGGAAAAAGTACAGCCAATCCATTTCTCAGGTGAGGCGCCAAAATAGTTGGAAAACGCCCGGCTGACAAAACGAATCTTTTTGCTCTGATCACAAAGAATGATCAGGTCACTGAAAGTCGTGTCAATTTCCGGTGTGGTATTAATCATGTAGTGGCGGCCTCGTGATCTGAAGTGGCGATCATGCAGGCGCGGAATTGAAAAAATGGTGTAAAGACGTGGTTAAAATTTATGAATAGCTCTAGATTCTGCGCCGACTGGGGCAAGACCTGTCGGTGATGCGGCATCGTCACGTCTGCGATAGCTCACGGCTTCAGCAATATGGCGGCGTTTGACGCTGTCAACACCATCGAGATCGGCGAGCGTTCTTGCGACGCGCAAGATGCGGTGATAGGCGCGCGCGGATAAGCGCATCGCTTCGCTGGCGCGCGATAACAGCGCGGCGCCGTCGGCGTCAGGCGCTGCAATTTTTTCAAGATGACAATCGGCGACCGCCGCGTTCGTTACGTTCCGCGCCCCCAGACTTTGAGCACGGTCGATTTGCGCGCGACGCGCTGCGTTGACGCGACGCGCGATCGTCGCGGTGTCCTCGCCGGAGGCGGGAGCGGCCAGGTCGGCGGGGGTGACGGCCGGCAATTCGATGGCAATATCCATGCGATCAAGCAGCGGTCCTGAAATGCGGGATTGATAAATCTCCTCACAATTGGGCCCGCGCCCACACGCTCGCCCGCTCGCCCGGCCATACCCGCACCGGCATGGGTTCATTGCGGCGACAAGTTGAAACCGCGCCGGATAACGCACATGAAAATTGGCCCGGGCGATCAAGACATCTCCGGTTTCCAGGGGCTGACGCAAGCTATCGAGCACGGGCGAGGAAAACTCCGGCAGTTCGTCGAGAAATAAGACGCCGTGATGGGCAAGCGACGCTTCGCCGGGTTTTGCGCGCACACCGCCGCCGATCATCGCCGCCATAGAGGCTGAATGATGCGGCGCCCGGAAGGGTCGCGCGCGGGTCAATCGACCCTCCTCCAAAAGCCCCGCAAGAGACTGCACCATAGAGATCTCGAGCATTTCTTCCGGCGACAGCGGCGGCAAAAGGCCAGGAAGGCGTGAGGCGATCATCGACTTTCCTGCGCCGGGTGGACCGACCATTAACAGATTATGTCCCCCCGCTGCGGCGACCTCGAGTGCCCGCTTGGCGGTTTCCTGCCCCTTAACGTCCTTAAGGTCCGGTGAGGGCGGCGCCGGTTCCAGTCCGCCGGGTTCGGGCGCGGCGATCACCTGGGTTCCTTTCAAGTGATTGACCAGTTGAATGAGACTTTTGGGTGCGATGATTTGTGCGTCACCACCGGCCCAGGCGGCTTCGGCGCCGGATGCCGCCGGACAAATCAGCCCGAGCTCTCGCGCATTCGCCGCTACCGCCGCCGGCAAGGCGCCGGTCACCGCCGCAATCGATCCGTCAAGCCCCAGCTCGCCCATGACCGCAAACCCGTCGGCGCTGTCGCGCGCCACCGCCCCCATTTCCATTAACAGTCCGAGAGCGATCGCCAGGTCAAAATGGCTCCCCTCCTTAGGCAGGTCGGCCGGGGCCAGATTGACCGTGACCCTTTTCGGAGGCAGACCCAGCCCGACCGCGTAAAGTGCGGCGGAGACTCTCTCCCGCGCTTCAGAGACCGCTTTGTCGGGCAGCCCTACGATCATAAAGGCGTTGGCGCCGCTGGTGAGTTGCACTTGAACCGTGACGGGTCGCGCTTCGACGCCGTGAAAAGCAAAGGTGACAATCTGTGCAACCATGGCGGGCTCCTGCGCAGGGGTTCTCCCGATTGACGGGCGGTGCATATTGACGCAGAATGGAGAACATATCAAGAACAAATTAAAAGAAGGAGCTTGCTTTTATCTCTGAGCTCTTAGGCGCATGTCAGTGAAGGGCCTGTTAGACTGTTGATTGCAGCCTTCGTTGTTATGAGGCGGCGATCAAATACCACCCTGTTCTGCTTTGGTGTTCAAATCGGGAAGGGGCGCGAAGAGCGCCCCACTTGCGCGGCCATTTCTTACAGGAAGGACTATTCGGACCACACCGCGAGTTCGGTTCCATTGGGATCGGTAAAATGAAATCGCCGCCCGCCAGGAAATTCAAAGATGGGTTTGGTCACCTTGCCGCCCGCCTTGGTGATCGCAGCTTCTGTGGCTTTCAGATCCTCGGAATACATCACCACCAGAACGCGGCCTAGTCTGCCGGTCACGTCGATATCGCGCCCGAACCCGCCTTCCACACCAGCGCCGGAAAAGCTGATATAATCAGGCCCCCAATCCTGAAATGACCAGCCAAACACTTCGGAATAGAAAGCCTTTGTCGCCGTGACATCGGTCATCGGCAGTTCAATATAATTGATTGTGTTGTGTCGAGAGATCTCTTCCATCGCTGATCCTTCCGATCCTTCCGGTCTTGGCGAACACCCTAAGAGCGCTAAGGAGAGCATGATGCCTGACAAATATGCGCGTCTGAAAGACAATACAGATCGCCTCCGTCCGGCGCGCCTTGTGACCGGCTGACGGCTTGCGATCGAGCATCGCCTTGATCCGCCATGTGCGCTGCGCGCGCCCTCGATTGATAGGTGCATCATGACTCAGAGCGCAGAACATATCAAGAACAAACTTTTAACCGGTCATTTTCCATGAAATGTGGTGATGGCGTTTGGCTCCGGACAGGTGTCTTTCAAAATGAAGGCGAAGGTCTGTTTCCACATTCACTTGCCGCGCAAAAAGATTTGTCGCGGCGCAAATGGTCGCGATTGTTTCACACACACGCACAAATATCGTTATGGCTTGCCATTGGCGGGTTGCAGGTGGAACTGCTCTTGCCTATATGCCGCTCGAACGTGTGCCGAACGCAAAATGCAGCGGCGCAAAATCATAATTTGGAAGGGGCCACCCGCTTCAGGCGCTTACGGGCGTGATGCCGATTAAGGCTTGGAATAACGGGGCGGTTCGCTGTTAGGAGAAGAGTACTATGGGTAAGGTCATCGGAATCGACCTCGGGACGACGAACTCATGTGTCGCCGTCATGGAGGGCAAGGAACCAAGAGTTATCGAAAACGCCGAGGGCGCGCGCACGACACCGTCGGTTGTCGCGTTTACGGAAGATAAAGAGCGTTTGATTGGCCAACCGGCGCGTCGTCAGGCGGTCACCAATCCGGAAAATACGTTTTTCGCGATCAAGCGCCTGATCGGGCGCAACTGGGATGACCCCACCGTCGCCAAAGACCGGAAAATGGTCCCGTATGAAATTGTCAAAGCGGATAACGGTGATGCATGGGTTTCGTCGCGCGGTGAGAAATATGCGCCGTCACAAATTTCGGCTTTCATTCTTCAAAAGATGAAGGAAACGGCTGAAGGCCATCTTGGGGAAACGGTTACCCAGGCGGTCATCACGGTGCCGGCCTATTTTAATGACGCTCAGCGTCAGGCCACCAAGGATGCGGGCAAAATTGCCGGCCTTGAGGTTTTGCGCATTATCAACGAACCCACCGCAGCGGCGCTCGCCTATGGCTTTGAAAAGAACGAAGGCAAGAAGATCGCCGTCTTCGACCTTGGCGGCGGCACCTTCGACATTTCGATTCTCGAAATCGGCGACGGCGTTTTTGAAGTGCTTGCGACCAATGGCGACACGTTTTTAGGGGGTGAGGATTTCGACCTCCATATCGTCAATTATCTCGCGGACGAATTCAAAAAGGATCAGGGCATTGATCTGAAAAAAGACAAGCTCGCCCTGCAGCGTCTGAAAGAAGAAGCGGAAAAAGCCAAGAAAGAACTGTCTTCGACCGCGCAGTATGAAGTAAACCTGCCCTTCATCACAGCCGATCAGACGGGCCCGAAGCATCTCAACATCAAATTATCGCGCGCTAAGCTGGAATCCTTGGTTGGCGATCTCGTCAAGCGCACCGTTGAGCCTTGTAAGGCGGCATTGAAAGACGCCGGTCTTACGCCAGGTGATATTGACGAAGTGATCCTCGTTGGCGGCATGACGCGCATGCCGAAAGTTCAGGAAACCGTAAAACAATTCTTCGGTCGCGAACCGCATAAGGGTGTTAATCCCGATGAAGTCGTGGCTCTCGGCGCCGCCATTCAAGCCGGCGTTCTGCAAGGCGATGTTAAAGACGTTCTTCTCCTCGATGTTTCACCGCTGTCGCTTGGCATTGAAACACTGGGCGGCGTTTTCACCCGCCTGATCGAGCGCAACACAACCATCCCCACCAAAAAGTCGCAAACCTTCTCAACGGCGGAAGACAATCAGTCCGCAGTGACGATCCGCGTTTTCCAGGGTGAGCGGGAAATGGCGGCCGATAATAAAATGCTCGGCCAATTTGATCTGGTTGGTATTCCACCATCGCCGCGCGGCGTGCCCCAGGTTGAGGTCACATTTGATATTGACGCTAATGGCATCGTGCATGTGTCCGCCAAGGATAAAGCAACGAACAAAGAGCAATCGATCCGCATTCAGGCTTCCGGCGGTCTTTCCGACGCCGATATCGATAAGATGGTTCAGGAAGCAGAAGCCAATGCCGAAGTCGACAAGGCCCGACGCGATACGGTTGAGGGCAGAAACCGGGCCGAAGCGCTGGTTCATTCGACCGAGAAATCGCTTTCCGAACACGGCGACAAGGTCGGCGCTGACGACAAGAAGGCGATTGAAGACGCAATGGCCTCTCTTAAAACCCTCCTTGAGAATGAAGACGCCGATGTTGAAGCGATCAACACCGCAACGACAGAGCTGGCGCAGGCTTCGATGAAGCTCGGTGAAGCGATGTACAGCGCGCAAAAGGAAGATGTTGAACACGAAATCGGCGATAGTCAGGAAGACACAATCGATGAGGATGTGGTTGATGCAGACTTCGAAGAAGTCGACGGTGACAAAAAAGACTAAAGAGACCGATTGGCGGCGGGGCTGCCCGCCGCCGGTTCTTTTCCGCGGGGTGCGGTAATCGGGAAAGCTGAGTAGAAGGCGGTCAATGGCGCAGTGTTATTATGAAACTTTAGGTGTAGAGCGCGGCGCGGATGCGGCCGCGATCAAATCGGCTTTCCGTAAACGTGCAATGCAGTATCATCCCGATCGCAATCACGACGATCCGCAGGCAGAACATAAATTTAAAGAGCTTGGGGAGGCTTACGAAATTCTGTCCGACCAACAAAAACGCGCCGCCTATGACCGGTATGGTCATGCAGCTTTTCAAAATGGCGGGGCAAACGGGTTTGGCGGCGGCGGCCACGGTTTTAACGCCAGCGCATTTGCTGATGTGTTTGATGATATCTTTGGAGACGTCATGGGCGCGCGTGGCGCCAGACGCGGCGGACCCGCGCGCGGCGCCGACCTTAAATTCAATCTGGATATTAATTTAAGCGAGGCTTTCGCGGGTAAGAATACGACGATCACCGTACCCGGTTCGGTCTCATGCGAGACATGTGAGGGCTCTGGGGCAAACCCCGGCTCCGGCCCAACTGCATGTCAGGCGTGTCACGGCGCGGGCCGTGTGCGCATGCAGCAGGGCTTTTTCACAATTGAGCGCACCTGCCCCTCGTGTCAGGGCGAAGGTCGGGTGATTGCAGATCCGTGCACTGATTGTGGCGGTCAAGGTCGCGTCAGGCGAGAACGTGAACTGGCTGTCGCCATTCCGGCAGGTATTGAAGGTGGGACTCGTATCCGTCTTACCGGCGAGGGTGATGCGGGTCCTCGCGGCGGACCAGAGGGCGATCTTTATCTTTTCGTGAATGTGAAAGAGCATGATCTGTTTGAACGTGACGGGCCCAACCTTTATTGCGCGATGCCGATTCCCATGACGACAGCGGCGCTGGGCGGTGATTTCGAAGCCCCGACGATTGATGGCGGGCGGGTTAAAATTTCGGTTCCCGAAGGATCGCAGACCGGAAAACGCTTCCGGGTGCGGAACAAGGGCATGTCCAAGCTCAACACCAAAGGTCGCGGCGATCTTTATGTGGAAATCCAGGTCGAAACGCCGGTTGGTCTAAATCCCAAACAAAAAGAGTTGCTCAAGGAATTTTGCGAGGCCGGCGGCGGCGAAGACTGTTGCCCGCAATCGCAGAACTTCTTCCAGCGGGCGAAGATCTTCTGGGA
>JAJFFW010000117.1 GCA_021776435.1 Parvularculaceae bacterium | reverse complement strand
GTTTTTACCTGCTTCCATCGAGCATGATGTTGGGCGCCACCTCTGTGCCTTAACCACCGCATAATTGTTTTGTTGCGGCTCAACTGCTGCATTCGATACACGCCGAGATTGAAATTATCTTCCTTTTCACCCGATGGGCCTTGCGTCACAACAAGAGGCCAGGTGATCAAAGGCGCCGGCTCGCCTGGCCAGCAAGTCTGAATCGGCAGGTCATCAAGATCGACATCGTCTCCAGTCAGCACAACCTCCTGGCAGGGGGCGCCCCAATCACGGCTTGTTGGCTTCATGGAAAGAATTGTTTTCGCCAAAGGCAAAAGCTCAAGTGCATCTTTAAATTTTGCGGGCGGCTCAGGATGACGCAGGAATGCGAGCGTTTTACCGACTTCACGCAAGGTTTCCGCATCGTGTTGACCATTCCCACCGATCGAAATCCCCATTGAAACACGACGAAGAGTCCCGAAAAGATTAACCAGCACGGGTATTGGAGAGATCGAGCCATCCTTTCTTAAGGTTTTCTCGAAAAGCACCGCAGGACCCCCCTCCGCCAGAAGCCGGGTTTGGATCTCAGTCATCTCGAGCACGGTTGACACGGGTTCGACGACGCGAACAAGTTCGCCTGCGTCCTCAAGCGTTGAGATAAATTCCCGGAGGGATTTGTGAGACATTCTGTGCGCTTTCCTGCTCTGATTAAGACTTATACGCATGCTGGCAGACGATGGCATCCGCACACATTGAGATGATTACGAAATTGTGAGCGTGGTTTTTAACCTGATTTTGCAAGCTACCCTTTACGAATGACATAGGCCCGCGTAGCAAAGAAAAGGGAAGAAATGTCCCGTTAATGCGATTTTTTTTCCGGTGATCGTGGCCTCAGGGGATCGTTTTAGGGAGTTGCGTTGCGGCATGCTGCCGGTTGTCCATCAGTTAGTAGGAGGCACGCTTATAATTGCGGGCCTGATTATTCTACCGCTACCGATTCCTCTCGGGTTGGTTATGCTCGTCGTCGGGCTGGCGCTTCTGGCTCCTTATATCCCGGCCATGCAGCGCTTGATCCGAAAGATGCGTCATAAATGGCCAAATCTGGACCAGTCATTGCGCCAATACCGTCACCATTTCCCTACGATCATCAAGAAAACCATCGACAGAACGCATCCCACGGTTCCGGCAGAATAAACGACGTCAGCTCGAAGTCTGGCTTGATGGTTCTTCCGAGTCCCAGGCAAATCCGTAATTCTGATGAAAGTACGCTTCATGCGCCTTTGCATTATTGAAACCGGCGCGCCTCCTCAAGCGCTACAACATCAATATGGCAGTTATGCCGGGATGTTTGAGCGCATGCTCGGCCCTATTTCCAACTGTTTTCAGTTCTCACGCCTCACAATAGAAGAAAATTACCTGCCGCCATTGTTAAGCGATGTTGACGGCCTGCTCTTCACTGGGTCTCCTGCAGGGGTTTACGAAGATCACCGATGGATAAAGCCGCTTGAAACGCTCATCCGTGATGCGGCGGCGGCCGGCAAACCCCAAGTCGGCATATGCTTTGGTCACCAAATTATGACCCAGGCCTTCGGCGGCAAGGTGGAGAAATCCCACAAGGGTTGGGGAATTGGCCTCCATGCATATGACATGATCAGCACTCGCGAATGGATGGTCCCGCAGCAAGCCAGGGTCGCATGCGCGGTCTCCCATCAAGATCAGGTGACGTCTATCCCACCGGGCGCCAAGCTGTTGGCGGGGTCGGGATTTTGCCCTTCCAGTATGATCGAATACGCTCAGGGTCCTGCAATATCGTTCCAAATGCACCCGGAGTTCGATCATGACTTTGCCACAGCCCTGATTAATGTACGGGCCGGTCGTTTTCCCGCGCCCCTCGTGGAGGAAGGCCTTCAAAGCTTGAAAAGACCGAGCGATAGAGCGGTCTTGGCGGAATGGATCGCAAATTTCTTGCTTCATCATGGAGATGTCAGATGAGTGACCTTCACCTTTATATCGGCAATAAAAACTTATCATCCTGGTCGCTTCGCGTCTGGCTGTTGATGCGACAAGCGGAAATTTCATTTACCGAGCACCTGATCCGGCTCGATGAACCGGCAACCTACGAGACGATCAAACAGCAATCGCCTTCCGGGTTGGTGCCATGCCTTCATCACGGTGACATCGTCATCTGGGATTCGCTCGCCATTTCCGAATATCTCAACGAGATTTTCCCGGAAAACCACCTCTGGCCAGCCAGCTCTGCCGCGAGAGCGTTGGCCCGCGCCGTCTCATCAGAAATGCATTCAGGGTTTTCGCATTTACGAAAAGACTGGCCAATGGCGTTTGTCCAAGAGGGGTTGAGCCGTCAACCGTCGCCTGGAGTCACACGCGACATCGAGCGCATTTGCACAATTTGGCAAAATTGCCTTGAGCGCTTTGATGCAGATGGACCCTTCCTCTTTGGCAAATTCTCCATTGCAGACGCCATGTACGCCCCGATCATATCGCGCTTTCGCACTTATGGGCCGTTGGAACTGCCATCCCCCATCCGTGCGTATATGGATACGATATGGTCTTTACCGGCGATGCGCGCCTGGGGGGCCAGCGCGACTGCCGAAACCGCGCTTTAATCCCTTCTTGCGGTTGCACCTTTGGCGGTGACTGTCTATTCCCGCCGCATGCAAGAAACTGAAGCACAAAACATCCTGAATACGCTTCTCGACCGCGCCAAAGCGGCTGGGGCTGACGCAGCTGACGCACTCATCTTCCACTCCGTTTCACACGGTGTTTCCTGGCGCCTAGGAAAGCTTGAAGACGTTGAGCGTTCCGAAGCCCGTGATTTGGGCCTGCGTATTATTGTCGGCAACCGCCAAGCCTCAGTTTCGACGACAGACTTCGCAACCTCCGCTCTTGAAGAATTGGCCGAGCGATGTGCGGCGATGGCGCAAGCGGCCCCCGAAGATCCCTATTGCGGTCTGGCGCCCAACGACCGACTGGCGACGGCCCCCTTTCCTGAACTTGATCTCGGCGATTATATTGAACCGTCAACGGAGGAACTCAAAGCACGCGCCGCAGAGTGCGAAGAGGCCGCTCTCTCGGTGGAAGGTGTCGTCAATTCGAGCGGCGCCGGCGCCGGATACAGCGAAGGTCGAAAGTGGTTCGCAACGACCGCCGGGTTCTTCGGCGCGTCAGGCGGCTCGAACCATTCCGTTTCTGTGAGCGTGCTCGCCCAGGATGATAAGGGGATGGAGCGCGATTATGACTATGATTCAAAAACGCACGCTTTAGATTTACGGGGTCCCGCCGTCATTGGCAGAAAAGCTGGCGATAGAGCCGTGCGCCGGTTGTCACCTCGTAAGGTCAAGAGCCAGGCGGCGCCGGTTGTTTTCGATAAACGTCTTTCGAATTCGCTTTTGGGGCACCTCGCTGGCGCAGTGAATGGCGGCGCGATCGCCCGCGGCGTGAGTTTTCTAAAAGACAAAAAAGGAAAAAGCATTTTCCCCGAAGCGATCAACATCATTGACGATCCCCATATACGCCGCGGCCATGGCTCTCGCCCCTTTGATGGTGAGGGCGTCGCCAATGAACGGTTGAAACTGATTGACGATGGTGTACTGACGGATTGGTTCATGAATTCCTCACATGCACGTCAGTTGAACCTTCAATCGAACGGTCGCGCGACACGCGGCGCCGGTGGTAATCCGGGCGCAGGCTCAACGAATTTGTATCTCGAAGCAGGTAATTGTACGCGCCAGGCCCTTTTCGAACAGGCAAGCGAGGGTTTGTGTGTAACCGATATGTTCGGGCCGCAAGTAAACCCAAACACCGGGGATTATTCTGTAGGGTGTTCAGGCTTTTGGATAGAAAATGGCGCATTAGCCTATCCGGTCAGTGAAATCACCATTGCAGGTAATATTCTGGACATGTACGAACATCTTGTCCCTGCAGACGATCTTGAATTTCGCGGCGCCATAAATGCGCCGAGCATATTTATCCCGCAAATGACGATTGCCGGTGATTAACAATCAAATTCAGCATGCCGTGCTGAATGCAGTAATGATGGAGTCAATTCGTGCAAAAACAACTCTTGCACCTCGTCTTTGGGGGCGAGCTCGATAATCTCGAAGATGTGAATTTCCGCGACCTGTCACAGCTCGATGTGGTCGGTGTTTTTCCAAGTTACGCTGAGGCGGAAAAAGCATGGCGTGCGAAAGCGCAAGCCACAGTAGACAATGCCCAAATGCGTTATTTTATTGTCCATCTGCACCGCCTGCTAAACCCCGATGGCGACGATAAAATGTAACCCGCCAGGCGTGAGCCCTCATGACTGATGTTTTTTCTCGTGATGATCTAAAAACACGCGCCGGGCGGCGGCGCGCCTGGTCATCGCTGATGTTCGCCGATCATGGGTTCGTGCGTCTGTTCTATGACAATACGCACGAAGTTGCTCACGGCCAGATGTGGCGGAGTTTTCAACCCTCCCCCTACCGTCTGAAGCGTTGGAAGAACCAGGGCATTCGAACGGTCATCAATCTGCGTGGGGATCAGCCAAACGGATATTATCGCCTCGAAGAAGAAACCTGCGAACGCCTTGATCTTACCCTCGTCACCTTCCGCGTATTTTCGCGTGAGGCGCCGTCTAAAGAAGTGCTGCACGGTGCGCAAAAACTGTTCAACGAAATTCAATATCCGGCTGTGATGCACTGTAAATCCGGTGCAGACCGGGCTGGCTTGATGGCGACATTGTTCCGTTTCTTCCACAAAGGCGTACCGCTTAATGAAGCGTTGGAACAACTCTCGTTCAAATACGGGCACGTAAAGCACGGCAAGACCGGTGTCATTGATTATGCGTTCCAACAATATCTGGATCATGCGGAACGCAAAGGCATAGACCTGTCTTCGGTTGATGCATTCTTTGACTGGGTCGAAACGGATTATGATCCGCAAGCGATCAAAAAGACTTTTATAGCATCATGGTGGGGCACGTTGTTGACCGAAAAAATACTTCGTCGAGAATAGAGGGGTCGAGAATAGAGGGCTCGCCCCTGGACGCTGAACGAATGCCTATCGGGCCGGCGTTTGCAACTGTAATAAGGCAAGACGGGAATAAACGCCGCCTTGCGCCGTCAGGGCGTCATGGCTGCCTTGTTCGATCACCCGACCCTTGTCCATAACTACAATAAGATCGGCATTTTTGACGGTCGATAACCGATGCGCGATGACAAGTGTCGTCCGTCCTTTTTGAAGACGACCCAACGCAGCTTGAACCTTAACTTCTGATTCCACATCAAGTGCGGAAGTCGCTTCGTCGAGAAGGAGAATGGGTGCGTCTTTCAGAAAAGCGCGAGCAAGGGCAATACGCTGGCGTTGACCGCCAGAAAGGTTGGCTCCACCTTCACCGACGATCGTATCATATCCCTCAGGCAAAGCCCGGATGAATTCATCCGCCACCGCTGCTTTAGCCGCTTCGACGATGTCAGAATCTCCCGCGCGCATCTGACCAAACGCGATATTGGCCCTTACGGTGTCGTTGAATAGGATTGCATCCTGGCTGACAACCGCAATCGCATCACGAAGGGAGGCAAGCGTCGTCTCCAGAATGTTTTGACCGTCAACCAGGATTTCACCTGAATCGGCTTCGTAGAGCCGTGGTAACAAATTGAATACAGTGGTCTTTCCCGCACCAGACTCGCCGACGATCGCTACCATGGCGCCGGCCGGAACGTTGAGAGAGAAGCCATTGAGCGCCGCAACTCCTTGTTCGTAAGAAAACTGAACATCACGGAAAGAAATCTCACCGGCATTTATTTTCAGAGGATTTGCGCCAGGTCTGTCAACAATACGCGGCTCAGCATCAATGAGCGCTAACATGCGTTCGAACGCCGCAAAGCCTTCTTGCGCGACGGCATTTAACGTGCCCAACCCGCGTGCGGGTTGTGACAGTAATAGCAACGCGACGATGAAAGCGATGAATTGGGGGCCGTCGATGGCGCCGGCCATCACCCGTAAGGCAACCACTGCGACGACAACGCCGAGCGCTATTGATCCGACAAAGAAAATGAACGGCTCATTTAACGCGCGCATATAGGCTATTTTCTTGAGCAGGCTCAGACGTTTTTCAAAAGACGCATCCGCACGCGCACGCTCATTCATTTCAAGGCCGTAAGTCTTGATCATACGCGCGCCGGTCACAGTTTCACTGATCAACGAGGTCACATCACCCGCCTGATCCTGCGCTCGCGCCGATGTTCGACGTAGATATTTGCCAATCCGCGCAACCGGCCAACCGATCAGGGGGTACACAATCAATACGACAAGAAAGAGCGCCCAATCATAGTAGATCATAATCGCGCACAGCCCGGCGAGAGTCAGCACATCCCGGATGGCGTTAGCCGCGCGCGTCAGCGTTTCGCGAAGAACAAGTGCGTCATTGGTGAACCGTGATATGATTTGACCAGAAGCGTCGGCGCGCACTTGGGCGTAATCGAGACACATCAACCGGGCGAACATTGCCGTTTGCAAATCCTTCAAGACCGATAACGCAGCCCCAAGGTTTAAGCGTGATTGGGTATATTGAGCGAGCGCATTCACACCTCCCAGCCCGATCACGAGAACCGGTCCCCAGAAAAGAACCTCCTTCGCCTGAGCGTTAAACCGTTCGGAATTGTTGGAAAAAGCGGAATTGATCCATTCAATGCCCATCGGAATTGCACCCGTGGAGGCAGCGTAGATACTCATGGCGAGGAGAGAGGCCAAAAGCCGTGGCCAATAGTGCAAAAGATAATCGCGCCAAAGGCGCCCCGCCAACGCAAATGTTGAGGCTGCGCCGGGTTCACTTGGCTTCAGATCTGTTCTCTCACAGGGAGTAGGGCTCGACACAGTCCCGGCTTTCTCATGGGTTAGCGCCGCACAGCCAAGCCCCGCAGCGAAAGGCCATCATTGCGGCGGCCGCGCAACTGTGCAAGCAGTCCGTTACGCGCAAACTATTGACAGACAACAGGAAACCCCTGCGGATGTTCAAACGGATCGTCAAGAGTAAGGTCGTAACCCTCATCGCGGGCTTTTTGGTCTCGACCTATATCCGCTTGGTGCACGCGACCACCCGGTGGACCTATGTCGGCCAGGAGAATTATGACGCCCTGGCTGAACGGAATACGGGTATAATTTTCGCGTTCTGGCACAATCGCCTGTTGATGGGCGCAAACGTTCGCAAGCAAACACAAAAGCGCGTCTTCATGCTGATTTCCGCCCATCGAGATGGCGAAATCATCGCCAAGGGCGTAAGACCCTTCGGCGTTGAATTCATTCGAGGATCCGCAGCAAATCCAAAAAAGCGGTTCAAGGACAAGAACGGAGCGTCTGCGCTTACGCAAATGATCGCCGTACTCAAAAATGGATCCTTCGTCGGCATTACGCCGGACGGCCCGCGTGGACCACGCATGAAAGCCCAAATAGGCGTTATCAAGCTGTCGTTCTTTTCGGGCGCGCCCATTCTACCCACCGCCTATTCGACATCGAATGGATGGTTTCTAAAGACTTGGGACAGGTTTTTCTTGGCGGCGCCCTTTTCGCGGGGCTATTACGTAGGAGGTCCGCCGATCGAAGCACCGACGGACAAAAGCCCCGAAAAACTTGAGGAGAAACGACAGGAACTCGAAGCAGCTTTGAAAATGGTAACAGCGACCGCCGACAGACTTGCCGGACGCATCTCGCCCGAAATTCCTGAAGAGCACAGATGACGCAGAACGCCGCAATTCCTCACGAGCCTTTGGGGCTGAAATTTTATCGCACCTTTAGTCGGGGCGCGGGCGCAGTGGCGTCGTTGATACTGCAAAAACGGTTGAAAGCCGGTAAGGAAGACCCGACCCGTATCACTGAACGACAAGGCATCGCCGGGCAGGCGCGGCCTGAGGGAACACTCGTGTGGATACACGGCGCAAGCGTTGGCGAATCTCTTTCAGTACTGCCCCTCGTCAAACAGCTCCGTCACCGCCGACCCGATATAAAGTTCCTCATTACGACGGGTACCGTGACCTCGGCAAAACTCATGCAGGAGAGATTGCCGGAAGGCGCAATCCATCAGTTCATTCCGCTCGATCACCCACATTATGTGAATTCGTTTCTCGAGCACTGGCACCCGCAAGCGGCGTTTTTCGTCGAATCAGAATTCTGGCCGAATCTGATTATCGAAGCCCGGCGGCGGGTGAAGTTTATGGCCGTCGTCAATGGGCGGGTGTCGCCAAAATCCTTTAGCGAATGGTCCCGAAAACCAAAGACCATTTCACATTTGCTCTCGGCTTTCGACCTCATAATCGCACAAGACCATCAGAATGCGGATCGACTGGAAGCGTTATCAAACTCTCGGGTCTTGATGTTCGGCAATTTGAAGAATGCAGCGCCGCCATTACCCGCTGATGAAAATGAAATCAAAATCCTCAACGATCAAATCAACGATCGCCCAATATGGCTCGCCGCGAGCACACATCCAGGTGAAGAGGAAATCGTTTTTAAAGCGCACCAGATCCTGAAATCTGATTTTCCGAACATTTTGACGTTCAATGCACCACGCCATCCCGAGCGCGGCGCAGAAGTTACGATGCTTGCCCAAGAGGCGGGTCTCAATGTTACGCGGCGCTCGAAGCATGAATTGATACATTCTTCGACGGATATATATCTCGCGGATACGCTCGGCGAGCTTGGCCTTTTCTATCGGGTGAACGACATTGCATTCGTCGGGGGCGGCATTAATCCGAAAGGAGGGCATAACCCTCTTGAACCGGCACGCCTGGGCACCGCAATTTTACATGGTCCGCATACGTTTAACTTTGTGGAAACCTATGGCGATATGCGGAGCGCCGGCGGCGCTGCACTCATCCGTAACGACCGGGAGTTGGCAACAGCGGTGCGACGCCTATTGACTGATCAGAAAACGCGAAACACGATGGCGCACACTGCGCGCCACGCTGCTAACGAAAGCGCTGAACGCGTGCTTGTTGAAATTTGTGACGCATTGCTGGCCCATATGCCTGAAGAAACGCCCGCAAAATGATAGATGAGCCCTGGTTCTGGCGCTCATCTTCACTGGCGGCGCGCTTTCTCGCTGCAGGACTTTCACCAGTAGCAGCCATTTATGACGCCATTCAACGCCTATCAGCCCATCGCGCAAAATCGGCCTGCTCGCCTGTTCCTGTTATTTGTATTGGAAATGCAACTCTCGGCGGCGTCGGCAAGACACCCTTCGCCCTCATGTTGCACGCCCTGCTCGCTGAAAAGGTCATGACGGGAACATTTCTGACCCGGGGATATGGCGGACGGGCGTCGGGTCCAATGCAGATTAACCCCTCGCTGCACAGTTCCGATGAAGTCGGAGATGAACCTTTGCTTCTCGCATCTAAAGGACCGACATGGCTTGCCCGCAACCGTGCGGCTGGCGTTCAAGCCGCCGTGACAGCAGGAGCCGATTTCATCATCATGGACGATGGCTATCAGAATTTCTCCATCGAAAAATCTTTTTCAATCCTCCTCCTCAACGCCGCCGACCCCCAGGGAAACGGTCGTATTTTTCCCGCCGGACCCTTGCGCGAACCTTTATCGCGGGCAGTTAGACGCGCGGATCTTGTGGCGTTCGTTGTTGAAAATCGCGAGACTGTCGTTTCACCAGAAACGAAATCATTGGCGAAAGATCGACCTTCGCTGCGCGTTTGGCTCGAACCAACCATCACAACTGAGGCAGACGAAGTAACAAATAATCCAAATAACAGCCCTCCTGGCCGGGTTGTTGCGTTTTGCGGCATCGGCCAGCCGCACCGGTTTTTTGCGCTTCTGAAAACGCAGGGGTTTGAGGTCGTGGAACGCTTTGCATTTCCTGACCACCACCGTCTTTCACCAAACCATCTAAAGAGGATGCGTCTGCAAGCGCGCGAGAAAAATGCTGACCTTATCACAACAGAAAAAGATTTCACGCGCCTGTCAGTCGACCAACGTGAGGGCATCCGAACATTACCAGTCGCTATGTATTGCGATAAGACAGATTTGCTTGTTGAAAAAGTTCTGGATGTTCTGGACAAGAAACGTCGGATAAGCGGAGCGTAACGATGCAAACCCGCGAGACAGAAAAAGACGCGAAAAACCAATTTGAAATAAAACTGCCTGAACGCCGTTCGAACCGGCCCATTACGCTCGCCTATCGGTTTGAATATATTCTTATACGGGGTCTTTTCGCAGCCTTTCAGCCCTTGGGCATTGAGCGCGCTTCGGCGATTGCCGGAGGGTTTACGAGACGTGTCGGCCCTTTGCTTCGAGGCATATCGCGCAGGGCCGAAGAAAACTTGCGATTGGCTTTTCCAGACTGGGATGAAGAAAAAATCAGCCGGACAACAAGAGAGGTTTGGGAAAACCTTGGCCGCACGGCAGCCGAATTCGCCTTTTTGAAAAAGCTTAAACCATTCCAGGACGGCGGGCGTGTCGAGGTCACGGGCGAAAAGAAACTGAGAGAAATCGCTGCTGGCGCCGGACCGGTGATTTTTGTTTCCGGACATTTCGCCAATTGGGAAGTCTTGTCGATTGTCGCACACAGCGCCGGAATCGATCTCGCTGTTGTCTACCGCGCCGCCAATAATCCGTTGGTGGATGAATTGATCATCAAACGTCGCGCTGAAGTTACAACCCGCTGGCAAATACCAAAAGATAAGCGCGGTGCCAGGGCATTGGTGGAAACCCTCAAAGGGGGGCGTTCGATCGCCATGCTCGTCGATCAAAAATTGAATGAAGGAATTTCCGTTCCCTTCCTCGGACGTGAAGCGATGACGGCGCAAGCAGCCGCGCGTCTCTCGTTGCGGTTTAATGCACCCGTCATCCCTGCGAGTGTCGAACGTAAAGACGGAGTGCAGTTTCATGCCTCCATGGGTGAACCCATCGATTTCACGCCCAGCGGCAATATGACAAAAGACGTCAAAGACCTCACGATACGGATAAACCAGGCCCTTGAACGTGATATTCGCGCCCGGCCCGGTCAATGGCTTTGGCTTCACCGCCGCTGGCCGAAAAAGTCGTAAGCCCGCGAAGCCCCCCCAAATACTGGAGCGGCGGCGACGGCTTATCTGCTGATATGGCTTTACAAGCATATAAGCGCAAATGAACGGGTGTAAGAACAGAAACATCCGCTCATCTTAAAGCCCCCCGAATGGGGTGGGATAACTTTCTGAAAAAAAGGCTGAACGCCTTATAAGACGCCGCGTTCAGGTGTCGGATAGAATCCAGAATCAAATAATTTTTTGATCGTTCGCTTCACACCCGGGAACCACGTTAAGCGCCTTATTCAGTCGCTTTGCATTCCCCTTCATAGGCGACACTGACACCGTGAGAAGCGGCCTTACAGGAGTTTGAATGAGTCTTGCCGTCGCATCCGCAAACCGGTCTGTAGACAGAGATACACACGTCAGGCCGCTTGGTGCAGGTCCCTGCGGCATCCGCAACGTTCGTGCAAACGCCCGGTTCAAAATGACAATAAGCCTCTTCATCATTGCAGGGAAAGCCCGCAATTCCACCGCACATACCGCCAATTTCACCAATTTCCGGTTTCACAGGTTGGTCGTCATCATTCGCCGCGCAACCAAAGACGGCCGCCGAGATGACTCCGAGAACCAGAAATTGCTTCATGATTTTAATCGCCGTCCGATTTCATCTGCGACTGCATATAGCGAGGGGCGCCGATCTTATCGATTAGCTCAAGTTGAGTTTCAAGAAAATCGATATGCTCTTCTTCCGATTCTAGAATATGCGTCAGAAGTTCCCGGCTCACATAATCTCGCGCCTGCTCGAAATATTCGATCGCCTCAACATAGATCGGGTGGGCGTGCTTTTCGGCCTTAAGGTCGCATTCCAGACACTCTTTGACTGTCTCGCCAATATAGACCTTATTTAGATCTTGTACGTTGGGGAGTCCTTCGAGAAAGAGGATGCGTTCGATCAGTTCATCCGCATGCTTCATCTCATCGATGGATTCGTCAAACTCTTTTTTTGCTAATCGTTCGAAACCCCAGTTCTTATACATCCGTGCATGAAGGAAATACTGGTTCACGGTGGTCAGTTCGAGCCTCAACGCCTTATTGAGATGCTCAATAACTTTTGAATCACCCTTCACAAACCTCTCCATGCTTTACGACTTGCGCCAAAATAGATGATCCGCGCGCGGGACCAAGGCTTATTTTTGCAAGCGACTCGCAATTGCGAAAAATAAGGCGAACAGGGCTAAAAAATGACACCCATCCAGAGAAAAACAGGGATGGATCTTCGCGCGAGAATCTTACTCGGCGGCGAGCGCGGATGGCTGACCAAAATCGCGCGCATCTTCGATCATCTGCGCAATCTCAGGGAGACATTTCCCGCATTGGGGTTTGCGTCCGCATCGACGAAAGACATCGGCAACCGTGCCCGAATTATCACGGGCCGCCGCTTCAAGCTCTTTATCTTTCAAGGCGTTACAAATGCACACATACATTGGCGGGATGGTCCTTTTTGGCCGACTCCGCCTAAATGGTGCAATTAAGAATGATTGTCAATAACAAAAGTGTTAATGACCGACGGCCCCTTCCTCCTCAGGCATGGCTCCAACAAGGAGCTGGGGATCAACGAGACGTCCGGTCCATTTCATACTCCAATGAAGGTGCGGCCCTGTCGCACGACCGGTCGCGCCAACAGCGCCTATGACATCGCCCTTCTCTACCCGTTGACCTGATTTCACATCGATCCGGGACATATGAAGGAAGGCGCTTTCGAGCCAGTGACCGTGATCGATCAAAACCAACCCGCCCTCAAAATACATCCCGGTCTCGGCCAGGCGTACAATCCCCGGCGCGGGCGCGTGAATGATCGAACCCTGAGGGGCGGCCACGTCAACGCCCGAATGGGGACGCTTGGGTTCGCCATTCAAAATCCGTTGGGAGCCGAAGACACCGCTGATCCGCCCCAAGATCGGCCACTCGAATCCGGTCGCCCAATCGGCAGTAGATTGTGTGGTCGCGCGCGCCGATTTTTTCTTGCCGCTATCGATAGCGATCTTGGCGAGTTGTTCTTCGGTGAAGCCTGAAACTTTTGACTGATCGAGCCCATCAATGTGTTGAACCGGAAAGTCCCGGTCTTCAATTTCTATCGCTTTGCTTTCCACTGTTCCATTCGGCAAGGTGACGCTGATTAAAGCCGAAAGCGCGCTGTCACGACCAAAACCAACAACGAAGCGGCCGTCTTCACCGACCATAACCTCATCGCCGTCAAGGCGCACTTTGGCGCCCGGCGCGGTCTGACCAAAAACAAGTCCACCCTGCACGAATTGACCGTCGAGTTTGAAGTGTTGTGGTTTGCCATCAAAGACTTTTTGACGCTCTTCAACCTGAAGCATCACTTCGGCGTATTCGGCCTGACGTTCCAGCTTCTGGCTGTCATCGAGCGTATTTGGGGCCAGGTCAGGGGCTGAAAGCTCAGAGGAAATTTCAATCCGGGGCTCACTCGAAATTTTCAGTGCTCCAGACGACAGCGCCCTCGTAAAGATCAACGCCTGGCCTTCTTTTGGCGCGTCCGCAGTTTGCATATCTGTCACGCCTGCACAGGCCGAAAGCATAAATCCCGCTAAAAACAATACGCTTTTCATGCGTTCCCCTTCTCATTCGGCTTTCGTGTGTGTCCCACTAGAGCAGCATCAGCATTCACATACGCCTCCTGCCGGTCCACATTCCAATACCGAAGGGCCTGCAGCGGAATGCGCGCGCCCGTCACCGCGCAGCACACATAACCACCCGGCTTGATGACACTGAAATCACCATCCTGATATTCGATCACGGCCTCACTACCGGTTTCGGTTGAGTCGAGAGGATTCATAATCTTGTCCTGCATTCTGTCGCGCGTGCTTTACGATTAACACCAATTATCCCATAGGAGCGACGCTAGTCAAAAAGCGACTTCTGGTCTGAACGAGTCAATCGTTTTTTGGTGCGTTTACGCGGTTTTGGAGCAGATGGTCGGCCTTTCACCACACCAAACACAATTGCGCGCGCACCATCTGAGAATTCAACTTCACCTGAGGCGCCCTCTTTTGCCTCGCTCCTGCGCCGAATAAGATCACCGGCGTCATTTCGTACCAGCGCATATCCCCGCCCCAATACGTTTTGATAAGAGAGTGCGTTGAGAAGCTTTGCTGCTCCATCAAGCCTCGTCGCGAATATCTCGCTCACGCGCCGGGAAGACGCAGCAAAGCGCAAGGAAAAGCTATCGAGACGTTTTCGTCCGTCCACCGAAAGCCTGGCCATCAACTGGCTGGACAGTCGTAGATGCGCCAAGGCCGTCGCCGCCCGGTCAAGCCGCGCGCGAAGACCTGCTCTCAATCGGTCGGAAGCGCGATCGACCTGCTGCACCGCAGGACCTAAAAGATCATCGGGCCGGCCAAGACCGCGTGCGGCGGCGATAAGCGCTGTGCGTCGTCCTTCGAACGCACGGGTCTGAGCGCTGACAACACGTCGCTCTTTGTTCAACAACTCCGAGATGATTTCCGCCCGCACCGGCGTCGCAATTTCGGCCGCCGCGGTTGGCGTTGGCGCCCGCCGATCTGAGACGAAATCAATCAACGTCGTATCGGTCTCATGACCCACAGCTGAAATCAGCGGAATTTCGCTCGCCGCTGCTGCGCGCGCGACGCTTTCTTCGTTAAAGCACCATAGATCCTCAAGCGACCCGCCACCCCGTGCAACAATCAAAACATCAGGACGCGGAATGTCTCCATCAACCGGCAATGCATTGAAGCCTGCAATCGCCGCCGCGATCTGTTCGGCTGCGGCCTCCCCCTGGACCAGCGTTGGCCAGACAATGACATGTCGGGGAAACCGATCGCGCAAGCGGTGTAAAATATCGCGGATCACAGCGCCCGACGGCGACGTCACAACACCAATCACCTCCGGCAGGAACGGTAAAGGTTTCTTGCGTTCAGCCGCAAAAAGGCCTTCAGCCTCAAGTTTTTTCTTGCGCTCCTCAAAAAGCGCCATCAAGGCGCCCGCCCCGGCGGGTTCCAGCGAATCAATAATGATCTGGTATCGCGACTGACCGGGAAAGGTTGTCATGCGACCGGTGGCGATCACCTCCATGCCCTGCTCAGGCCTGATCTTGAGGCGCGCCGCCATGCCTTTCCACATCACCCCTGACAGAGCGGCCTTGGCGTCTTTGAGATCGAGATAAAGGTGACCTGAACCGGCATGGGTCACCCGTCCCAGTTCGCCGCGCACACGCACCAGGCCAAAATTCTCCTCGATCGTGCGCTTAACGACGCCCGCCAATTCCGAAACGGAGTATTCGTGAATATTGCCGATTTTTGGGTCCATCATAAACTTTCTTGGAACATCACCCCGGGCGTCCTCAATGGCGGCGTTACGGCAGGTTTATTTATTGTCCTCTGCCTCTTTTAACGCCTTTTCCAGTTCTTTTAGGTCTTTTTGAGTGAGCTCCGGATCGTCGCGCAGAGTCCAGCCCGGCTCTATCGAAGCGGGACCAATATCAACGTCAGAGATCGATCCCACGGGATCGGTTTGTTCATCGATACCACGCCGGAAATCCGTGATGTCTTGCACGCGTTGCAAGTCTTCGACTCGGCGGGCGGGGCCCGGACCAATGACTGTTGAAAGACCGCCACCGCCACCGAGTACACCTTCTGCACGGTCTTTGCGCAAAAGCTGAGCGGCTTTGGTCCAGTCCTCGCCGCTTGAGCCCGGACGCCATCCTGAGCGGATCTGTGTTCGGCCGGCGCATTCAGCCACTTTGTCAGCGTTTTGAAATTGTTCCGGGCAAAAAACCGCAATGACTCCCGAAGAACCCGGATTGATCACGGCTTCGCCCTCCGGCAACGCGACCGTTGGCAATGGAAGACGCGAACGCCCCATAACCCGACCAAATCGCGGTTCCTCATCGAACATATCATCGCCCGTGAGAGGTTCTTCGTCTGGCGCGGTTTCCAACTCTTCTTCCGTGCCCGCCAGTTCTTTTTCTTCTCCAGCGCGGTCTTCCCCATCATCGGCATCTTCACGCAGGTCTTCTACGCCCGATGGCTGCTGGTCTTCGGTTACGACCTTTTCTAGCAGGGTTTCAACGTCCGAAGGCGCCTGGGAGTCCTCGACATCAGGGTCCGTTGGCTGTGAAAGATCATCCAGAGGCGCCACCGGAATGATCTCCTCGACAGCTTCCGGTGCTGTTTCCGGAATCAGGGGTTCTGGCTGCTCTTCGCCTGGAGCCGAAAAAACCTCGTCAGGGGTGAGGTCCAGAGCTGGTTCTGGTTCTGGTTCTGGCTCGGGCTCCGGAACGGTTTCCGGTTCCGGTTCTTCCGGCGCTGCGTCCGGTTCGGGTTCCGGTTCAGGTTCCAATTCAAGATCCGGCTCCTCAATAATTTCGGGCTCAGGTTCCGGCGCCGGTTCCGGGGTGATTTCGGGATCCCGGAGTTCAGGAATCAATGGCGCCGACGGCATATCAACCAATGTAATCGATATGGTGTTACGCGGCGCATCCGGATGCCAAAGTCGCACTCTCCCAAAGACCGCAAGGGAAGTGAGCACGCTAAAATTGATGACGATGGCGAGAAGAATGGCGGCGCTTTTCCGACGGCGATCATTTGCTGCGAGCCGGTCAAAAAACCGGGTGCTCGCAGCGCCGAAACCACCGATGGCGCCACGCCAACCGCCTTTTGCGGCCCTCAAATCACGAGCGCGTTTTTGACGCTCTCTTGCGCGCGCCGCTGCCTGGCGCACACGACTAAGAGCCTCAACTGGCGCCTGTTCGGATGAGGAATTAGTCGATTCCGTATCAGACGCCATTGATCCCGCCCTGCGCGACGCTTAAACGCGATGACAAAACTAGGAGATGTCTCAAGTGATAGTCCTGTTGGTCGGTGGCGGCGGACGCGAACATGCGCTAGGATGGAAAATCGCGCAAAGTCCACAAATTTCAAAGCTATATCTGGCGCATGGCGGTCCAGGACTCAATCCACTTGGTGAATCTTTAGATATTAACGGCGACGACCCTGACGCTATCGTGAAAGCCGCACGCGAAAAATCAGTCAACTTGGTCATTGTCGGCCCAGAGACGCCCTTGGCCGCAGGTCTCGCTGACCGGTTGCGGGACGCCGATATTCCTTGTTTTGGTCCGTCAAAAGCCGCCGCTCAGCTCGAAACGTCAAAAGGGTTCATGAAGGACCTGTGCAAGCAAATCGGCGTCCCGGCGGCGGATTACGGTCGTTTTATGGATCCGGTAGCCGCGAAGGCGTTTCTACGTCAGCGCACAGCGCCCTATGTGGTGAAAGCAGACGGGCTTGCCGCCGGCAAGGGGGTCATCATCGCCCAAACACTCCCCGAAGCCGATGAAGCCGTCGATTTGATGTTCGCCGGGGAGTTTGGCGCGGCTGGCGCCGAGGTTGTGATCGAAGATTTTATGGTGGGCGAGGAGGCGAGCTTTTTTGTGCTCACCGACGGTGAAACGATTGTTCCGATGATCGCGGCGCAAGATCATAAACGTGTGGGAGAAGGCGACACTGGCCCGAATACGGGCGGTATGGGCGCTTACTCACCAACACCCATATTTTCAAAATCCGTCTACGAACAAACAATGGCGCGCATCATTGAACCAACACTCAAAGCCATGCGGGACCGTGGCATGCCATATTGCGGCGTGCTCTACGCAGGACTGATGATCACCGATGACGGACCCAAGCTAATTGAATACAATGTTCGATTTGGCGACCCCGAATGCCAGGTCATTATGCGGCGACTGAAGAGCGATCTTTTGCCCGTGCTTTACGCAACTGCGACCGGAACCCTCGCTGGCCGCTCTCTGGAATGGTCTGACGATGCAGCAGCGCTTGTCGTTCTCGCCGCGAATGGATATCCCGGCGCCTATGATAAAGGTGAGCCACTCAAAGGTATTGATACCGCCAACGCGCTACCCGGCGTCGTCGTCTTTCATGCTGGCACAGACATACGAAATGATGTGCTCGTCTCAGCGGGAGGAAGAGTGCTCAATATAACCGCAACAGGCGCGACGATTGGCGAGGCGATCGAACGCGCCTATCACGGTGTTGACGCAATAGACTGGCCGGGCGGCTTTTGCCGGAGTGACATCGGCTGGCGCGTACTGGACCGGGCTCCATAAATAGTTTCAAATTCGGATTTCACGCTTTCAGGAGTCACACGAGAATGAGCGCGTTTTTTACGGTTTTTCTGTCCGTTTTCCTCGCCGAACTGGGCGACAAGACGCAACTCGCAACCCTTCTTTTCGCCGCAGACGGCTCACGATCAAAATTTGTTGTTTTTTTGGCCGCCAGCGCCGCTCTCTTGGCGACAACCGCCATCGCCGTTTTGATGGGCGCCGCCGCCGAGCGACATCTCACCGCGCTACCGTTAAAACTCATCGCCGGGATTGGCTTTATCGCCATTGGCGGGTTTATGGTCGCCCAACATTTCCAGACCGCCGCCTGAACACAGCAGGAGAAATAATGAACAACGATTCGACCGCTGATTTTACCGGTCTTGGCGAAACCCCTGATCATCTAAAATTCGACGAAGCGGTCCTCGAGCGCTTTATGTCGGAGCATGTGGAAGGGTTCTCCGCCCCGATAAATGTAAAGAAATTTAAGGGCGGACAATCGAACCCAACCTATTTAATCGATACGCCGGAAAAAAAATATGTTCTCCGCCGAAAACCGCCCGGCAAGCTGTTGCCTTCAGCACACGCGGTCGAACGGGAGTACAAAGTCATGACCGCCCTTCACGCGCAGGGTTTCCCGACGCCCAAAACATATGTCCTTTGCGAAGACCCTGACGTCATCGGCACGCCGTTTTTCGTGATGGATTTCGTCGAAGGTCGTATCTTCTGGGATTCGAGCCTGCCAGAAGTTGGCCGCGAAGAGCGCAGTCCGCTCTTTTTCTCTCTGGTTGATACTCTCGCCCAATTGCACACCATTGATCATGAGAAAATCGGTCTTGGCGATTATGGCAAACCCGGCAATTATTTCGAGCGTCAGATTGGCCGCTGGTCGAAACAATATAAATCTGCTGAGACTGATCCGATAGAAGAAATGGACGCCTTGATCGGCTGGCTGCCAACGGCGATTCCTGGCGACTCGGCGACGACGATCGTTCATGGTGATTTTCGTTTCGACAATGTGATCATGCATCCCAGCGAAGCGAGACCGCTTGCGGTGCTTGACTGGGAACTTTCTACGCTTGGTCATCCGCTTGCAGATTTTACGTACTTCTTGATGGTCTGGCATTTTCCACCGGACGTTCGCGGAGGTCTCGCCGGACGAGATCTTGAAGCGCTCGGCATTCCTTCGCTGGGACAAGCAGTCGACCGTTATTGCCTTAAGACCGGGCGACAGAGCCTGCCAGATCTCGATTTCTGCCTCGCTTATAATATGTTCCGCCTCGCAGCGATTGCGCAGGGTGTCTATGCCCGCGCTTTACAAGGCAACGCCTCGTCCGATCAGGCGATAAAGATGGGAACGCAAATCAAGCCTCTCGCCGCGCTGGCATGGTTTTATGCAAAAAAAGCGGGCGCCTGATAGCTGCGTTCTCAGCGCGCAGGCGGGAACATAATAGGGTGCATCGATCGAAATTATTACGGAATTAAAAGTGCAATGAAAAAGCAAGAAATCGAACTCCGTTGCTTAATTGCACTTCAGAAGGAAGCTCAGCTTGCCGAGGGTCCACCGTCCGCAGAGGAACGGATCGCGCGCATGCGCAAGGTTATCTCACAACTCGTCAAATATCAGGTTGAAATCTGCCAGGTTGTGAACGCCGATTTCGGCGCTCGCAGCGATGTGCTCTCGTTAATGACCGAAGTCATGGCGCCCATAAACGCCTATCAAGATAGCGCGGCGCATGTCCATGAATGGATGGCGCCCGAGGAGCGCAAATCTAACGCCCCGCCGGATCAAGAGGCGCGGGCGTGGATTGAATACCAGCCTGTCGGCGTGGTCGGCATCATGAGCCCGTGGAATACGCCGATCAACCTCGCCCTCTCTCCCCTGTTTGGCGTATTGGCTGCCGGTAACCGCGCCATCATCAAACCATCAGAACACACGCCGCGTTCTAGCGACCTACTCAAGCAGATGATTGAAGAAGCGTTTGATCAAAGCGTCGTCGCGATTGTCACTGGCGACGATGAGGTCGGGGAAACATTCTGTCGTATGCCGTTTGATCACCTCCTTTTTACCGGTGGGACCGCAACGGGGCGCGAGGTTATGCGTGGTGCGGCCGAACATTTGACGCCCGTGACACTTGAGCTCGGCGGCAAATCGCCGGTGATCATTTCGAAAAGCGCGAAATTCGATGTGGCCGTTGAAAAGATCATCTCGGGAAAATTAGTGAACGCCGGGCAAATTTGCGTGGCGCCTGATACCGTGTTGACTCCGAAAGGTTCGGCGGCGCGCTTTGTTGAGGAAGCGCGCGAGATTATCGCACGCCAATACCCAACCATTCTAGACAATCCGGATTACACGGCGATCATCAATGACAGCCATTATCAACGATTGGCGGATTACTTGGACAACGCACAGTCGAAGGGCGCCGAAGTCATAGAAATCAATCCGTCACAAGAGAATTTTTCAGCACAAACGCACAGAAAATTTCCTCCAACACTTGTTCTTAACGTTTCAGAGGATATGAAAATCGCCCAGGAAGAAATCATGGGGCCGATTCTCATCATTCATGAATACGAAGATATTGAAGCCGCGATCACTTATGTGAACGCCAAGCCACGCCCGCTTGCGCTATATTATTTTGGCGTTGATTCTCCCGAACGCGAATTCGTGCTATCAAGAACAGTTTCAGGAGGCGTTACGATCAATGACGTCATGCGTCATTTCCACCAACATGATCTGCCTTTTGGCGGCGTGGGCGCCAGCGGTATGGGCCGTTATCATGGGTTTGAAGGCTTCAAGCAATTCAGTCACGCCAGAGCGGTCTTTGCAATCAACGAAGCGCCGATCGAGCGCGGTCCCATGCAGCCGCCTTTTTCGGATGCAGTGCGGGAAGCTTTGCGCAAGCAAATCAAGTCCGTGAGCTGAATTTTATCGTCAATGCTGAATAAACCTGCCTTCACCCCCTTCGCCTCCCCCGCAAGCGGGGAAGAATCACCATGCAGCGAACGCAAGCCTATGCCTCCCCCGTTTTGACGGGGGAGGCAGCGAGCCCGGATCTGATCCGGGTGAGACGGAGGGGGTGTAATGAATGATGCGGCGCGCGCAGGTCTCCACGCGCATTGCGGCCGGGCGCCATCGGGGATAGACTGCGCGCTGACCCGTTTCGCGCCGTTTAAGCATTGTAAATGAACGCTGAATCCGACCTCACTGAGAGAACCAGAGCGCTTTGCCGGGCGCAGGCGAGCCGGCCGGATGCGCTGATCGAGATCCTTCATGATATTCAGGAAGAAGCTGGTTTTATTCCCCGTGAGACGATCCCAGTCCTCGCTGAGGAATTGAATTTATCCAGAGCAGATGTGCATGGCGTCGCCTCTTTTTATCATGATTTCCGCGATGCGCCCCCCGATGGCCCAATCGTCAAACTTTGCCGCGGTGAAGCCTGCCAGGCGATGGGTTGCGACACTCTGGCGGAAGCGCTGGAGATAAGTCCCCCAGAAAGCGATGGCGTCAAATCTGTAATCGAGACTGTTTATTGCCTAGGCAATTGTGCGCTCGGTCCCGCAGCGATGGTTAGCGGTCAACTCATTGGCCGCGCCAACAAAGAAAACATTTCTGACGCATTGAACAAGACGGCAACAAGAAAGTTGAACGGGGCCAATGGCTGATCCGTACATTATCTATATTCCTCAGGATTCAGCGGCGTGTTCGGTCGGCGCCAACGAAGTGGCCGAAGTTATCGTACAAAATGCGCGCAGTGCCGGCATTGACGTAAAGATCATCCGCACCGGATCGCGCGGCGCCTATTGGCTGGAACCACTCGTGGAAATCGAAGCGAATGGCAAGCGCCTTGGTTATGGCCCGGTCACGACGGCAAATGTCGCCGCGCTTTTCGAATCCCGGTTTTACGAGGGCGGTGAGAACGCGCTCTGTATCGGCATCGTTGACGAGCATCCATTTTTCGCAAGGCAGGAACGTCTGACTTTTGCACGTTGCGGTATTATCGACCCGCTCGACCTTGACGCCTATCGCCGTCATGGCGGTCTCAAAGGGTTGGAAAAAGCCGCCACGATGACTTCTGAAGCAATCGTCGAAGAGATGATCGAATCGGGCCTTCGCGGTCGCGGCGGCGCAGGGTTCCCGGCCGGGATCAAATGGAAAACGGCGCTTGCGCAATCCTCCGATCAAAAGTTCATCTGCGCCAATGCCGACGAGGGCGACAGCGGCACTTTCGCCGACCGGATGATCATGGAAGGCGACCCATTTGCGCTGATCGAAGGCATGATCATTGCCGGCTTCGCCACAGGCGCTGAGCATGGGTTGATATATCTTCGGTCCGAATATCCCGCCGCCCTCCGCATCATGACGAATGCCATAACCGCCTTTGAAGACGTTGGGCTTCTCGGCGAGAATATAGCGGATTCCGGCCGCGCGTTTAGTATCGAGCTGCGTCGCGGCGCTGGCGCATATATCTGCGGTGAAGAGACTTCGATGCTTGAGAGCCTTGAAGGCAAACGCGGTGAAGTCCGTGTAAAGCCGCCAATCCCGGCAATTAAAGGCCTCTTCGGAAAGCCGACGATTGTCAATAATGTCCTGACATTGGCTGCTGTTCCATTCATCCTCGCCGAAGGGGCAACGGCCTATCGCAATTACGGCATGGGTCGCTCGCGCGGGACGCAGCCTTTCCAACTCGCCGGCAATATTAAGCGCGGCGGACTGGTTGAAAAAGCCTTTGGCGTCACTTTACGGGAGTTGATCGAAGAATTTGGCGGTGGCTCTTTCACCGGTCGGCCTTTGCGCGCTGTCCAAGTTGGCGGCCCTTTAGGCGCTTACCTCACTGCCGACGAGCTCGACCTGCCGATGGATTACGAAGCCTTTGTTGACGCCGGCGCGATGCTCGGCCATGGCGGCGTCGTGGTGTTCGACGATAGTGTTGACATGGCGCGCCAGGCTGAATTCTCCATGACGTTTTGCGCCGAAGAATCATGCGGAAAATGCACGCCCTGCCGGATCGGCGCCGTGCGCGGGGCGGAAACCATCAGCAAGATCCGCAACGGCGAGAACATCGCTGCGAATGTCGCACTCCTTACAGACCTCTGCGAGATCATGACCGACGGCTCACTTTGCGCAATGGGCGGACTAACCCCGATGCCCGTTTTAAGCGCGTTAGAAAAATTTCCGGAAGATTTCGATATTCCTGACGCGCGCAAGCGCGCAACCCCATAGAGGACGCACGCCATGCCTCTCATCAAAGAACATGATTATGGCACGCCGGAGAGCAAAGCTGAACACAAAGTGCAGCTTGAGATCAACGGCATATCGGTCACCGTTCCCTCGGGAACATCAGTTATGCGCGCCGCCAGCGAATGCGGCGTTGATATTCCCAAACTGTGCGCAACAGATTCCCTAGACGCTTTCGGATCATGCCGCATGTGCCTTGTTGAAATCGACGGCGCCAAAGGAACGCCATCATCTTGCACGACCCCTGTTGGGGACGGCATGAAAGTCCGTACCCAAAGTGCACGGCTGGAACGCCTTCGTCGCGGCGTAATGGAATTATACATCTCCGATCATCCTCTCGACTGTCTGACCTGCGCCGCCAATGGTGATTGCGAGTTGCAAGACACGGCCGGCGAAGTTGGACTTCGCGATGTGAGATACGGGTTTACGGGCGAAAACCATCTCAGCCAGGAAAAAGACCTGAGCAATCCGTATTTCGATTTTGATCCGTCGAAGTGCATTGTCTGCTCGCGCTGCGTACGCGCCTGTGATGAGATACAAGGCACATTCGCTCTGACGATCGAAGGGCGGGGATTCAATTCCAAAGTCGCCGCCAGCGCTGGCGAAGCCTTTATGGATTCCGAATGCGTTTCTTGCGGCGCGTGCGTGCAGGCCTGCCCGACCGCAACGCTCATGGAACGCTCAGTCGTTGAACACGGCATGCCGACCCGCAGCGTTATCACAACCTGCGCTTATTGCGGTGTTGGCTGTTCTTTCAAAGCCGAGCTCCAAGGCGAAGACGTTGTGCGCATGGTTCCCCACAAAGACGGCGGCGCCAATGAAGGACATTCCTGCGTCAAAGGGCGATTTGCTTTTGGATACGCCACCCATAAGGATCGCATCACGAACCCGATGATCCGTGAGCAAATAACAGACCCATGGAAGGAAGTGAGCTGGGACGAAGCGATCACCCACACGGCGGCGCGGTTTAAAATAATACAAGAAAAATACGGTCGCGGCGCCTTAGGCGGCATAACCTCTTCACGCTGCACGAATGAAGAAGTCTTCCTCGTGCAGAAACTTGTGCGCACCGCGTTCGCTAATAACAATGTCGATACCTGCGCACGCGTTTGCCACTCGCCGACCGGATACGGCCTGAAGCAAACCTTTGGAACATCCGCTGGCACTCAAGATTTTAAATCAGTCGATCACGCTGATGTCATGTTGCTGATTGGCTCAAATCCCACCGATGCGCACCCGGTTTTCGCCTCTCGCATGAAACGGCGCCTGCGCGAAGGGGCAAAACTGATTGTCGTCGACCCACGCCGGATCGATCTGGTCGAAACCCCGCATGTACGCGCCACGCATCATTTGCAATTGAAGCCGGGCACAAACGTCGCGGTCGTCAACGCACTCGCCCATGTCGTGGTGACCGAGGGCCTGGCTGACTCGAGTTATGTGGCGGAGCGTTGCGATGAAGACTCTTTTGAGCGTTGGAAAACGTTTATCTCCGATCC
Source organism: Parvularculaceae bacterium (assembly GCA_021776435.1). Classification (GTDB taxonomy): domain Bacteria; phylum Pseudomonadota; class Alphaproteobacteria; order Caulobacterales; family Parvularculaceae. Next base: position 12,762 of record JAJFFW010000117.1, on the reverse strand, counting down.
ATCAAATTCACCTGAAGCGCTTGAAAACAAGACCAGCGTTCCAGCCAGCGAGATTCGGGCCGCCGCGCGCCTCTATGCAAATGCTGACACGGCCGCGATCTATTATGGCCTCGGCGTTACTGAGCATAGTCAGGGATCCTCCATGGTGATGGGCATGGCTAATCTGGCAATGGTCACCGGTAATGTTGGCCGGGTCGGCGTCGGGGTGAACCCGCTACGGGGTCAAAACAATGTTCAAGGCTCGTGCGACATGGGATCGTTCCCGCATGAGCTGCCCGGGTATCGGCATGTTTCAGATGCAGGCGTGCGCGATTTATTCGAGGGCGACTGGGGCGTGAAGATCGATTCTGAGCCGGGATTGCGCATTCCCAATATGTTTGCAGCAGCGCTCGACGGTTCATTCAAGGGCATCTTCGTACAGGGAGAAGACATCGCCCAGTCCGACCCGGACCTCAAACATGTGATGGCGGCCCTTGAAGCCATGGAATGCGTCGTTGTTCAAGATCTATTTTTGAACGAAACTGCGGCCTTCGCCCATATATTCCTTCCGGGGACGTCGTTTCTTGAAAAAGACGGAACGTTTATAAATGCAGAACGCCGCATCAATCGCGTCCGCCCTGTCATGAAACCGAAATGCGAGCTTCAGGAATGGGAAGTCGCCAGCCGCCTCGCCACAGCAATGGGCTATCCCATGCATTATAACAGCGCAGCGGAAATCATGGATGAAATAGCAAGACTGACACCGACATTTTCGGGCGTCAGCTTCGACTACCTTGACCAAGCCCGAAGCGTGCAGTGGCCATGCAACGAGACTGCGCCCGAAGGCACGCCAATAATGCATGTGGACGGCTTCGTCCGTGGCAAAGGTCAATTCATGATCACCCAGTACATACCGACAGAAGAGAGAGCCAACCGGTACTTCCCGCTTATCCTGACAACCGGCCGCATTCTTTCGCAATACAATGTCGGGACCCAGACCAGGCGCACGGAAAACATCCGCTGGCACGGTGAAGACCTTCTTGAAATCCATCCGGTTGATGCTGAACTGCGCGGTGTCACTGACGGTGCGCTGGTATCGCTTACGAGCCGTAAGGGACAGGTCACTTTGCGTGCAGAAATTACGGATCGAGTGCCGCCAGGCGTTGTCTACACGACATTTCATCATGCGACGACTGGCGCAAATGTGGTGACCACGGAACTTTCGGATTGGGCGACCAATTGCCCGGAATACAAAGTCACCGCCGTCCAGGTCACGCTCAGCAACCATCCCGCAGAGTGGCAGGCTCAGCGCATAGAGCGCCGCCCGGCCATGACCATTATCAGTGAACCCGCCGAATGACAGCCGAAAATCGCGATCTCTCCTCATTACCAGGCTGGCGACGGCGATCCGTTTCCGGCGACGTCAGCGCCGGATCGCGCGAGTTTTCTGATTGGGGGATCGCTGAGGAAGAACCTGTTGAAATCGGGTTTAACGGCAGACCCTGGGTAGTGATGCTCGCGACTCCAATGGATTTTGAAGACTTCGCACGTGGGCTCGCTTTCACTGAGGGCGTCGTCTCGGATGTGGACAAGATCGAAGAGATGGACGTGCGCGCTCATCCTGAGGGCTGGACGGTGGATATCACGATCCCCCCTGATGCGTTGACGGAGCGCGTCCACAAATTCCGAGCGCTCGAGGGTCGAACGGGATGTGGACTTTGCGGAGTCGAGAGCCTCGCCGATACCGTCAAGACGCCCGCACGACCCATCCTACCGGCACAAATCAATGATGACACGATCATTCACGCCTTTAATGCACTCAAGACTTTTCAACCTCTAAACACAGTCACCTGCACCGTTCATGCGGCTGCCTGGTGCCATCTCGCTGGCGAGATCAGTTTGGTGCGAGAAGATATTGGACGCCACAATGCACTCGACAAATTGATCGGCGCCCTCATCGCCAACGAAGAAAAACCCGAAGATGGCTTTATCGTTATGACCAGTCGTTGCAGCATGGAACTGGTGCAAAAAGCAGCTGCTTTTGGGGCGCCGCTCCTGGCGACAATATCGGCGCCGACAGGACGCGCCCTCGACCTCGCCAGCGCTGCGGGTCTGGCGATACGTTGCCGGGGACCGAATGGATGCATCGTCAATTTTGATGAAGGAAAATAACTTGGAACGTGTCGACCTCATCCGAATGGCCAATCAGATCGCACAGTATTTTGAACCCTATGGCGAGGAAGAGGCCGTCAAAGGCGTCGCCAACCATCTTCGCATGTTCTGGGCCCCGCGGATGCGTCGCGACTTATTGGCGACTTTAAAGGAAAGCATCGAAGGGGTGAATCCACTGGTGATATCCGCCGCCGAGACTCTCTCGGATACGGTTTGAAAGGATTACCCTTTCTCCGACTTGTTTTTACGCGCCTCCGCCGATCTTAGATCATGGGGCGAGTTGATATTTTGAAACACATACGGATCATTCCAAATCTCGCGGCGCGCACCACACAGATCAACGATCTGACGTAATGAAATCGAAGAGGCGCCCTTTAGCGAAGGCCAACAATTGTTAAGCGCCGCTAGAGACCAATAAGCAAATGTCGGATGATCGCTTTGGTCATCGGCAGCGATTGCTGCTCCCCCTCGGACACCAAGACGAGCAACCAAATCATGCGGTAAAAACGGCCCGTCCACCGGCACAGTGAAAAATCCAGCACAATCGGGCGCGTTTTCTCGCATCCATATATGGGCGGCATAAAGACCTGCAACCGGCCCTTTTGGTCCGTCCGCATGATCCTTCACCGCCATCAAACCACTTCCATAGTTCTTCGGCCCGCAAATCAGCACACGGTCGACCTGCGGCGATATCCGTGAGAAGACGTGGTCGAAAAGCCGCTTCCCCGCCAGGACGGTCTCAGCCTTATCGCTACCGCCCATACGCTGCGATTGGCCGCCTGCCAAAATAAAGCAATGGACAAGTGCTTTTTTTCCAGTAACGCCTTGATTGGTTTTGCTCTTTTTCATTCGACCCGCCCATTCGCCATCGACCTAAACACCTGCGACGGCGTGACCGATGGCGTTATTATCAGCCAATGATAGCTTCTCATATATGACAGCAATTACAGACGATCTAGTGCAAGATCATGTGCGATTTCAGCGCTTTCTCGATCGCTTCGAGATAGAAATCGCCAAACTGGCCGGTGGCGATTCACCAAATTACGAAATTCTGCGCTTGCTTTGTGAATACTTTTCCTTGTTTCCAGACGAAATGCACCACAAAAAAGAGGATCTCGTTTATGATGTAGTCTTTGAGCGCATCACAGGTCGTTGTGAGCCTTTGCACGAGCTTCATACTGAGCATATTAAACTCTCAGTCCTCGTACAAAACTTCGCCCGTCAAGTTGAAGGTGTCTTGAACGATCAGGAAATTCCACTTGAGCTTCTGATTGGGACCGCCAAGGAATATATCGAAACAATTACTCGCCATATGCGAAAGGAGGAAGAAATTTTCTTTCCGCAAGCACTCAGCCTTCTGGCGGCTGATGACTGGAAAAACATTCACTTAGGGATCGCGGATCTTTGTACTGAAGAGCGTTATTTCGACAAAGCGAACCAAGTCCGAAAAATTGAAGCCACCTTGGACGAGTTTATAAATTGATTCACCGATATCTGAATCATCACGCAAGTGTCGTGAGAAAACGCAACATCAACCGGCTCATCTTTTCATAAGCCTTCTCACCTTCCTCAAGGGTTTCCGTATGGGTAATCGGGTGCACGGCAATACCGGCGGCATGGTTGGTGATCAGCGAGAGCCCGACCACGCGCATGCCGCAATGGACCGCAACAATTGCTTCCGGAACGGTGGACATTCCCACAGCGTCAGCACCGAGCTTCGCAAACATGCGAATTTCAGCGGGCGTCTCAAAACTCGGGCCGGTCGTATAAAGATAAACCCCCGCATCGAGTTTCACATCTTCGGCTTCTCCTGCCGCCCGTAGACGGGTGCGTAACTCAACATCATACACTGTGCTCATATCGGGAAAGCGCGGCCCCGTTTCGTCGTCATTCGGGCCGATCAGCGGATTGCACCCTGATAAATTGATGTGGTCTTCGATGACCATCAGCGAACCCGGCCCCATGTTTTTGCGCAAGCTCCCCGCCGCATTTGTGACGATCAAGCGCTTGACGCCAAGCGCACGAAACGTCCGGATAGGTACGGCAATTTCCTGAATCGGGTGGCCTTCGTAAACGTGCAGACGGCCCTGCATGCAGGCGAGCGGCGCGCCGCCGGCCTCGCCGATCAACAGCCGGCCCTGATGACCGGCGACCGTCGAGACCGGAAAGCCCTCAATAGTATCATAGGGAAGGATCGTTTCAGCCTTCACATGCTCGCCAAACCGACCGAGGCCACTGCCCAAAATAAGAACGGTTTCGGGAAACGCTGAACCGTGGACCTTGCGGATGCTCGCAACGGCGGATGCAACGGCCTCGTCCATAATGGGTTCCTTTCCTCTTCCGCTTTGGCCCGCAATGAAGCACAAAGTCACCAAATAAAAAAGGCCCAGGAGGAAACCTCCTGGGCCTGATGACTAAGCCTGATATCCTTGTGTTAGTTGGAGCGAACGGTGAGCTGGAAGCCAAACACGCGCGGCTCGTTCACAAAGCCGGTCAGGTTGTCGAAGTCGATGCCGCCCTTGACATTTTCTTCGTCAGTGATGTTACGGGAGAAAAATGCGGCTTCATAACGACCGCTATCTGCACGATAGCCTGCGCGCAACCCACCCTCGAAATTACCACTCGACTGGAATTCAGCAGATTCATAAAGCAGGAAGTTTGTATCTCCCTGAACCGCCCAATCTGTGTTGACGAAGAACTCGCCATGACTACGGAATGGCATCGTGTATTCCGCGAACGCATTAAATGTGATCTCCGGCGCGTTGGGGAATGGGTTGCCATCAACCAGCGCCTGACCAAGACCAGTCACCGGATCGATAATGTTGTTTCGCGGATCAAGGCTTGTGCACAGCCCCGAACCACAAGTCGCGGTCGCCAGATCATCGTCGTTGATTTCCGTGTTGTTATAGCTGAAGCCCAACGAAACATAAAAATTGTCGGTGAGCAACGCTTCTGCGTCGACTTCAAAACCCCAGCCAACACCTTCGTCAGCATTGACCACCTGATTGGAATTGCTCGAGCCGCCAATGATCGAGAATTGCTGATCATCAACTTCGTAGTAATAGCCCGTCACGTTCAGGCGTGCGCGGTTATCCATGAACTCGGATTTAAAGCCGCCTTCAAAGGAGAGGATTGTCTCTGACTTTGCGACAGTCTGTGGATCGACGGCGCCCGAGAACGCCGCGAAAGCGACATCGCGTCCCTGAATGGTCGGCCCACGGAAGCCGCGCGCGACGCGGCCGTAAACATTAAAACCATCCTGAACGCGATAAAGCGCGCTGACGTCCCAGCTGAAATCTTCATCATCGGCGTGGGTCGGGTTCACCGTGACGCCTGGCGGCAGAAGAATGGCGCTGAAATCGCGATCGTCCTCGGTATAGCGTACGCCCGAAGTCAGTGTAAGCCGGTCGGTCAGGTCATAGCTGGCCTGCCCAAAGATCGCCCAGCTATCATTTTCGTGGCGCAGCGTCGTCAGCGGCGGGAAGCCAACACCGATTGTCGAAACCCTGACGTCGGAGTCGAAATAATAGAAACCAACCTGCCAATCGAGAACATTGTCGCCATTGGAGGCGAGACGGACTTCTTGAGTGAACTGATCGAGATCATCGACTGAGTCTTGCGTTTCAGACGGGAACCGACTGGTGCCAGGCGTAAACGGCGGAGAAGGCGGATTCGTGGGAAGGAAGAAAGTTGTGACGTCGCTAAAGCCACCGTCAATGTCACCACGACTGGAGCTTTCTGCGTCTTCAATTGAGGTAATTGAGGTTAGCGTCACGGCGCCAAAATCCCAATCAACTTTCGCAGAACCGCCCAAACCTTCAGCTTCTTGTGGATTGTTCTGCCCACCATCAAAGAAGACCGTATCGCGATCGAAATTCGCCTTAACAAGTTTTCCCGTACCCTGCTCTAGAATGTTGGCGCGGAAAAGCGCTGAAGTGCCTTCATTATCGCGGCCATGGACATTCAGCAGAATGCTAAGCTGGTCAGTCGGTGTGAAGAGAAGCTGTACACGACCGGCAAATTCCTCATACCCGCCGAGCGCATCATTAACGCCTGTAAAAGCGTTATCGACGTAATCGTCGCGATATTGGTAAAGGCCAGAGAATCGGACCGACAGGATATCTTTAATGATCGGCCCACCGACGCCAGCCTGCGCAGTAATCGTATCGTGACTGCCATAGGCGAACTGACCGAAAGCGTCGAATTCATCTGTTGGCTTGCGCGTATCGAACTTAACGACACCAGCCGGCGTGTTGCGACCAAACAATGTGCCTTGCGGGCCACGTGCGACTTCGACCTGTGCGACGTCAAACAAAGGCGTACTTTTCAAAAGCACGTTTTCCATGACAATGTCATCGATGATGATCGAGACTGGCTGTGAGGCGGCAACGTCGAAATCGACATTACCAAGGCCGCGCATATAAAAACGCGGCGCCAAACGGCCATTTGAAGATTCCGCATACAGGCTGGGAACGCGAGCGGCCAAGGCCAGAATGTCCTCACCCGCAGCCAGAATATTCGAAAGACGTTCCGCTGAGACTGTTTCGATAGAAATCGGGACTTCTTGCTGGTTCTCTTCGCGCTTCTGAGCCGTAACGACGATTGTGTCGAGGCCGCTATCTTGAGCAAATGCGACACCCGGCGTCGCGATAAAAGCGGCGAGAACGACAGCGCTTGCCCCCTTAAGCAATTGCTTTTTATCCAAAATTGAACCGAACCCTTGCATGGTTTTTCCCTCCAATGAGTTATCAGGCGTGGCGCTTCCGATGTTAGAGACCGCATAGCGTGTTTCGCCCGGCAGTCTTTTTATTAGATGATAAATTTTTTTATGAACGCTCGGATTATTGAGTCAATCGACATAACCGCACTCTCACGCTTTGCGCCAGAGGGGCGCGCGGGTTTAGACAGGGTGTTGCGACGAAACAACAGATTGCCCCATCCGGTGCTAAGTTTTTTCTACCTTGGAGCGAAGCCGCTCCCGGGTTTGCGAATCGCAAAAGGCGGCCTCAATGGCATTTTTCGTAAAGCCGCAAAGCGCTGCATCATCATATCCGTGCGCCTCGGCGACAAACCGGTATTCATCAGCAAGATCGACCCCGAAAAATGCCGGATCGTCAGAACTCAAAGTGACCGTTTGACCCTTTTCGACTAGCACGCCGACAGGATGATCTGCGATCGAATCGTAAAGACCAATAGCGATATTCGACGTGGGGCAGACTTCCAGAACGACGCCGCGCACAGCAAGCTCCATCAACAACCCTTCATCTTCTATGGCTCGCACTCCATGTCCCAGACGTGAAACGCCGAGATGTTCAAGCGCACTACGGATACTCTCTGGACCGAGAATTTCTCCTGCATGGGTCGTAAGGCCCATACCCGCATCACGCGCAATAGCGAAGGCCTTCGCAAAATCAACGTTTTGGCCAGAAGCTTCATCGCCTGCCAAACCAAAGCCTGTAACATATGGATGCGGATGATCTGATAGAGATTGCGCAACTTCGACAACATGCTCAGCGCCGTAATGGCGAACGCCTGTCACGATGATCCGCCCGACAACGCCAGCGTCATTTTCCGCCGCCTCCATCGCTGAAGCAACGGCATCAACAAGCGCCGGATAAGGCACACCAAATCGCCCCGCATGGGCCGGAGAAACGAACACCTCTCCGTAAATCATTCCCTTTGCCGCCATGCGCGTGAAATAGGAATAGGTGATTTCAAAGTAATCCTCCGCCGTGCGGATCACCTCGCTGACAGCATCATAAACGGTGAGAAATTCATGAAACGAATTCCATTGATATCCTCCGGCCCCATTGAGAACCGGCGAAATATCAACGCCATGACGCTTGGCAAGCCGAAGAGCGTCAGCGGGTTCTACAGTCGCCTCTAAATGGCAATGCAATTCCGCCAAAGGCAATAACGGCTGGGACGAATTTCCCACTTCAGGCATCGTTGTAATCCTAAGCTTAACACCAACCGCAATACGATTTGGCGAGACAAGTTGAACAATTTCTACAGCGCAGAATTTGTGATAATGGAGGGTGCGCCCCTCGATGGCTATAGAAAATTTAATTTTGGAAACGGCCATGTCTCTAAAGCCTCACCCACTCAACCACGGCTTCGTCTGGCGAAACTACTGGCCGGAACAGCCGAGGCTTCTGACATCGGATCAGATCTCCCAATACAACCGTCATGGCTTTGTTATTTTGCGAAATCTCTTCGACGCCCAAAAAATCGCAGACGTTCGAGCCGTCATTGATGCTTTTGAAGCGCAAGAAACTGACACCGTCTTGACCATGGACGATCAGTCCGATCTGGTCTTCGATGTACAAAAGCTTTCGTTTGCCTGCGGTCTGGCGTCTCAATCGAAAATATTACGTTCCCTGATTACCGGGCCGGTATTTCAAGGGCTCGTTCACGATCTGATCGGCGATGACGTGCGTCTCTATTGGGACCAGGGCGTTTATAAAAAGCCTGGACAGACATCCGAGTTCGCATGGCATCAAGATAATGGATACACTTTCACGCTGCCCCAGGATTATCTCACTTGCTGGCTACCACTCCTCAAAACCACAAAAGACAATGGTTGCCCCTGGGTCATGCCTAATATGCATCGTGAGGGAACATATGCCCATGAGCATACAGAGAACGGGCTGCATATCCGAGGCATCAACAAAGACATGGTCGAGGCAACCGCCGTTTGCGCCGCAGTCGATGTTGGCGATGTGGTGGTGTTTTCATCCCTAACGCCCCATATGACGGGACCGAATCTCACCAAGGACACGCGCAAAGCCTACATCGTTCAATTCATCGCCAGTGGCGCTTATCAGGTAAAAAAGGACGGGAGCAAACAAATGCTTGATGATCCTGAAAATAATCTCCCCATTCTGATGAACGGATCGCCTATTATAGACAACCGGTCAACGGCATGACGTTCACTCGAACACCTACAAAGAAAGGCGTGTGAAGGAATAGTTCGTCGAGAAATAATCTTTCCTATCCTTCGGGTCCATCAACCAAGATTTACGTTACGCCCTGAATCGCGTTCATGAGCGAGTGCGCCAGCCAAATAAGTGCGCGCAATAACACGATCATCGCCAAGCACAGTGAGAACAAACAGCTTTTCCAGGAGTGTCTTGGTGGCGTTCATTCGCCTCGCGATCAATGGCGTTGCAGCAAGGTCAATGACAATAAAATCCGCCTCAACGCCAGGTGTCAGATGCCCGACTTTGTCGGCAAGCCCAAGCGATTGCGCACCGCCTAATGTCGCCAGATAGAATGACGTAAACGGGTCGAGACTATACCCTCCGAGCTGTCCGACCTTATAAGCCACCCTCAAAGTCTGCAGCATGGAGAAAGTCGTGCCGGCGCCAATATCGGTGCCAAGCGCCACATGAGCGCCTGCCTTTTCCGCACGACCGATGTCAAAAAGCCCGCTTCCCAAAAACAGGTTAGACGTTGGACAAAACGCTATGGAGGCGCCAGCCTGTGCAATTCTTTCAAACGCATCATCTGTCAAATGCAGGCCGTGCGCGAACACTGAGCGATCGGTTAAGAGACCATATCGACCGTATACGTCTAAATAATCTCTCGCTTCCGGAAATAATTCGCCAGTAAATTTTATTTCCGCTATGTTCTCGGATAGATGCGTTTGAAGACGCAATTCAGGATCGCTAAGCATCAATGCGCTGGCCATCTCCAATTGTTCGCGTGAGCTCGAAGGTGCAAAGCGCGGCGTAACGGCGTAATTGAGACGTCCCTTTCCCCGCCACCGTTTGATGAGAGCTATGCTGTCTTCATAGCCGTGATCCGCCCCGTCGCACAGCTCTTTTGGCGCATTGCGGTCCATCAACACTTTACCAGAAATAAGGCGCATGTTTTTTGCAAGCGCCACGTCGAATAATGCATCCACGGAAGTCGCGTGGACCGTTGCAAAAACCATTGCACTCGTCGTTCCATTGCGCAACAACTCGTCAACGAAAAACCTGGCGGAACTTTTCGCGTGAGCCGGATCAGCAAAAGCCGCCTCTGCGGGAAACGTATAAGAATGAAGCCAGTCCATTAACTGCTCCCCATAAGCAGCGATAATATCGGTCTGGGGGAAATGAATGTGCGTATCAATAAAGCCCGGCGTGATTAGCGTATTTTCAAATGTCGTTATACTGACATCTTTCGAAAGCGTCTTCTCCAATTTGCTAAACGAACCTAATTGAGCAATATGCCCGTCCTCAACGACGAGCAGTCCATCTTCAAAATACTGCACGGCCTCATCGGCGCCGACCACACGCGGGTCTGCACGGACATGTAATATCTGCGATCTATAAGCGGCGACAGTCATCAAAACTCCATCAGTTCACCGGCCGATCTAAACCTCTACTTTGAAACATGCATCATCCGAAAACGTAACCTCATCAAGGTTATTGCCCGAGCCGGCGCGATCAATCACCAGAAAATCACTCTCGGCTTCCAGCGCCAGCAAAAAATGATGCCAAACGCCTTTCGCGTAATTGACGCCCTGACTGCCTTGCGCAAGGAACGCGCGAACCTTGGCGCCATCAAACGGGCCCGGCGGCGCAACGATGATCAAGTAAGGCCGCCTTTCAAGAGGTATGAACGCCTGACTGCCCAGTGGGTGGCGCTCCATAAGGCGGATGGTGATCGGCGCCGCCATTGGCGTGGAGCGAAAAATGCTGACACAAACACGCCCGTTTTCATCTTCCACATCAACGACCGCCAGATCATCGAATCGCGTCGTAAAGCCCTGGTTTATTGGCAACCGACGCGTCGCGGCCTCAGCGTCAATGACATCACCGAACGGTGCAAATTTTTCCACCGTCAGCGGCTTTGGAACGAGAACATTGGCGTCATCGCGGATCTCGGTCATCGCAAACCTTCCTGTTTAATCCATGCTCCAAGCCGTGTGCGTTCTTCGATGGTCATTGCGGTCTCATTTCCGAGCGGCATGATATTTGTCGCAACAGTCTGGTCGTACACTACGCCAGCGGCGCGCTTTATCTCAGCCTCGCTGTCAAAAGTTAAGCCCTTTGGCGGTGCATCAAAAAAATCATGCGAGGGGGTCACTGAATGGCAGGCAATACAATGACGATCGATAATATCGCGAACATCAGAGAAGCTTATTTCGCTGACCGCCTCATCGTCAGTGCGCGCTTGTGTGGGTTTTATGGACGCCGCCCCCATGGTCGCCACAAACACAGCCGCTGCGCCAGCCAGTAACGCCTTATGCTCCGTCCCCTGGTTTCGTAAATTAAAATAATGACGGGTCAACAATGCGGCAACGCTGATGGCGGCGAGCAAAAGCCAGTTTAAACGATGTCCAACCAGCATTGGATAATGACCGCTGATCATGATCAACAACACCGGCAAAGTCATATAGTTATTATGAACTGAACGTTGCTTGCCTTTGGCGCCAAGCGTTGGATCTGGCTTCTCGCCAGCAATCATGGCTGCAACGGTTTTCCTCTGATTTGGAATGATGACAAAGAAAACATTCGCCGCCATCACCGTCCCAATGAGCGCGCCGACATGAAGAAAAGCGCCCCTATCGCTAAAGACAAGCGTCAACAGGTAAGCGCTCACAGTCAACAGGACGAACCAAATCACTCCAAACGCTGATTGATTTTTACTGATCGGTGACTTGCAGAGAAAGTCATAAACCAGCCAGCCGCCTGCAAGTGATCCCAGTCCGATGGCAATTGCCTGCCATTGTGTCAGATCAATCTTGGCGCGGTCGATTAGATAAAGATCGGCGCCAATATAATACACGATTATCATGAGCGCGAAGCCGCTGAGCCACGTCGTGTAAGCCTCCCATTTGAACCAGTGCAGGGTCTCGGGAAGTTTTCGGGGCGCGACGCGGTACTTCTGCGCGTGATAGAAACCGCCGCCGTGCACGGACCAGAGTTCGCCGCCAACACCTTTGTCATCGTCTGCCTGCACCTTGGGCGCCTCCAGGTGATTATCCAGCCAGATGAAATAGAACGACGATCCAATCCAGGCGATGCCGGTAATAAAGTGTATCCAGCGCGCGAACAGGCTCAGCCACTCGACGATGTAGGCTTCCATTATTGGCTGACCTTCAGAAACGGTTGACTGGCATAACTGACTGCGGATTCTTCTCGCGCCCGCAGCAACTCGGCGACAACGCCAATAGCGATTTCGGTTGGCTTCTTGCTACTGATTCCCGAGACGCCGATCGGGCAAACGAGCCGCTGCACGGCTGCCTCCGGTACGCCCTGCTTTTTCAACAGGCGTTCGAATCGCCGCCGCTTGGAAACTGAACCGATAACACCACAATACGCCGCATCGTCGCGTCGCAATACCTGCACACAAATGTCCAGATCGAGTGGATGACTGAGAGTCATGACGAGAAAGAAACTGCTGGGTGACCTTGCGGTCGCTTCGCGAGCGGGTTCGGGCGATTCAATCGGTGTGACATTCGCAGGCAGTCGCTCGGGAAACACATTACGCCGACCATCAATCCAGCGAACCTCGCAATCCAGTTTTGCCAGCAAGTCGACGGTGGCGGCGCCGACGTGCCCGGCACCAAATACCGCGATCTGAAACGACGGCTGCCGAATCGGTTCCAATAACCAG
>JAJFFW010000116.1 GCA_021776435.1 Parvularculaceae bacterium | reverse complement strand
TCCAGCATTCAGGCGTCCGCCTGGCGTTTTCCATCGCATTGGCTCTCGTTTCATTGCCCCACAGCGCATAGCTCTGCCGAATTTCGGTGTCTTAGGCAATGACGGCGGACTTCAGCCATTATAGCGCGTCGGGCGCGCATCACCCTTGCCGTCCATCGTTTGATGCGGTGGGGCTTTGCGGTCGCAACCGTCAACCTCGTTCTCGCCGGGAACAATCTTCATCGCCCTCGACGCAAGTGGCCCGACTCTTTTGTTCTCATTTTGTTCTTATAACTCCGGCGGTCGGAACAGGTTCGGGCCGAACGGAATCAGTCATGCGTAAACCGGCGACAATAGAACGGCTTTATCTCGATTTTGATGGTTTCTTTGCATCTGTCATGCAGCAGGCAATGGCCGCTTTGCGCGGGCGGCCGGTTAGCGTGGCGCCGTTCGAGAACGCCGGCGATAGCACCGTCGTCATCGCCTGCTCGAAAGAAGCCAAGGCGGCGGCATGCCTTAATGTGCGCTTTGCACGGAGTGTGAACCCCGACCACAAGGTGGTCCAGCGGCGGCGCATAGGATCACGCTTGGCCGAGCAAGTTGGAATTTCAAATAAGTTGTTGATTTACACTGAGCGACCCGAGACATAGGTAACGTTTTGTACCGGACACATGGGTAACACTTTTGGTCACGTCTTGCGGGCGCATCTGCATGCACCGCAAGAAAATCAATATCTCAACAGTCCTCGCCGGTCAGCGCCTTGGAATCAAAGAGGTCGAGGACGGCATTTGGCTGACAAGCTTCATGCATTATGATCTTGGCTATATCGACCTGGAGCAGAAAACCTTGCAACCTATCGACAATCCGTTCGGCGCGAGATTGTCACCTATGTCTTAGGGACAATCTGTTACCCATGTCTCCGGGTCGGACCCACGTGGTAATGGTGCCGCAAGAGAGACTCGAACTCCCGACCCCCTGATTACAAATCAGGTGCTCTACCAGCTGAGCTATTGCGGCACGTCAACAATTATGCGGGTTCTAGGACGTTTCAGGCCGGGCGCGCAACCCCGAAAATGGGGCAAATGGGGACCACTGGGGGGATTTGAGTGCAGCAAGTCCCCACAGAAACCCCACAGTGTGTTCCCAACCTGTTCACGGCGGGGGCGCGCCCCAAACTCCGCTACTTAGCGGAAAACCTGCTATATTGTTTCAATAATTTCCTACAAATGATCGTATCATCATTTGATACGGACTATTGATATAGGTATCATGGTGTGATACATACGATTCATGATCAGGTCTCTCAAAGGAAAGATCGCTCGAGGCATCGCCGAAGGACGGCGCGTTAGAGGCTTTCCCCAAGAGCTTATCGCCATCGCGGAAAACAAACTGGCTATGATCAATGCGGCGGTTGAATTGAATGATTTAAGATCCCCGCCGGGAAACAGACTTGAAGTGCTGAAGGGCGCCCGGAGAGGTCAGCATTCTATTCGCATCAACCAGCAATATCGCGTTTGCTTTATCTGGACGGCGGCGGGCGCGGCAAACGTGGAGATTGTTGATTACCACAGCTAACAGGAAGCCCCACCGATGACAGTTCTAAAGATTGCGGTGCATCCCGGCCGCATTTTGCGGGATGAGTATTTAATACCGACTAACATATCACCAGGGCGCCTGGCTCGCCACCTCGGTGTTCCGCGCACGCGTATTGAACGCCTGGTGAACGAAGCAACCCGGATGACCGTCGACACGGCGATGCGCCTCGCTAATGCGTTCGGGACAACGCCACAATTTTGGATGAACCTGCAAACCAATTATGATGTCGCCACAATCGACGATACAGACGCGAGTCAGATCGAACCGCTAGAGCTAAAGCACGTGTGACCGGCCTTACGATGTTGAATTTGAGCCAAGAACAAAACCGGTCATGTTGATGAGTTTCCAGCCCTGCTCGACCGACTCGTCTTTCCTGAGTCTGTTATGAACCTCAGTGTCAGTTCGATTGGAATGCGGCGACGGCCTTCCGATATAGGATTGTGACCGCTATGACTAGAGGGGGCTAATAAGGATAATCGACCCGAATGAAAACCAATTTCATAAAAATTATCGTTCCAGCATTCGCTTCCCTGCTCTCAAGTTGTGGCGGAGAAGAAGCCGCCGCTCCAGAAAATAAGAAACCAGAATCCGCTGTTGAAGCTGACAAAATCAATAAAACAAATCTCCTCGCGGTTTCCGATCCGGGACCCGTTGACCTCGCCCAACTCGGCAAGCGCGCTTTTACGGTCTGCGCGATTTGCCATGGCGTCGCGCCGGACGCCCCACCCAGGCAAGGCCCTAATCTGTATGGCGTTTATGGCGCGCCAGCCGCAAGGCTTCCCAATTATTCCTATTCAAATGCATTTCGCTCTACAGACATCATCTGGAATGATGAAAACCTGGACGCCTATATTGAGAAGCCGCAGAACCTCATCCCCGGCAATATTATGGCGTTTGCAGGCGTCAAGGACCTGGAGAAACGCCGCGCCATCATCGCTTATTTGAAAAGCCTGACAGACAAACAGACCGCCGAAGACGAAAACCCGAGATAAGCCTTCAGTCGCGAAGACACGGTCTATTGGTCATAGCCAGGATTTTCCCGGCCCAGTTTTCTTAAAAGCCCTGGCCATGCGAGATTGTCACCAATGCCCGGCACGAAAGCAGGCGCCCCTTGCTGCAAAACTTTTGCGGCGCGCTGAGGGGGTTCTTCATGGGGTGGTTTGGTGTCTGATTGCGCGAGAATCTGTGTTTTGCAAGCTTGTTCAAGAAAGTACATTCGCAAAAACGCCGTTGCGCAATTGGCGCCGACGGTCAGCGTGCCGTGATTTCTCAAGATCAGAAAGTTGTGGAGACCCATATCGCGAACAAGCCGATCGCGCTCATCAAGGTTCGTCGCAATCCCTTCATAGTCATGATAAGCGACATCATCATGAACAATCATGGCGAACTGAGTGTAGCGCCGTAAACCACCCTCCTGGGCCGACACAGCCACACCATAAGGGGTGTGCAGATGAAGGGCGCAATGCGCGTCCTCACGCGCAATATGGAGCGCACTGTGGATCGTAAATCCCGCCGGATTGCTAAAATATGGGCTATCCACAACGACATTGCCGTCAACGTCAATCTTCAAAAGGGCGGACGCCGTCATTTCGTCGAAAAACACGCCATACGGATTTATCAAAAAACGCGGCTTTCCACCCTCATCCGGACATCGAACCGAAATATGGGTGAAAATCATGTCGTCCCACCCATAGATCGCAGCTAGACGATAAACAGCCGCGAGCGAACAGCGAAGACTCCATTCCTCATCGCTCACCTTCCCTTTCAGGCTTATCAGGCTCAGTGGGTCAGGGACCGAAAACCCTGGCGCCTGCTGCACGCCGTCGTCAGCTTTAATTTTTTCCATTTGCGCGTTCATCGTTCTTCTCCGCTTCGAACAATCTCTACCTTATTCCATCACAAGGCTGATACGCACCTGTAAATTACACATCTCAGGCCTACCTGACGCCGGAAAGCTGCCGGCGCGCATCCCGCCGTCAGAAGGTAGAAGAGAGCAACAAGGCGTTTGTGAATTTCCCAACGACTACTATCATATACATTCGCGAGAGGCGCGAAGCAGTGAAATATGGTGACGAATGACTCGGCAAAAGCTCTCATTTCTGGCGAGCCCCAAACCTGAAGCCGCTGATGCGTGTCAATTATTACGGGCGCGCTACGGTCACGTCAGCGCGGAGGACGCGGACATTATCGTTCCGGTGGGCGGCGATGGGTTGATGCTCGAAACCCTGCATAAACACATGACCGAAGGGAAACCCATCTACGGGGTCAACTTCGGCGCAGTTGGATTTTTAATGAATACTTACGATCTCGATGGGTTACCCGATCGGATCGCGGAAGCGGAACCCGCGATCATCCATCCGCTCGCCATGATGGCGGAAACTGTAGATGGAGAACGGCACTCCGCTATGGCGATTAACGAGATTTCCCTCTTCCGCCAAACTCGGCAGAGTGCTCACGTCAGAATCATCGTAAACGGTAAAGTACGAATGGCCTCGCTCGCTTGTGACGGGGTATTGTTATCAACGCCCGCGGGCTCAACAGCGTACAATCTCTCCGCTCATGGGCCCATCTTACTAATTGACGCTCAGCTCCTGGCGCTGACGCCGATTAGCGCTTTTCGCCCGAGACGGTGGCGTGGCGCACTTCTTCCGCTCAGCGCCCAAGTCCGATTCGAAGCGATCGATCCCGAGAGGCGATCTGTTTCTGCAGTTGCGGATAACCAGGAAGTTCGAAACGTCATCGCAGTTGATGCAGCCGAAGACCGGTCAATTTCAATGACTCTCCTTTTCGATCGTGGCCACTCGTTAGAAGAGCGAACTTTGCGCGAACAGTTCGACTTCTAGACATCCTCACCCGACATGTAGTGAGACGGTTTGCGCGAAGCCATGAATCGCACCATTCTGAGACCAATTGAATCAAACAGCGTGCGCCGCTTCCTGTTCAGTGAGAATTAACCCCGAAGGGAGAAAAATAGGGGTATCGCTAGAATGTGGATCAATCGGCTGGACCGCGGAGGGCTAAGAATGGGCGCGCAAGCTGTTCGACTTTCAAACGTCGACATAGATAATGCCCTAAAAAACAAAGACTTCGAGGTTCTTTTTCAACCGATCTTTGACCTCGGGAATGGTGCGCTTGCGCGCATGGAGGCCTTTGTCCGCTGGCGCCACTCAACATTGGGCATGTTACCGCCCGGTGCATTTATATCATTTTTTGAGTCTCAGGGTCGGATGAGCGAACTGACACGCTATGTGCTGGGCCGGGCCTTGGATCGCTACATCAGCTGGCGCGGACCTTATTCTCCCGGAATATCGATCAATCTAGCCTTGAGCGATCTCAGCGACGAAGCCTTCCTAACACATATGACCGTATTGCTGCGTGAGCACGATTTCCCGGCCGATCTCATCACGCTTGAATGCCCGATGCCCCCCGTCCACACCCCGATTGAGGAATCGGCTGAGAGTTTTAAACGACTTGCCTCAACAGGCGCCCGCCTGGCAATTGAGGTCCGCGGACGTGCGAATGATCTTTTACGCGCGATTGAACCCTTTCCCTTTGACGAGATCAAAACCGGCGGCGCGGCAATTCTAAGGTTCGCCCGCACCGTACGGGGACCTGGGTTGAGTGCGATATCCGAACTCCTTGATATTGCCAGTCAAGCGAATGCTGCGATCACAGCCGTTGGCGTCGAAGATCAAGCGTCACTCGCGGCGTTACGTGGGCTTGGCTTTACTGCGGCGCAGGGCAATCACCTCGGCAAAGTCGGAGCGCTCTCAGAATTTCTACCATCTCGCGTCAATGAAGTTCGCGAACTATTGGCGCTTGAACCTCTTTCTACGGATGATCTTACTGCGCTTTTTCGCACAAGCGCGCCGACGCCAAAACTTGCGACAGAAACAAAGGCTCGACCCTCGAGCGTGCAAGCACCGTCTGCAACTGAAGAAGCAACGGAAAAAGCAAAGACCAATCAATCAACACGAAAACGCAGGGCGAAGCCGAGTACGCGCGCGAGAACAGAAAATGATACAGCTAGAGAGGATGTGACGGCCAAGAGTCTCGATCCCGAAGCCAACGAAAAACTAAAGCGCAAAGCAGCCGCGATTGCACGGGCAAAAAAGAAGGCCGCCGCAAAAACCAAGCGCCCCCAAGAGCCTGACCATATCGAAAAGCCCGCTCGCTCGCTCGAACTTACTGAGGCCAGCGATACGGATATTACACCAGAGACCAACACAAAAGCTTACGCCGCGCGTAAACTCCAAGAGCGTCTATCGGAAGAGTTCTCCAGTGAGGAGGCTGTTACGTCGCCAAAACCAAAAATTAATAAGCCAGCCGCCACTGAGCCGAACGTCGAGAGATCTCTTAAGGTGAAGGCCGGCAAAAGAGTAGCGTCTGGCGCCCTCGACGACCCCAATCAAGTCACGCGTTTCGAGAGCATCCCCAACGAGACGCGGATGATCCGTGATGAAACCGATCAGGAGTCAAATGCTGTGTCCACCGATGATGAAGATATCGTGTGGGAGGAAGACGATCCAATAACGATTAAATCTGCCATGAAAGATGGTGAAGAACCTGCAACACAGAATCAGACGCTTCCCTCAGAAGATATCGTTTCTACTCCCATTGACGAAAACGTTGCTGATCCCAAAAATATAGAAGTGCGAGCAACTGCCGATCAGGCGGGGAAGCCCATGGACGCCGGTGAATTCGAAGGCGCTTCTATTTCAATCGGTCACGTGGCGGCGCATTTCCGACCTGTGATGCGCGTAGGCGGTCTCGATACACAACGGCTTGGTCCCCCACCGCCAGTCCCAGCAGATGACATCATTGAAATTTTCTTGGACGACGATCCGAAAGAGCCAGCGCCGCCAACGCCAAATGTAAAGCCAGTCCAAGAATCGAAACTCTCTCTTTCTATCGAACCGGAAATCTTTGAGGAAACGCCTGCGTCGGATGGTTCCGACGAATTAGAGTTTCTTAAGGTTGATCGCACCCTTACGGGTCAACCCAGCCGTCGCCTGAGAAAACAGAGCAAAAATTTATTGAGGCGAAAATATAGATTATGGCCCAACCACTTCTGGCCGCGAAGCTGGAAGCGCTATTGGCGCGAACACCATTCCATCAAGCAGACGCACCAGGCTCGCGGAAATTGATCCTGCCCTACGGAACAAAATCTGAAAAGCCCCACAAAACTATAATCCCGGGCGCCAACAACACTTGGGAAAGTAGGCTGGCCGGATTATGGTCGCCGACCTATGACCCCGAAAGAACTGATCCGTGAGAATTTCAAACGTGCGTTGCTCCACACGACGCGTGCGCTTTCCGCCCTACCGGAGGTAGATGTCGCCTTTGGTGGCGATCACGCACAGGTAACGGGCAAAAAGGCGCGCATTCCTCTGCCTGGCAGAATTCTGGACACCAAAGCCGCTGCAATCGCCCGAGGAGAAGCCGACGCTGCTGCACTTCGTCTCGCCCATCATGACGAAGAAGCCCATTCACGCCTGGCGCCAAAAAGTGCGGATGCGGGAGCCGTATTTAGCGCTCTCGAAGACGCGCGGATCGAAGCCATAGGAGCGCAAGCCCTGAAAGGCGTTGCAGACAATCTGGCCGCTGCTTTGGAAAAAACCTTCGCAGATAAGGGCTATGGTCAGGAAAACACCGATGAGGCTGCCCCCCTCGCCGATATTGCCGCCCTTCTCTTGCGAAAACGTCTGACTGGTCGACCGGCGCCGGAAGCCGCCCAATCGATTCTCAAGAAATGGGCTCCGGTCATCGAACAACGGGCCGGCGCTTCACTCGACGCACTCGCTGCATCCGCAGATTTGTCAGATCAAACAACCTTCGCCAAGCTTGCGCGCACCGTTATTCGTGATCTCGAACTCGATGATGAGACCGGCGAAGAAGGCAGCAGCGATGATGCGGAAGGCAAAAACGAAGACAGCGACCAGGAAAAAACAACAGATGAAGACGGCGATGACGGAGCGTCGTCGGAAATGCCTGACGACGGACCGCCGGAAGCCGGCGATGTTCCCGACGGAGATGCTGAACTCTCGGATGAGGACCTGGACGCGGCCTCCGATGACGCGGACGGCGCCGTTGAAAACGCTAAAATTCCGTCTTTGCGCGCACACTTTGATGGCGACAGTGGCGAGACATACACGGTTTTCACAAGTGAATTCGACGAGATAGCGAACGCCGCTGATCTTTGCGATTCTGAAGAATTGCAGCGTCTGCGGAAAACGTTGGACCGACAACTCGAAAATCTACATGCCGTTGTCTCGCGTCTCGCCAACAAACTACAACGAAAATTACTGGCCCAACAAAACCGCAGTTGGGCATTCGATCTCGATGAGGGGGTTGTTGATGCAGCACGGCTGGCTCGCGTGGTCGTCGATCCCATGCAGCCCCTTTCCTTCAAGCAGGAAAAGGAACAGGATTTTCGCGATACGGTGGTGACACTTTTGATCGACAATTCTGGCTCAATGCGTGGACGACCGATCACCATCGCGGCTATCTGCGCCGATATTTTAGCACGCACCATGGAGCGCTGCGGCGTCAAAGTCGAAATTCTCGGCTTCACAACCCGCGCATGGAAAGGCGGGCAGTCCCGTGAAAAGTGGGTTGAGGAGGGGCGTCTAACCAAACCTGGGCGGCTCAATGATCTTCGTCATATCATTTATAAATCTGCAGATGCGCCATGGCGACGTGTACGCACATCTCTCGGATTAATGATGAAAGAAGGCCTGCTGAAAGAAAACATTGATGGCGAGGCTCTGTTATGGGCCCATCAGCGCTTACTCGGCCGACCGGAAGCCCGTCGCATTATGATGGTGATCTCGGATGGCGCCCCAGTCGATGACACAACATCATCGACCAATGGCGGCGCCTATCTTGAGCGCCACTTACGTGAAGTCATCCATCAGATTGAAACCCGCTCCCCCGTCGAACTTCTCGCAATCGGAATCGGCCACGATGTAACGCGTTATTACCGTCGAGCATTGACAATCGTCGATGTGGATCAACTCGGCGGCGCCATGATCGACAAACTTGCAGAACTTTTCGATGAAAAAACGGAACCACCGTCTCGGCGGCGGCCAATAGGAACGGCGGCATGAAAAAGCTTACATTATTATTCGCGATTGCCTGGCTCACGCAGGGCTGGGCGAGCGCAGCTGATAAACTACCACCAATTCCCGAAACTGCAGATTGGCGACTTGTCGATATAAAAGCGCAAGCACACACATTGAGTGGAGATGTGCAAGATGATCAATCCATCGCGATTGGGCGCCTCGTTTATCGTGGCGGCGTAAAGCTGACATCGAATGACCCCGGTTTCGGTGGTTTTTCCGGCCTTTCGGTCAGCCCAGACGGACGCGGGCTGCTCGCCATTTCCGACCGTGGTCAATGGTTGGCAGGATCTATTCTTTATTCCAGTGACGGACAATTGACCGGACTTTTAAATGGGCGGATGGCAGCGCTTACGGACAAAGACGGCGGCATACTTTCCGGCGCACTTGCTGACGCTGAAGGATTAGTGCTGTCCGCAGATACGATGCTCGTATCCTTCGAACGTGAACCCCGCATCGACGCCTACAAAATCCATGCTGACGGCCTGCTGCATCTTGAAGACCGCCCGCTGGACCTTTCGGGCATCGAAGCACTACACAGCAATTCATCATTGGAATCGGTTGCGCATCTCAGTGATGGTCGCCTCATCACAATAGCAGAAGACCGCATTGATGAAGACGACCCATCCGTCACCGGATGGATCGTTGAGTCAGATGGTCTATCGAACTTCTATTATCAGCCCGCAAAAGATTTCCAAGTCGCTGACGCTCACGCGGGGCCTGATAATATGATCTATTTTTTGGAACGCACCTATTCACCCTTTAAAGGCGTACGTATCAGAATCACCACAACCAGCACAGACAACATCGCGCAAGGGCGGACTGTCACGGGAGAAGAAATCTTCAAGCTCGGCACCCTCCAAGGCGCCGATAATTTTGAAGGGCTTGCTGTCCGGCGCGACATTCTTGGTCGTACTTTTATCTATTTGATCTCGGATGATAATTTCAGCGCAAGACAAAAGAACCTGCTGCTGATGTTCGAACTCACAGAGGCGTCGCAGTAACACTCACCGCACTATATTTGCTTCTTGTGCCTCAAGCCGCGACGCACAACACCATTAGGATGCACGACATCCTGGGTCTCAGTTAAATATGCAATGCGTGACCAAGCGCCTTGAGCGCCGCTTCAGGAATGGCTTCACTCTGAGTGGGGTGTGCATGAATCGTCGCGGCTACATCCTCAAGTCTCGCACCCATTTCGAGGGCGAGACTTAAACTCGCCGAAAGATCAGCAACCCCGCGTCCGACTGCCTGCGCGCCAAGAATCAAATGATTATCAGAACGCGCCACAAGCCGAACGAAACCTTCCTCGGCTTCTATCGTCATCGCTCTACCATTCGCAGCAAAAGGGAAAATACCGACCTTTACATCGTGACCTTCTGCGCGGGCTTCTTCGGGCGAAAGCCCTACAACCACAATTTCAGGATCAGTGAAACAAATTGCCGGCATCGCGGTTTTGTCCCAATGCCGTTTTTCACCAGCGATAATTTCGGCAACCATTTCCCCTTGCGCCATGGCGCGATGAGCAAGCATCGGCTCGCCCGTCACATCGCCAATGGCAAAAACGCCTCGCATCGAAGTACAACAGCGATCATCGACTTTAATGAAGGGCCCATTCATATCTAGAACAAGTTCATCACGACCCCATCGTTGGGTGGCTGGACGACGGCCAACAGTAACAAGAATTTTGTCGGCCTTCAGGTTTTCGGTTTTACCGTCAGACGTTTCAACAATCAGCTCATGCCCGCTGTCGCTCAGGCCTTTAGCTTTGCACCCGAGTTTTAATTCAATACCGAGCGCTTCAAGGCGTTTTGTCACCGGGCGTGTTAACTCCGCGTCATACTGAGGCAGAATGCGATCCTCAAGTTCAACAACAGTGACCTGTGAGCCCATCTTTCTGAATGCTGTGCCAAGTTCGAGACCGATGTAACCGCCGCCAACGACTACGAAACGTTTTGGAATCTTCTTAAGTGAAAGCGCTTCGGTCGATGATATGACCGCCCCACCGAATGGTAGAAACGGCAACTCAGTTGGAATTGATCCTGTCGCAATAATAACTTGATCAGCACGGATGGTTTGTGTGCCGGTTGTCGACTCAACCTCCACGGTTTTGCCATCCACAAACTTTGCCCAGCCGCGCACGGTTTTTACTTTCGACTTGTTCAAAAGTCCGGCAACGCCATTGTTCAAGCGAGTGACGATCGCATCCTTCCACTCAAGCGTTTTAGCGAGATCGATGTCTGGCTTTTCAACACGGATACCGATTGCCGCATTTCCAGCGAACTTCATTACTTTTTCAAATTCATCTGCTGCATGAATGAATGCTTTCGACGGAATGCAACCGACATTTAAGCATGTTCCCCCAAGCCGTTCTGACTCGACAATCACTGTATCGAGCCCAAGCTGACCGGCGCGGATCGCAGCAACATAGCCCCCCGGCCCCGCACCGATAACCAGAACTTTGCAAGCAATGTCTTTCATGGCTTAATCCTCAATGAAGATAGCGGCGGGTGTCTCTAGTAGATTCTTGATACGTTGAACGAAATTCGCGGCATCCCAACCGTCGATCAAGCGATGATCAAAGCTCGCTGAAATATTCATCGTCCGGCGCGGCATGAATTGCGTACCGTCCCAAACCGGTTTTACTTGAATTTTGTTGACGCCAATGATCGCAACTTCAGGATAGTTGATCACAGGCGTTGTAACGATCCCGCCAATTGCGCCTAAGGACGAAATCGTAATCGTAGAGCCGGTAAGTTCTTCGCGTCTAGCGGCTCCTATGCGCGCGGCTTTCGCCAGTCGATTGACCTCGTTTGCACAATCCCAGATCGAACGCGCTTCAACATGCCGCACAACGGGAACCACGAGTCCGCTTTTCGTTTGTGTGGCGACTCCGATATGAACGCCACCATAACGATGAACAACGCCCGCCTCATCATCGTATAATGCATTTAAATGCGGCTGATCTTTGATCGCCTTCACCATGGCGCGCATGAGGAAGGGTATAAATGTCAGCTTAGGATGTCCCTCTCGCTGTTCCTCATTCAGTCGCCGTCGCAAATCACCAAGCGAAGAGATATCCACTTCTTCCACATAAGTAATATGAGGAATGCGTCTTTTCGCGAGCGCCATCTTCTCGGCGATCTTTCGTCGAAGTCCGATGATCGCAATTTCTTCGACAGAGTGATCAGCTACGAGACCGCCCGCTCTAAGAGTCGCATCGCCGAATTCAAAATAGTTATCCAGATCTTCGTGGCTAATGCGACCAGCCGCGTCTGTTCCTCGCACACGCCTCAGGTCGACGCCTGCCTCTTGCGCACGTTTGCGAACAGCAGGTGAAGCCAGCGGCTTTTCGCCTAGTTGTCGCGGCGCCCCAGCCCATTCCTTGCTCGGAGGTGGACTTTCCTTGGATATCGATTTTTCCGCAGCCAGGGTCTTCTTCTCAACCACCTTAGCGTTTTTGGACTCGGAGTCCGTTTTTGCATTTGAAGCTTGCGCTATGACGCTCGGCTCCGGTGCGGGTTTGGGTTGACCGGCCGGCTCTATCGTCTTCGACTCCCTGCCCATATTCCCTTCGCCGTCGACCTCAAGCCGGATCAGAGGTGAACCGACCGCAAGCGTTTCGCCTATGACCCCGCCGAGCCAGACGATTTTTCCTTCAACCGGGGACGGAATTTCTACTGTCGCTTTATCCGTCATGACCGAAGCGAGAACATCGTCTTCGCGAACGTTCTTGCCTAGCTCAACAAGCCATTCGACCAATTCAGCCTCGGCAACGCCTTCGCCAACATCCGGCAGCTTGATTAAATATTCACCCACCTCAACTGGCCTCCATGACTCGTTTGAGCGCTGCGCCGACACGCGCCGGCCCCGGGAAGTACGCCCATTCCTGGGCATGTGGATATGGGGTATCCCAACCTGTGACGCGGGTCACGGGTGCTTCGAGCGCATAAAAACAATTCTCTTGAACAATCGCTGAAAGTTCCGCCCCATATCCCGACGTACGCGTTGCTTCGTGGACAACCACACATCGGCCGGTTTTCCTAACCGATTCTTCAATTGTGTCTAAATCGAGCGGCGCCAATGTGCGTAAATCAATGATTTCTGCGTCGACGCCAGTTTCCTCAGTGGCCGCCTCAGCCACATGGACCATCGTACCATAGGCCAGCACAGTCACATCTTGACCAACGCGCCGGATTACCGCCTTTCCCAGAGGGACTGTGTAATGGCCATCGGGAGTTTCGCCTAACGGGTGTTTCGACCATGGAATAATGGGCCGGTCATGATGCCCATCAAACGGGCCATTATAAAGCCGCTTAGGTTCGAGGAATATCACAGGGTCATCATCTTCAATGGCCGCAATCAGCAATCCTTTTGCATCATACGGATTCGACGGTACGACGGTCTTGATTCCACAGATATGGGTGAACAGGGCTTCTGGACTTTGTGAGTGAGTCTGGCCTCCAAATATACCGCCGCCAGTTGGCATGCGAACGGTCATAGGCACCGTGAATTCACCATTGGAACGATACCGAATGCGTGAAGCTTCCTGCGAGATTTGGTCGTAAGCCGGGTACATATAATCTGCAAACTGGATTTCCACACACGGTCTCAAGCCATTAACCGCCATACCAATTGCAGTACCAACAATACCGCTCTCATTAATCGGCGCATCAAAACAACGGTGCTTCCCGTGTTTTTCCTGAAGACTTTGCGTACATCGGAACACGCCGCCGAAATAGCCCACGTCTTCACCGAAGACGACGACGTTTTCGTTCACGCTCATAACAACGTCCATTGCGTCACGGATCGCCTCAATCATGGTCATACGCGCCATCGTCAGACTCCCGCTTCTTGCCGTTGCCGTCGAAGATGTTCCGGCATTTCCTTATAAACCCCTTCAAACATATCTCGCGTGGACGGCGCGCCTCCGGAATGGAGCGTTCCATGCTTTTCGGCTTCTTTTTGCGCCTGGAGAATTTCTGATTCGAGGCGTGCTTTTGTCTGAACGTGTCGATCTTCCGACCAGGCGTCTCTGGCAATTAAGTGATTTTTCAATCGCTCAATCGGATCACCCAAAGGCCAGGCGTCAGATTCTTCCTTCGGCCGATAAGCAGACGGATCATCCGACGTAGAATGGGGACCGGAGCGATAGGTGACGTATTCTATCAACGTCGGCCCAAGGTTCCTCCTCGCCCGTTCAATCGCCCATTTCGCCACTGCGTAAACAGCGAGGTAATCATTGCCATCGACACGCAACGACGGCATGCCGAAGCCGTGTCCTCGGGCCGCAAACGTTGCTGAATCCCCTTTAGCGATGCCTTGAAAAGTCGAAATCGCCCATTGATTGTTGACGATATTCAACACGACAGGCGCTCGATAAGTTGAGGCAAAAACCATTGAAGAATGGAAATCCGACTCGGCAGTCGAACCATCCCCGATCCACCCCGCCGCAATTTTCGTATCGCCCTTGATCGCGGAAGCCATCGCCCACCCCACCGCCTGGACGAATTGGGTTGCAAGATTGCCTGATACAGAAAAGAAACCGTACTCCTTAGAGGAATACATAATCGGTAATTGTCGGCCCTTTAAAGGATCGCTCTCGTTCGAATAAACCTGGTTCATCATGTCAATGATCGGATAATCCGTCGATGTGAGCAGGCCTTGCTGACGATAAGTCGGAAAATTCATATCTCCCGGCGACAAGGCTTTCCTAAACGCGCAAGCGATCGCTTCCTCGCCGAGGCATTGCATATAAAATGAGGTTTTTCCCTGTCGCTGGGCCATCAACATGCGCGCGTCATAAGCGCGCACGCGCAACATATCGGTCAGGCCGATGATAGCCTCTTCGTCACTCAGCATATCCGCCCAGGGGCCGACCGCATTGGCCTTCCGATCGAGAACACGAATGATAGAGTATGCAAGGTCGCGAAATTCTTCTGGCGAAGCGTCAATTTCAGGTCGGCGAACCGAGCCGGCTTTCGGAATATCGACGCCGCTAAAGTCCGGCTCATCGCCAGGCCGGACTTCGGGTTCTGGAACATACAGTTTCAGCGGTTGATAATCGCTCATTGAGTCTCCCATGGGTCCGGTGACGAAGAGGTTCAGCGTCTCACCCAAATGAATTTAGACACGCCTTACCAGGTTTTCGTGCTCTAACTGCTTAAGACGATGCGCGACGTCAAGATACCGGCGTCATCGGCTAAATTCACCGCCCGAGACGGCGTAGAATCTCTCTCTCCGCCACACAGTTTAGCGGATTATTCGCATGCCAGCAGCAGCCATAATCGTTAATACAGCCGCACCAGCTCATGAGCCCTGAGAATTCAGGACGTGAGGGCCCAAAAGAATTACTGAATCATCCTATTTAATATTCGACCAATTCGCGGTAGACAGTCAGCATGACAGAATTTTTGAATATGGGCGGATATGGCCAGTATGTTTGGACATCTTACGCCTTGTCCGCAGTGGCAATTGTCGGTCTTTCGCTGGCGATTTGGCGCCGTGGAAAAACACTGCGTGAAAAATTGAGGCAGCTTGAACGCAGTGCAAACGATGTCGATCAAAATACCCACTCATAAAATTGAAGCTTCGTTGCTGTTTCACAATTATCACGACGAGGCTCTACGCCAATTATGACCGGCATGGACGCTTCTCCTTTGTTGCAAGAACCCAGTCTATTCCCTCTACGACTGAACGCACATGACCTTGGTGTCTCGCGTAGCGGGCGGCGTATTTTGGATGGTCTCGATCTCGACCTCGCCCCTGGTCAATCCATTCTGTTGCGCGGACAAAACGGGTCGGGGAAAACGACCTTGCTTCGCGCCTTAGCCGGTTTCCTGCCGTTCGACCGTGGCGCCATAACAATAACCCGCTCGGATGGCGCGGTTATCGAGAGTGAGGACCGGCGCGCCCACACTATCTATTGCGGGCACGCTGACGCGGTTAAAGGCGCATTATCCGTGCACGAAAATATGTCCTTCTGGGCGCGTCTATATGGTGCCAAGACGGGAACAATCGCCACAGCACTCTGCCGGTTTGACTTAGAACCGCTCGCGGATCTTCCCGCCAATATTTTATCTGCAGGGCAAAAACGCCGCCTTGGTTTATCACGACTTCTTTTCTGCCAAAAAGCACTGTGGCTGCTCGATGAACCCACAACATCGCTCGATACCAAATCGGTGAAAAGTCTTGTCATTCTCATCAACGACCACTGTAAACAAGGAGGCGGAGCACTGATTGTCACCCATGACTCTCTCACCATAGATGGCTCAACGACACTGACCCTTAGCGAAAAAGGCCCAATCCTGTGAGCGCCTTCACAGCCATCATTGTCAGGGATATCACGCTCGCTTTTCGGGCGGGCGGAGGCGCACTCCAGGCCGTAACTTTTTTCGCGCTCACCGCTCTTGTTTTCTCTCTCGCAATTGGGCCGGATATCACTCTTTTATCGAAACTGGCGGGACCGGTTTTGTGGACAGGCGCACTATTATCAACGCTCGTATCCCTCGACCGCGTTTTTCAAGCCGATTTTGAGGATGGGTCACTCGACGTAATTTTCGAGACCAGCGCCGTTCTTGAATTCAGTATACTGGCAAAGGTCTTAGCGCATTGGATTTCAACGTGCTTGCCGCTGATCATCGCAACGCCAATCTTAGGAATTCTGCTGAACCTCCAGCCGGCAACTTATGGACCGTTGGTTTTGTCACTATTGATTGGCACGCCGGGCCTCGCTTTACTCGGCGCATTCGCCGCTTCGCTCTCCGTATCGCTGCCGCGTGCAAATGTGTTGGTGTCAATCATCGTCGGGCCGCTATATGCACCTGCGCTCATTTTCGGTGTCGGCGCCGCGCAGGCAGGCTCGCTGACCGACAGTCATTTTGCACCAAATCTGATGCTTGCAGGCGCGGTGACGTTATTTTCGCTCATTATCGCACCCTTCGCCGCCGCCGCAGCGCTTCGATTGAATCTAAGCTAGCCGAAGAACTGCAGATTCTTTCTGCGATAATCGCTGATGCCAGCGATTTATTGGCTCTTAATTTCGGGTCTGTCGCCTATTTGAGACGAGTCGGGCAAGATGCTGAAGATGCCTTCAATAACCACATATGACCGAGTGCGATCATGGAGCTTCGAAACCGCTCTACCATTCTGGTCGATGGCAGGAGTCGATGATATTCACGGTGGTTTTGTTGAGGCGCTCGCTTTTGACGGAACTGACGCCGAGGTTCCTTTCAAACGAACACGTGTGACTTGCCGACAGGTTTATGTTTTCGCTCAGGCAAAATTGCTCGGCTGGGAAACCGGCACGGCAAGTCGGCTCATCAATTTGGGAACAGATTATCTCATCACGAAAGCCTGGTTGGGACATGACAAAGGCTTCGCCCGGTGTCTGACCCGGGCGGGTGAGATCCTCGATCCGACACCTGACCTGTATGACCATGCCTTTGCGCTTTTTGCTTTCGCCTGGGGGCATCGTGCGACGGGTGACACAGACTACCTCATCTGGGCGCACCGCACTCTCGATTTTGTTGAGACGCATCTGAGCCATTGCGATAACACAAGTTTTCTTCACCAGACACTCGCTAAGGGTTGGCGCTTACAGAATCCGCACATGCACCTACTCGAAGCCGCTCTCGCTGCATTTGAAACCAGCGGTGATGACCGCTTCGCAGCTCTCGCTCATAAGCTTGCAGCATTATTTAGCGAGAAGTTTTTCGACCCGCGTCAGGGAACGCTTGGGGAATACTTCCAACAGGATTGGTCGCCCGCCCCCGATGAGAAAGGCAACCTGATCGAACCCGGTCATCATTTCGAATGGGCGTGGCTCTTACATCAATGCCAACGCCTTCTGGGGTTGGATTTCAACGACACGACACGAGCACTTGTAAATTTCGCCGAAAAGCATGGTGTTGACCCGAATTCAGGCGCCGTTTTTAACATTGTCCAAAAAAACGGCGCGCCGGTCGATCAAGGTTCCAGGACCTGGCCGAACACCGAGAGGATAAAGGCGGCGGTCGCGCTATATGAACAGGATGGCGCGGACCCACATCCCGTATTCCAATCCTCCACAGACTTGTTGTTTAATCAGTATCTGATGTCAAAGCCCGGCAGAAACATTCCTGCTGGCGCATGGCATGACGCTTACGATAGAGATGGCCAAGTGACCTCAGTAAACATTCCTGCATCGACATTTTACCATCTTTTCCTCGCCTTCGCCGAGATGTTACGTGTGGAGAAGAAATAGCAGTGCCGCAGATCAGCGTTCTTATCATCAATTACAATTCCGGCGATCGTCTAATGCGATGTCTGGCCCATCTGGAAGCGCAAACCTTCACCGACTTCGAGGTAATCGTTGTTGACAATAACTCCAACGACGGCTCGGAATCCACGGTGGAAAAATCTCCGCTAAAGCCAACCTTAATCCGGGCAGGAAACAACCTGGGATTTGCGCAAGGCAATAACCTTGGAGCCATGTCGGCAACGGGTGAATGGCTCGCTTTTCTAAATCCCGACGCCTATGCTGATCCTGATTGGCTGACCGAACTTATCGACGCAACCAACCGTTATCCTGACGTTGACGCGTTCGGCTCCACGCAAATAGACGCAGCCAACCCGGAGATGGTGGATGGCGCCGGCGATGTCTATCACGCCTTCGGCATCCCCTATCGTGGGCATTTCGGCCAACCATTCGCGACTCTGCCGCCAGAGGGCGAGGTTTTTGCCCCTTGTGCAGCCGCCGCCCTTTACCGTCGCAAAACATTTGACGCTCTTGACGGCTTTGACGAGCGCTTCTTTTGTTACGGTGAAGATGTGGATTTAGGTTTTCGTCTGCGCCTGGCGGGAGGACGCTGTATTCAGGTCGCCTCAGCGCATGTACATCACGAAGGCTCCGGTGTGACGGGACGCCATAGCGACTTCACGATCTATTACGGAAATCGAAATCGTATCTGGACGTTTTATAAAAATATGCCCGGTGTTTTGTTCTGGTCTTTATTACCATTTCATATTACAGCAAATTTAGGATTACTAATCCGGATGCAGATTAATGGTCTGGGAAAACCTTATTGGCGTGCGCTTTGCGATGGCGTCTCTGGACTAGGCCCGCTCAGAAAAAGCCGTCAACGCATTCAAAAGACCCGTCACGCAAGCATTAACGAAATTGCACGAGCGCTGACCTGGTCGCCGTTCAAAATGTTGCGGCGCGCCGCAGATGTGCGCCCGCCTGACAAAAACATTCAACGCGTTGACGCCTGAGGGCGATATTTGGTCAGCCAAAATCAGTCGGCAGGCCGGGTGGGGCTGCGACAAATATTGTTTGGGGGATGGTGGGCCCGGCCAGATTTGAACTGGCGACCAGACCGTTATGAGCGGCCGGCTCTAACCACTGAGCTACAGGCCCGATGACGTCATTGCACAGCTTTTTAACGGCGTAAAGCCCGGTTTAATATTCCTGTATGAAGGGGGTGTCCGTCGCCATGTCGGCCTGCCGGGCTGGTTCAATTTTTGGTTTCCAATTAGCGGCGAGTAATCGTCAGCCGCCACGTTGTGAGGAGATCGGCCTAAAAATGAATGGTTCCAGTCACCAGGAATGTACGTCCAATTCCCGGCAGCGCCCCAACCTCTTGGAAGACTCCCTGTAAAGGTTGGAAATACCGTTTATCAAAAAGATTATCAATTGTGGCCGTAACTTGCAGGCGCCCGATTTCTGCAAAAGCCGCCGCCCTAAACACGGTATAAGATGGCAACACAACGGCTCCCGTTGTAACACCACCCGTTTCTGAAACGTGTGTTCCCCCAAATGTGGCGCCGAAGGCGCCGTACCGGGTCTCATCTGTTGTATAGTTTAAAAAGGCTGAGAACACATTGTCAGGGATGATCTTGCGTTTATATCCTCCTTGCAGCTCTGGCAAACAACTCGCATTCAACGCGGCAAAAATACCGCCAAAGCCTTCTTCGGAAGTAATGGGTGTTCCGAACACATTGACTGACGGATGCGTAGGGGGAATGACAAGAAACTCACCATTGCCAGAGAGGCAGGGCCCCGGCGGCGGAACGTTAAACTCCTGAACTGTAATCGCGCTGGTTAAAGCCCAATTCTCATTCAAGAGATAATTCAGTTCGAACTCGAACCCTTTGGAATCTTCAATGCTCGGATTTCCAAACGAGTCGGTCGTTTGCCGTTCCTGGTTATAGTAAACGGCGGAACCGAACATGGTGTCATCGAGCAGACTAAATTTGACACCAGCCTCGATCAGCTCCGATCCGAACAAAAACCCGTCACGGACGGGCCCAGGCGAAACCCCGCCGTTCGAGTTATCAAAAAGTTCCGACCCCTCAGCGTAGGTAAAATAGGGAACGAGGCCAAATGGTGTCTTATAGTTGATGCTGGCTGAATAAGAGAAATCCCCTTCACTATTCTTCAAAAGTACATTTGCCAAACTCGGATCAAAAATTGTTGCGCCCGTATCGATTGATCGAACGTCATAATGATCAAAGCGTCCCCCCAACACGATACTGAGGTCGCTGATTTTGATGTCGCTCACAACTGAAACGCCTGTATCGGTCCATCTTGAATCAAAATTGGAATCCCAGGGAATACCAATCCCGCCAGGCTCGGTTGTAAACGGGCTATCGAAAATATCATTCCCCTGTGCGCCGACCGATAAATCGCGGCGATCGATCACAAGGAATCCCGACAGGAAATTTTCCCGCAGTTCTGAATTGTAAATGCGATGAGAGCCGGTAACGAAAAAATCAGCACGCATCAGATCGCTTAATTTAAAGCCCGCCTCATAGGATGCGCGCGCTTCAAACGCAGTCATTTCATGCTGCGCAGCGAATCCACTTGAGACAAAAAGGTCACCATCGGTTGTATCGAAAAATAATTGTAATGACGCCTTAGAATTGCCGAATTCCTTGTTTAAATCCGCATAAGCTGTGATTGACTCTGAATCAGCAATATCCTGATCTGATATAAACACCGATCGCAAACTTAACTGCGTCGTTCCCACCCCTGTATCGAGAGCAAAAGCCGGCGGCACGTTGAAGACACCAAAGTCTATAAGTGTCCGAATATTAGACGTTCCAAAGAACGTTCCGACCACGGCGTTAACTTCATTGGGTGTCAAGCGTCCATTGCCGTCAACATCCTTCAGATCAGTATCACGACCTGTAATGAACGTACCATTATCAATCAAATCCTGCGTAAGACGATTCCAGCCCGGCGTTTGGAAATATCCGTCTGAATGGTGATACATCCCACCAGTCTCAAAGCTGAATCCGTCAGGAAGCTCATGGGTGAATGAGTACTGCACCAACTCATGCTCGGGTTCACGTCCCCTGTAGAAATGGCCGGAATCTTCAAATTCCGCATAGACGGAGAAACCAGTCTCGCGACCGTCAAGCAAAAACGGCAGATTGACTTCCGCCGTTACATTGTTTTTGTCATAACTGCCGCCTGTATAACTGAGGCTCCCACTCACACCATCGGATGAGATGATCCCCTCGCCTGCAACCGTCTTCGGATAAAAGTTGAGCAATCCACCGACGCGGCCCGCGCCGTAAATGACAGGAACCGGCCCACGTATAATCTCAACGCGTTCGCTCGCACCAATTGGCGTAGGGAACAACCCCTGATTCAAAACACGCTTAAACCCGCGAAAATATGTCTCTGATACTGAGCCGCGAATCGTAATTGCGCCCGGCACGCCAAAAAAACTACCGCCAAATGTTCCTGGCGTTGTGGTGATGAAATCATCGATATCTTCAATGCCGTAGCGCGACATCGTCGTATCGCTGATAATGCTAACGGATCGCGGGGTGTCTATAAGCGATCTGTTCGTTCCGAAAACCGAATCCGTTGAGGTTTCTTCTGTAAGGCCAACGCGGTCGCCAATGACAACAATTTCATCCACGATGGCGTTGGGTTGCTCTTGCGCAAACGCAACAGGAGTCACGACGTTAAACATCGCCACGCCCCCAAAAATTACTATTCCCAACTGTATACCTAGATAACTTTCACTACGCATGGTCCCTATCCCTCAATATGCACTACGCTACAAACGACCCTGACATCACTCTATACGATACCATCTCTCTACTGATGACCCATTTTACTTTAATGAAGTGTGGGAATTCATCGTGCGATCCTACTAGAAAACAATACCGTTACGTTTTTTCTTCTCCCTGCCATTGCGGCGGACGCATGAAAACAACAGCAAAGAGAACGAATAGCAAACTAACAGCGCACCCGGCGAACACGGCGCCAAAACCGCCGACACGCTCCGCCACCGCGCCCGCTAAAACCGGCCCAACCATAGCTATGGTCGTGATAAGATTCAGGGAGCCAAAGACTTCCGGGTTTTTGTGCGTCCCGAAATAATTGACCAACAGCACCGTTGTTGCGAACAAACACATACCGAAACCATATCCCTCGCCAATCACGAAAATCGCGATCGCTAACGGATTATCCGCCAGCGCCAGCGCCAGCATGCCGATGGCTTCAGCAATCAACGCAGAAACGAGTAACCACTTCGCGTCAATCCTGGAGCCCAGAGCGCCTCCTAAACCACGCGCGAAAGCATTTATCAGCGAATGTGCGCTTAATGCTCCCGCAGCGACCGCCGCAGATATTCCCCGAGACCCCAAATGGGTCACCGCCCAGCTGTTCATGGTGAGCGCACAAAACAGCGTCAATGTCATCGCTGCAACAATTATATAAAACTGCCTTGTACGGATGGCCTCTCTATAAGTCCAATCATGCCCACTAACATAGACATTGCCTGATGCCAGTACTTTTTTCTCGACATCATCCTTCGTCTTTACCTTTTGTGCGCTGATCACTCTCTTTTCATTAACAATAAACAACGCCAAAATCGTGAGCACGAAGGTGACCACAACCGCCGTCCACCAATGCGCGCGCCAAGAACCAGTTGCTTCGACGATGCCAGTCACCAGCAACGGCCCGGCTACACCGCCAAGACCGCCAATCGTCATATAGGCGCCGATTATGGCTGCACGGCCTCGCTGAGGGACGGTGACATTGAAGTAGTGAACCGCGGGAACTGTCGCGCAAAGCGTGTAACCAAGCCCTGCCAAGCTCGCACCGACAAAGTACTGCGTCAGTCCATGAGACGTCGCCAGGAGCGAAAAACCGGCAATCATAATGGCGCCGCCAATGCCAAAGGTGGTTTTGACACCCCACAACCGGATACTCCAGGCTGGCGCCATCGCCGAAAGCCCCACCATCAGCGCCAGCAGAGAAAATCCCGTCCCCGCCTCTGACCAACTCCAGTTCATCTCGGCGATCATGTGCGGTAAAACAACGCCAAGCGATGTGAACGTCGCGGCGGTAATATGAAAGAAAAACGCGCTGACAATCAGGAAAGGGGCCCATTTTCGAGCCAGCCCAAATGTCGAGTTGAAATTTATTTGCCTTAGGACACTTAGCGCCTTGGGATTGATAAGACTCAAACCGTCTCCTCCAAAAACTTGCGTATTCTACTGGCGCCCCAGATCATACCGTCTGTGTCTAGTTTCATAGGGAGCAGCATCAAAATCACAACTTTCGAAGACAGCCAGCCATCGTTGATCCCACATAGACCGTGACGTCAAGTCGCAGAAACACATCTTCCGTAACCTCATCCAAAGCACCCTAAGCACAGTCATGTGGGGCTGAAGAATGAAGGCCATATCAAGAACAGGGGCCGCGCTTATCAAGGCTCCCGAAAATATCAGGACCTATTGAAACTCAGCTGTACACAATTCCATAGTTTTGAAGTGCGGTCGCATTCGCGCCATGATTTCATTGCCATATTGTTCATGGCTGACATCAAAAGAGGGAGACATTATGCGGACCCTGGCTTTTTTAATTCCCGTGTTTGCGCTTACCGCCTGTGACGGAGCCAATCAAGCCGTAGCTCAAGTCGAGCAAAAGACAGCGCGCACGATGACCGTCTCAGGCCTCGGTGAGGTTTCTGCGCGCCCGGACATGGCAGTCATCTCCATCGGGGTCGAAGCTCTCGGAGCGAACGCTTCAGATGCGCTTGGCAAGAATTCGGCTGAAATGAATGCGACTGTAGCAAAGCTCAAAGAGCTCGGCATCACAGACAAGGACATGCAGACAGCTAATCTTTCGATTTACCCGCGATATGACAACCCGAAAGATCGATCTGCGCCGCAGATCATCGGATTCGCTGCCTCTAATACGTTAAATGTCAAACTTCGCGACCTCTCCAAGGCGGGTGAGTTGATCGATGCGGTCGTCCAATCCGGCGCCAACCGACTTGGAGGCATTTCATTTGGATTCGCTGACGCCAAACCGCTTCTCGATAAGGCGCGCGTTGAAGCCGTCACGGATGCGAGTGAGAAAGCCACCCTTTATGCTAAAGCCTCTGGTGTCCGCCTCGGGTCTATCCTCTCGATACAGGATGGTTACGCAAGCGCGCCGTCACCGCAGCCAATAATGATGCGCGCTAGAATGTCCGAAGCAAGCGCCCCTCCGATCGCCGCAGGCGAAGCGACCGTGTCGGCCTCCATCACGATTGTATACGAAATCCAGTAGGCGGTGTGCAGGCTGACTGCACACCGCTTTCTACTTATTCGCCAGCAAACAAATCGCCGAAGAAATCGCCTTCATTCCAGTGAGGACGCTCAGCAGTATTCGCAATTTCATGGGCTATCTTGTAATTGATATCGGCGAACCGCGCGACGTCATCATAGAGGACCGGCAATGACATGTCGTCGCTCGGGCGGTGGTAGTGGTTTTTGAAAAAATCATTGAAGGTTTCTTCGCCGCCATTGCCAAACCCCGGCCAGAGAAACACGGACGGAACACCTTTTTCAACAAAACGATAATGGTCCGAACGAGTGAAAATTCCTTGCTCAGGGATCGGATCTGGTGAGAGCAGGGCGCCCCCTGCCGCTACGGCAGATTCCGTAATTGGTCCTAATGTCGAGTGTTCTGCTCCAAAGGCGACAACGTCGTTAAACGAATGTAACATCACCGGCATGTCAAGATTGACATTCGCGACAATGTTTTCAATCGGCACGGTCGGGAAGTGAGCAAAATAATCTGAACCGAGGAGGCCTTTTTCCTCAGCCGTTACAGCAAGAATAATAACGCTGCGTGCTGGCGGTTCGTCCTCAATGAAGCGTCGGGCAACTTCAAGCATGATGGAGACGCCGAGTGCATTGTCCATTGCGCCGTTGTTAATGCCGTCTTTTCCTTCATCGATGAGTTTCTGGTTAATCCCTATATGATCGAGATGCGCCGACAGAACCACAAATTCATCTCTCAAATTGCGATCCGTTCCCGGAATAACACCGACAACATTAGGGCTGATCACATCTTCAATCTCTATAGCGCCTTTTATTGAAACACTGACCGCAAGATCAAAGCCTTTGGACGCACCTCCTTCGGCATCAACCTCGGCGCGAACTGCATCAAATGTCTTCACCGCACCCTCAAACAAATGCTGAGCGCTCGACGACTTTATGGTCGCACTGCTTTTAATGCCCTGCCCGGAGACATCCGCCAGCCCGTCCGGTCCAACCCATGTCATCCTTGGTCGGGATGGATTGGAGACGAACCGGTCCCAAGGAAATCTCTTTTCCGCCGCGGCTGTAAAGAGCGATACGATTCCGACAGCGCCTCGATCCGCTGCCTCCCTCGCTTTGGCGCCGCCTCCTCCATAATGAGCACGTTTCTCACTATCGAAGCTGCTCGGCGCCCCGCTGAAATAAACAACGATTTTTCCTTTAACATCCAAACCGGCGTAGTCATCATGTCCATCCTCGGGCGCAGAAACGCCGAAACCGACAAAGACCGCTGGCGCAGAAACTTCTGACGTTTCGGCTACAAGAGATGAGGACACGCGAAAATCCTCTAAATTGGTCAGCGATACAGTTTCGCCACTCGCTTTCGTTATCGTCAACGAGCCTACATCTGTAACCGGCGTTGCCGCCCGCAAACGCACCTGCTGGAACCAACCGCCATCATTGCCGGGCTTTAGGCCGATGGCTTCCATGCGCGCCGCAACATACAGCGCCGCCTCCTCATGGCCACGGGTCCCCGCTTCCCGCCCTTCACGAGCGTCATCTGCAAGATAATAAACGTCAGCTTTTATACGGTCGCCAGCGGATGTGGCATTCGTCGATTCGGTAACTGCTGCTCCCATTACAGGATCTGTGATAAGTGCTTCAGGCGGCGTTACGCAGCTTGTTAGAAGCCCACCTATCGATAAATAAAGAAACCCCACACGCATAGCTTTGCCCCTTATAATTGATTTTTCGCGATTAGGGCGGGTTGAAACCGCCCGGTCAAGGCGAAAGAGGCGATGCGATGTCATCTCGCGATGAAATTCAAGCAGTCGTGACTAGGCGCCAGACGAAAATGAACTAAGCCATATGTGAGCAAATCCGCGATTCAGTTAAACCCGAGGTGCACGCGCCGTGAATGTCCAAGACAATGTAAAGCGCTATTACGGCGAAACACTCAAATCCTCAAACGATCTGAAGACGGACGCCTGTTGCACGCCAGACGATCAACCTGAGTTCCTCAAAGACCTGCTCGCCAACATACATGATGACGTGAAACAGCGATATTATGGCTGCGGATTGATAGCGCCTCTTGGTCTCAAAGGCACACGTGTTCTTGATCTTGGCTGTGGCGCGGGTATGGACGTATACGCTCTCGCCCAGCTCGTCGGGCCAGAAGGGGAAGTTGTAGGTGTCGATATGACGGCTGAGCAATTGGCCGTCGCGCGCAAACATAACGCCTGGCACGCTGAACAATTCGGTTATCCGAAATCTAACGTCAGCTTTGTCGAAGGGTATCTTGAAAAGCTTGATGTTCTCAATTTTTCACCTGAATCTTTTGATGTCATAATATCTAATTGCGTTATCAATTTATGCACTGATAAAATGACCGTGTTCCAATCAATCCAAAAATTACTCAAACCTGGCGGGGAATTTTATTTTTCGGACGTTTATGCGGATCGGCGTTTACCGCAAGCCGTCCGCCTCGATCCGGTTCTATACGGTGAATGTTTAGGCGGCGCCCTTTATTGGAACGATTTTCTTTTGATGGCGAAAGAGGCTGGTTTCTTTGACCCGCGAACAGTCACATCTCGATCTCTCGAAATTCACAATCCGGAGTTAAAGAAAAGGCTTGGCGCTGCGCAATTTTATTCGTCAACTTTCAGGCTTTTTCGCATTGATGACCTTGAAGCCACACGTGAAAATTACGGGCAGATGGTCACTTTTAAAGGTGGCCTGGAGCACGCGGACGCTCAGTTCGTTCTCGACCAGCACAACAAAATTGACGCCCGTAGGAAATTCCCGGTTTGCGGCAATACCTGGAGAATATTAAACCAATCGCGCTTTGCGCCATATTTTGAGTTTATCGGAGATTTCGACACTCATTATGGGCGTTATCCGGAGGGCGAACCTTCCAAGCCATTCGAAACGGCGAAAAATATTGAGAGCAACAAAAGCACCTGTTGTTGAAGCTCGTACGCTAACTATCTGGCACATTTGCACCAAAGATATATGCCGCCTTGGCGGTCATTCTCATGGCGAAATCCATTAATTCCGATCCTCCTTCCCCTTGGGCAAGGGCTCTCCCGGGTATATAGTATACGCCAAGGGGGAATGAGCGATGAGATCGCAGCGCGATTATCCTTTGGATCAACGAGCGAGGAGAAAACTCGCCTTCCTGATGCTCATGGTAACACCCTTTTCTGCCTCGACGGCGCACGACCTTGATCATTCAGGCGCAAGCGCGCCGCCTGTCGGCGCGCAGATTCAGAGAAACGGTATTGGACCAGACCCGGACGGCGATGGAAATCCAGCAACAAACGCCTATGCCTTCGCGCATATCGGCGATCCGATCAGAGCGGCCGCCGATCCCATTTATTCGGTTATCACTTTTGAACCTCCGCCCGGAGAACACGGCGCGCCAATTCTGAACGCTTACGCCAAAAAGTTCGGTGTCTCATTCGGTCATGGACTCACGCATCAAATCTGCAAAGGACAAAGGTATCATCGATACGACTCTCTGTGCACATATATAGCCCCGCCAAGCGGTGATTATGCTGCAGCATATAGAGATGATTTCTTACGACCGCTTGAGGTCTCGTTTAAAAAACCCATCTGTGCCGTATCAGTTGCGGTTTATCCAACGGGTGGTGGAGAAGATGAAGTTTTCGAATTAACGATTCAGGGATTCGACCAAACCGGAACCGCTTTGGAGAAAACAACCGCCCGCTTCGCCTGGACGCAGAATACATTTCGCTGGCGCGTGATGAAAGCCGTTCATTTCTCTCAACACAACGCATTCCATTTAAAGATTAGTATGCAGAGTCTAAGTGAGCCGAACCGAAACATTCGTTTTCTGATCGATGATCTGGCTTTCGCAACACAGGGATGCAACGCAGGCTCCTGACGTAGGCGGCGCTGTTTTTATGGAGTCTCCAGTTGACGCGCCGCACATTGCAGTGCGGACTTCATCCGAAAAGACCGTTACGCTGTTTGATCATCAATAGTAGCGTTCGGGGCATTCCCCATCACGGATGCGATGCCGTTCTCAGCGCCGGATTTATCCTAATAACCTTCACTGGCGAGAATATTTTCTCCGTTGCCAGCCTTGAGCCGGAAGCGAAATTCGTCTGCCTTATCCAAATAAAGTTCGAATTTACCTGCCATTCGCGCATCTCCTTTTGCGGTGACCCCAAGCCGGCGCATAGACACGATAGTGGCAATTCAGGCTAAAAATGCAAATATTGCCGTGGTTCGCGAAACCAGATGTTCCAGAATCGTTCTCCTTTGGCTAGGGTGCGCCGATGAGTACCAATACCGTAAAAAAACTGACGATCTCCGAGCGGGCACAAGCGGCATTGCACGGAAAGGCGACACCGAACGACGTCCAGACCGGAAAGCCTGAAGAGCTCTCACCCTATCTGAGAGACCTCAACGACGAGCAACGCGCCGCAGTCCTCACCACGGACGGCCCCGTGCTGATGCTGGCCGGGGCCGGCACCGGCAAGACCAGGGCGCTGACAACTCGGCTCGCCCACCTTCTTTTTACTGGACACGCTCGGCCATGGCAGATCCTCGCCGTCACCTTCACCAACAAGGCGGCGCGCGAAATGAAATCGCGCATCGAAACTCTCGTCGGCGATTCCGTCGAGGGCATGCAATGGCTCGGGACCTTCCACTCAGTTGGCGCGCAAATTCTTCGTCGACACGCCGCGCTCGCTGGTCTCAAATCAAGTTTTACAATTCTCGACGCTGACGATCAAACCCGTCTCGCAAAACAGGTAATCGAAGCAGCGGGCATAGACGATAAGCGCTGGACGGGGCGCGGCCTCGCTACAATCATCGACGGTTGGAAAAACCGTGGGCTGACACCTGACAAAGTGCCTAAAAATGAAGCCTATCATTTCGCCGATGGTAAGGGAATCACTCTTTATCAAGCATACCAGTCAAGATTGACGACACTGAATGCGGCTGATTTTGGTGATCTGCTCGTTCACAACTTGACGATCTTTCAGAACAATCCCGACGTTCTGGCTGAATATCAGGAACGCTTTCGCTATATGCTCGTGGACGAGTATCAGGATACGAACATTGCTCAGTATTTATGGCTTCGTCTGCTGGCCAAAAAACATAAGAACATTTGTTGCGTCGGCGATGATGATCAGTCGATCTATGGGTGGCGCGGGGCGGAGGTTGAAAACATTCTCCGCTTTGAAAAAGATTTCCCCGGCGCAGTGGTTATTCGACTAGAGCGCAACTACCGCTCGACACCTGCAATTTTAGGAGCGGCTTCCGGTCTCATCGCCGCTAATAAGGCGCGCCTTGGCAAGACTTTGTGGACCAACCGCAGCGAGGGCGAACTCGTCAAGATACGCGGCGTGTGGGACGGAGACGAAGAAGCCCGCCTTATCAGCGATGATATCGAGTCCGAACGGTTAAAAGGCAACGCTCTTTCCAACATGGCCATCCTGGTGCGGGCGTCTTTTCAAATGCGCGCTTTTGAAGAGCGGTTTAATACACTCGGCCTGCCTTATCGTGTGGTCGGCGGTCCACGTTTTTATGAACGCGAGGAAACCCGTGACGCACTCTCTTACTTGCGGCTCATTCGCTCTCATACAGACGACCTCGCATTTGATCGAATTGCCAACAAGCCGGCGCGCAAGCTCGGCGGTCAAACTATGCAGACAATCCACAAGTTTGCGCGAGCACAGAACATCTCGATGATGGACGCTTCAGAGCGATTAATGGAATCCGATGATCTGCACGCGGCGGGACGTAATGCATTAAAACGTTTTCTTGAAATGATTCACCGGTGGAGCGGGTTGATTCATGAATATTCGCCGCGCGATCTCACTGAACTGGTTCTTGAAGAGTCCGGTTATGTGGACTTTTGGCGCAATTCAAAATCCCCCAAGGCTGAAAGCAAACTCGACAATTTAAAAGAGGTCGTTCAGGCTGTCTCCGAATACGACGCTTTGGCGGCATATCTTGATCATGTCGCACTGGTCGCTGACCACAATGAGGCTACCGCCGAGGGACAAGTCTGGCTGATGACGCTGCATGCGGCAAAGGGACTTGAATTCCCCATCGTATTCTTGCCCGGTTGGGAAGAGGGAATTTTCCCTTCGCAGCGATCGCTCGATGAAAAAGGCGCCGTCGCGCTCGAAGAGGAACGCCGCCTCGCTTATGTGGGCGTCACGCGCGCCGAAGAAAGTTGTCGAATCTCATTCGCCGCTAATCGGCAGATGTTTGGCCGTTGGCAAAACGCCCTACCCTCACGCTTTGTAGACGAACTCCCCGAAGAGCATGTGGAAGTTATTTCCGAGCCTGGCCTATATGGCTCAGCGGCGTCGTATTACGCTGGTCATTCACAATTTAGCGCAGCACGCCGAAGTGACAATTTCTCTGAAGACAAAGTGGAATGGCGGCAGAATCGCGCCGTGCGGGTTGACGCCACCGTAATCGAAGGGCGCGCAAAAACAGTATCGGTAAGCGCGCCGGGCGTTTCGAATTTCTCCGTTGGCCAACGGGTATTCCACCAGAAATTCGGCTATGGCCGGGTTACCGCCGCCGAGGGTCAAAAATTGACGGTCGACTTTGAACATTCAGGACCGAAAAAGGTCCTCGATTCATTTCTTGAACGAACCTAATTCAAATTTAATGGAGCGCTCCATAACCTACATAAAAACAATCCCGCCTGAAG
The DNA here is from genome assembly GCA_021776435.1 of Parvularculaceae bacterium. Classification (GTDB taxonomy): domain Bacteria; phylum Pseudomonadota; class Alphaproteobacteria; order Caulobacterales; family Parvularculaceae. The sequence goes on along the minus strand of JAJFFW010000116.1, from coordinate 16,334 downwards.
CGGCCGAAGGTCGGCTAAAAACGATTTATGACCGCATCAGCGGCCCCGATGGGCGCGTTGACAACATCTTGATGGCCCATAGTCTGCGACCGCATACACTCGAAGGGCATATGACGCTCTATAAGAGTGTGCTGCACCATTCTTCGAACCAATTGTCAAAATGGTTTTTAGAAACCATCGGCGTATATGTCAGCCTGCTGAACAATTGCGCATATTGCGTCGATCATCACTACACTGGTTTAAAGCGCTTCCTAAAAGATGACGAAAAAGCGAAAGCAATTCATTCGACGCTTGAGATCGGCAAGACAGATGTTATGGCGGCCAGTGATGCGCTCGACGCGAAGGCGGCCGCCGGCCTCAACTATGCAGGCCAGCTCACACGCTCACCCTCATCTGTGCGAGAGAAGGATATCTCAGATTTGCGCAATGCGGGCTATGAAGACGGCGAGATTCTTGAGATTAATCAGGTGACCGCTTATTTTGCCTACGCAAACCGCACAGTACTTGGATTAGGATGTTCGACGGCGGGTGAAACATTGGGTCTTTCACCCAATAACAGCAATGACCAGAAAGATTGGGGTCATCAATGATAAGATTATCACTCAACCATCTGGTTAGCGCTGCGATCGTTTTATGGTGTAGCGTTCTTATCTCCACCCACGAATCCACCGCCGCACAACCGGCCCTCGATGAAAATAAAAACATCGTCGTCGTGCTGGGAATGATACATGGTCAACACAAGACAAGTGACCGCTATTCAGTCGAATATTTGCAACGTGTAATCGAGATAATTGATCCAGATTATGTCATCACCGAAATTCCGCCTGATCGCCTTGCCGCGGCGGCTGCCGGTTTTGCGCAAACAGGCATAGTAACCGAAGAACGCGTTGCGCGTTTTCCAGAATATGTTGACGTTCTATTTCCCATGACCAAGACCCATACCTTCAAGATTATTCCGGCGGCTGCATGGACAGGCGCCATGGCGGATTACCGGCGTGAGGCGCTTGATAGATTATCTAAGGACCCTGATCGCGCCAGTGATTGGAAAAATTATACTGCCGCCTTAAAGGCGATGGACACTGAGATCGGTGACCGGGATGATGATCCATTATTCATCCATACTGATGAATACGATGAAATTACCAAAAAAGGTCTCGCACCCTATGCAACTCTCTTCACGGATGACCTTGGCCGCGGTGATTGGGAAAGCATCAACGAGGCCCATTACGCTTTGATTGATTCAGCCCTGAATAATCACCAATATGAAGGCAAGCTCCTTCTCATCACTTTTGGCGCAGGCCACAAATACTGGTTTATGGAGCAACTGCGCCTACGCAACGACATCGTTTTAATGGACCCGAGGCCGTTTTTGGAAGCGGCCCAAGACTCCGCACAATAAGTCATGAAAACCTTTAAAATCACCTGGCGGGGTCAAAGGTATGCACTCGAAGCATTCAGCGATGCACTTGCCGACCATATCGATATGGCGCCTGACGCCATCAGTCTTCTGAAAGACGATACGAACGCCGAAGACGCACAATCGGACTGGTCGCTTGAAGCGAATTTCAATGAACTCCCCGATCTTGTCTCTACCAACACATTCGCCCACGACATCGCAGGGTTGGAGCCCGGTATTCTGGAGGAAGTCCCGGACATTGATTGGGTAGCTCACGCGCTGGAAGGTTTAGGGGTGGTGCGCATAGGGCGGTTTGTTCTGTACGGCATTCACGATGCGGATAAATTGCCCGACGACTCTGACCTCATTCCCATTCGTATCGACGCCAACCAGGCATTCGGAACTGGCCATCACCCGACTACAGCAGGATGCCTCACGCTTTTGAACCGTTTCGCCGGATTTGCACCGAAAGCGATTCTCGATCTCGGTTGCGGGTCAGCCATATTGTCGATCGCTGCTGCAAAACTATGGAATCAGAAGATCCTTGCCAGTGATATCGATGAAAAGTCGATCGAGGTAGCCACCGAAAATGTGACCCTGAACGGCGTGGCCCACAAAGTTAAATTACTCACTGCCGCCGGCTTCGATCACCCAAAAATCAAGTCAGCCGCGCCCTTCGATTTTGTCTTCGCGAACATCCTTTCGGGACCATTGTGTGAGCTGGCGCCGGGCATGTCGGCGCATGTACAAAAAAATGGGCGTGTCATGCTTGCTGGTCTCTTAACAAAACAAGAAAACGACGTAACAGCAGCTTATGAGAGCGCTGGTTTTCGCCTTATCAACAGGCTCGATCAGCCGAACTGGCCGATTCTTCTTTTTGTGAAAAGATAGCCCCCTTGAGCCGGTCGAAGTATAAACCGATATTCTCAACCAATAGAAACCGTTAAACAGAGCCATCCCCATGTTCCAGACTTTCGACCCCGTCTCTGACCGCAGTTTTGCTGCTAATCACATCCCCTTCCTGCGCGAAGAATTGAAGCAACAAAACCTGGATGGATTCGTCATTCCTCATGACGATGAATACCAAAACGAATATATCCCTGCCTATGCTGAACGCCTGATGTGGGTGTCTGGATTTTCCGGTTCTGCAGGCTCGGCGATTGTCTTGCAAAACAAGGCGATTCTATTCGTCGATGGCCGATATACGCTGCAAGCCCGCCAACAAACCGACAACACATTCTTCGCTTACGAGGACGTCACCGACAATCCGCCACATCTATGGCTTAAAGAGAACGCAACACAGGGCATGCGTATCGGATATGATCCGATGTTGCATTCGACAGAAAACGTTAAGCAGCTCTCCAAAGCAGCGCGAGAGGCTGAGTTCACACTCATCGCTATCGATGCGAATCCGATCGACGCGGCGTGGGATGACCAACCGCCCAAACCTTGCGCACTGGTTAAGCCACACCCACTCAACCTCGCAGGACAGTCATCAGACAAGAAATGCGCTGAGGTCGCAGAAACCATCGCCAAAGCCGGCGCCGATGCTGCTTTGATCACCGCCCCGCCATCCATCGCATGGCTATTTAACATTCGCGGCGGCGATGTTGCTCGCTCTCCCTTGCCGTTGGGCCGAGCCATTATTTATGCGAGCGGGCAAGCCCATTTATTCATTGCACACGATAAACTGCATGTTTCACTCACTGATCACCTTGGCGACACAATCGAGATTAGTGATGAAGCCAAGGTCATAAACACGCTGGAGATGCTGGGACAAAAAGGGAAGAGAGTTGCGGTTGACCCGACATTGGCGCCCGATAAGTTTGTCGAATGTTTGAAGCAAGCTGGCGCCGCCATTATCGAAATGGAAGACCCTTGCTCCATCCCCCGCGCCTGCAAGAATTCGGCGGAACTCGAAGGCGCGCGTTCGGCGCACATTCGTGACGGCGTTGCGGTAACTCGCTTTTTGCACTGGCTTTCGGGTGAAGTGCAAACGGGCGCGGTCGATGAAATAACGGCGGCAAAGAAACTTGAAGCCTTTCGTAGTGAAAGTGGGGAACTCGCCGACCTAAGCTTTGACACGATTTCCGGCGCCGGCCCGAATGGCGCCATTGTTCATTACCGGGTGACCACGGAGACCAATCAAAAACTTAAATTGAATTCGCTTTTCCTCATTGATTCAGGCGGTCAGTACCCGGATGGAACCACCGACATCACCCGCACGGTTGCAATTGGGACGCCGACGGCGGAGATGCGCGATCGCTTCACTCGTGTATTGAAGGGACACATCGCCCTTGCGACAGCGCGTTTCCCGAAAGGCACGACCGGTCATCAGCTCGATAGTTTTGCAAGACGCCCCCTATGGGAGGCGGGACTTGATTATGATCATGGCACTGGTCATGGGGTTGGCAGCTTTCTTGGCGTGCATGAAGGCCCACAACGCATCGCCAAATGGCCTAATAGCCAGGCATTGCTGCCGGGCATGATCATTTCAAACGAACCCGGTTTTTATAAAACTGGAGAGTTTGGAATCCGGATTGAAAATCTGGTTATTGTTACGCCCCCCGAACCCGTGCATGGCGGCGAACGCGAGATGTTGAGCTTCGAAACCATCACTCTGGCGCCGATCGATCTGGCGCTTGTCGATACCACCTTGCTCACTGAGAATGAACGCGAATGGCTCAATGCCTATCATGCGCGCGTCCGCAAAACGCTGACACCGCTGCTTAGCGACGACGCCGGCAAGTGGCTGGCGGCAGCGACGCGGGCGACCTAATCGACGACGCCCGATCAGCCATCAATAAACTCCAACCACTCTGATTCGGTCATCACACGCACATCTAATTCCTTTGCCTTTTTGAGCTTGGAACCAGCCCCCGGCCCCGCAACAAGAAAATCTGTCTTGGCTGATACGGAGCCCGCGACCCTGGCGCCCAGAGATTGCGCCCGCACCTTAGCCTCCTCGCGGGTGAAGAGTTCGAGCTTGCCTGTGAAGACAACAGTTTTTCCGGCGACGGGGCTATCACTCGCCATCGTCTCCACCTTTTGCGGAGTGACTTGCGCGAGCAGACGATCGATGGCCTCTCGATTGTGTTTCTCATCAAAAAACTCAATGACCGCGCGTGCGACTAACGCGCCGACGCCATCGATGGAAAGCATTTCCTGATAGGCTTCTCTCTCGTCATCGCGCGCCTTGATTGCAGCAGCGTAAAATTCTTTGACCCCCCCATAATGAGTTACGAATAAGCGCGCATTGGTCTCGCCCACATGGCGAATACCCAAAGCATTCACAAACCGCGCAGAGGAAATTTCGCGCCGGGCGTCGATCCCGGCGAATAGATTTTCCACTGATTTTTTATTGGTCAGTTGTTTTGCTCCATTCTTATCGAAGTGCGGCGAACCGTCTGCTTTCATTTTATAGGTATAAAGATCGACCTCACCCGTGTTCTGCCGTTGCGAGAGGGTGAAGATGTCCGCCGGTTCTTTGATTATGCCCTTCTCAAATAAAGCCGCGATCTGCTTTTCACCAAATCCCTCGATATCGAAGGCGTTGCGCGCCACGAAATGTTTCAGCCGTTCGACCGCCTGCGCTGCACAGATAAGCCCCCCCGTGCACCGGCGATCCACATCCGCCTTACCGGTCTCAGGATTGACCTCATTGACCGCATGACTGTCGCAAACAGGGCATCGATCCGGAAACGAGAACGCCGCCGCCCCATGGGGGCGTTTGTCTTTCACGACCTCAACAATCTGAGGAATGACATCGCCAGCACGTTGAACAATGACCGTATCGCCGACACGCACATCTTTACGTTTAATCTCGTCGGCGTTGTGCAACGTCGCATTGGAAACGACCACGCCACCGACGGTTACCGGCGTTAAGCGTGCGACCGGGGTTAGCTTCCCAGTTCGCCCAACCTGAATTTCAATATCTTCAAGAACTGTTGTCGCTTTTTCTGCGGGGAATTTATGCGCGATCGCCCAACGCGGTGCACGCGAAACAAACCCAAGGCGCGTTTGATAATCAAGTCGATCAACCTTGTAGACCACACCGTCAATATCATAGCCAAGGGTGGCGCGTTTTTCTTCAATACTGCGGTAATGCGCGATCATTTCATCGACATTGCGACAACGCTTCGTCAGCGGATTGGTCTTGAAGCCAAAGCCTTCCAGGCGCTTCATCGCATTCGTCTGAGTATCGGCAAGAACTTCGCTGACTTCGCCCCAAGCGTAGGCGAAAAACCGCAGAGGTCTCGAAGCGGTGATCGCCGCATCCAACTGACGAAGCGACCCCGCCGCCGCATTGCGAGGATTGGCGAAGGGTTCCTCTCCCCCCCGTTCCAAACCCTTATTCAATGCATTAAAATCATCATGACTCATATAGACTTCGCCGCGCACTTCCAAAATACCGGGCGCATCTATCAGCTTTTTCGGAATGTCCACGATGGTAAGCACATTAGCAGTAGCGTTCTCGCCCTCAGCGCCGTCGCCGCGGGTCGCTGCCTGCACCAACTCGCCATGCTCATAGCGCAAACTCAATGAAAGGCCATCGATCTTCGGCTCGGCCGTAAACGCCGCCTCATCTTGAGCTTTCAATCCGAGAAACTTGCTGACGCGCTTAGCAAAATCCGTGACATCCTCATCATCAAAGGCATTGTCGAGCGAAAGCATCGCAACCGCATGCCTGACTTTTTCGAATTTTGCAGATGGCGCCGCCCCGACCTTGTCCGACGGCGAGTCCTTACGTTTCAGTTTTGGAAAGCGTTTTTCAATGAGCAGATTGCGTCGACGCATAGCGTCATATTCTGCGTCCGTAATCTCGGGCTTATCGTGCGCGTAATACGCCTCATCCGCACGGTGAGTTTCCGCAGCGAGCCGCGCGAGTTCCGCTTCAGCCTCTTTCAGGCTGAGTTTACCGACCGGTTTGTCCGTATCTGTGTTCTTATTTATCACGATTCCAATGCGCGCTTTCACTCAACCTTAATTCACTCGTCGGATCTACCAACCCAAAGCATCACTTAACTTTCGCATATTCTCCATGTCGTCCGTGTCAATATTTTCAATGACGCGCCCATACACATCAAATTGATCCCGAATTGCAATCCCGAAGGCCTCCGAGAGGAGGATGTCAGTATCGTGCATCCTTAAACAGCCAGTTGTTCTATTGATTGAATTTTCGTAATCCTTAGGCAGATGAAAGAATGGTTTGGTGCTCGGAGGATGATGCACTTTCCGGCGCCCCCAGCAATTGCCGGGCTGCAGCACGGGCTTCATCAGTGATCTTCGCGCCTGAAAGCATGCGCGCAATCTCCTCGATACGATCCTCAGGGGCGAGTTGCGTTACGGTCGTTCGAGTTGACGTCTTCTTTTGTGTCTTCTCGATTCGCCATTGCTTATCAGCGCGTGCTGCGACCTGTGGACTATGAGTGACAACAAGCACCTGCGCGTCTTGTGCAAGGCGCGCCAGACGTTCGCCCACTGCATCGGCGACGGCGCCGCCGACACCAGCATCAATTTCGTCAAAAATGATGACGGTGCGGTTTTCCTTCACGGCAAGAGCCGCTTTCATGGCAAGAACGAACCGTGACAATTCTCCACCCGATGCAATCGTCTTGAGTGGACCTGGTGCAGACCCCGGATTGGTCGCCACCATGAACTCGATCATATCAATCCCTTCAGACATTGGCCGATCTTCATCGGTTGTTATGGAGGTTAGAAATTTCGATCTTCCAAGCTTTAAAGGAGCAAGTTCCTTAGCGACAGCATGGTCCAGTGAGGATGCAGCTTTTCGTCGTTCCGCGGACAATGTCTTCGCGCATGCGAAATAGGTCGTTCGGGCTTTTTCTACGCGATGTTCCAAATCCGAAAATGCGGCTTCGCCAAACTCCAGATCACTAAGGGTGCATCTCGCCTTTTCAAGAAAAACCGGAAGGGCTTCGGGCAAAACGGCATATTTGCGAGCCGCTCCACGTATCGCAAACAGCCGTTCCTCAATATCATCCAGATCCTGCGGATTATGCCCAAGATGGTTTACGGCATCGTCAAGGGCAGCGCGGGCTTCAAGAACTTCACTCATCACCGCATCCAATCTCTCAAGCGCGGCAGAGAGTGGGTTTTGGTTCTCCTCAAACACGGATGCTGCCCGCTCCAACCGGCGCATGGCGGCCATTAACTTGCTTTCCAACCCCCCTTCCCCAAGAAGATTCACAGTCGCCACAAGGTCTTCAGTAATTTTCTCCGCGGCCATCAACTCAGTGCGACGCACGGCAAGATTGCTTTCTTCCTCAGCAAGCGGATCAAGTTTTGAAAGCTCATCCACGACATGGCGTAGGTAATCCACTTCGCGTAATGTCTCATCACGATCACTGCGGCGCTTCTCAAGCGCCCGCTCAAAATCCCGCCATTCACGCCAATTGGATGCGACCTCATCAGTGCGTTTCTCGAACCGCCCGTAATGATCAAGCATATCCCTGTGTGCAGCTGCGCTCAAAAACCCTCGACCATCATGTTGACCGTGGACTTCAAGAAGGCTTTCACCAACCTGACGTAACAGTCCAATACTGACAGGTAGATCATTTACAAAAGCACGGCTTCGCCCGTCCCCCCCCTGAACGCGCCGAAGGATCACCTGGTCCTCGCCTGCAATCAGAGCATTCGATTCAAGAATGCCCCAAATTGGATGGTCTGCCCCCGGCTCAAAAGTCGCTGAAACAGTCGCTTGTTTTGCGCCTTCTCTAACCGCACCTCGCTCCGCCCGCGCGCCAATTGCAAGCCCGAGCGCATCGAGCAGAATTGACTTTCCAGCTCCGGTCTCACCCGTCAAAGCCGTCAGCCCCGACTCCAACGGCAAAGCCAACTGGTCAATCAGAACGAAATCTTGAATATTGAGTGCGGTCAGCACGATAGGTCGCTCGGTTCGTTACACGCGCCGTCGATCAGGCGCAGCACGTCATCGGAATTAACCTATTTACAGCGCTGAAGGAAGATCGCGGCGCCTGTGTGCATTACGATCGTTGTTGGGGCATCGGATCGCCAGTTTCCTGGGCGGAATCATTCTCTTTCACTTTCACCAGATCAGCGCCATCTTGAACCAAACCGCGTCGTTTAAAGAGGCGATATGTGTCTTGATACCAGACGCTGCCGGGGTAATTGTGCCCAAGAACAGCTGCGGCTGCGCGCGCCTCATCAATGACGCCTAGCTCGAGATATGCTTCAACAAGCCGGTGCAAGGCTTCAGGTACGTGATTAGTCGTCTGATAATTATCAATCACAAAACGGAAGCGATTTATAGCAGCGATATGTTGGTTTTGCTTAAGATAGTACAGACCGACATACATTTCTTTCCCCGCGAGATGGTCAAATGTAAGGTCGAGTTTTAATCGGGCGTCACGAGCATATTCTGAATCGGGGTAGCGGCGAACCACATCGTTCAAGGCGCCGACCGCATTATTCGTAAAATCTTGATCCCGGCCAACGTCTCGGATGCGCTCGTAATAACACATAGCCTTCAGGTAATAGGCATAAGGGGCGTCTTTGTTCCCGGGATGTAGAGCGATAAACTGTTCCGTCGCGGTGATCGCTTCTTCATAGGCATTGTCTTGATAATAGGCGAATGCCTTCATAAGCATCGATCGTCGCGCCCAAGATGAATAAGGGTGCTGGCGCTCGACCTCTTCAAAAAATGCAATCGCCTCGTCATATCGCCGCCTATCAAGCTGCAATGTTGCCTGTTGATAGAGCTGCTCAACGGGCTGTTCCACATACGCAAATTTTGTCTTCTTCTTTGAAGAAGAACATGCAGCAAGGCTCACCGAAGTTATCAAGGCTAATAAAATCAAGGCGAATCGGCGCTTCATATACACATCCCATTACCACTTACCGGCCAAGCACAGATTTGGCAGTCCGTTTTAAGCGGACACAAGCATACGGTCAAACCCAGATGAAGGATTTAAGCGAACAACCGCAAATCATCTTCGGGGGCAGGCGCGACAATGGGCTCAGCAAAGCCCTGATCAGATTTTAAGAGCGTCGCCAGCCTCATATTGAGATCGTGCCCTGGCTTATGAGCCCTCACATGCCCTATCAAAGGCGCCCCTATGAGATAAAGGTCGCCGATAAGATCGAGAGCTTTGTGGAGGACGAACTCTAGCGGATCGCGCAATCCAGTGTCATTCAAAAGACGACCTTCATCAACGACAAGAGAATTTTCCAGAGACCCGCCACGCCCATACCCTGCTGAACGCATCGGCTCAACATCCTTTAAGAGACAGAAGGTGCGCGCTTGAACCAGCCGTTCTATTTCTGAGCTGCTGTCTAATCTTAAACAGACCGCTTGGCGATTAATGGCAGGGTCGTCAAAATCAATAGCGATTTCCAAAATAAACGCTTCTGCCGGTTCTATGGCGATGAAACGGTCACCATCATCAATAATTTGTTGTTGCGTGACCTTCATTGCGTAACGTACGGCATCTAAAGGCGTGACTCCTGCCTGGTGAATTAGCTGAACAAAACGAGCCGAGCTACCATCAAAGATCGGAATTTCGGGTCCCATTACGTCAATAAGCACATTATCGACACCACAAATCGATAGCGCCGCCATCAAATGCTCCACCGTCGCGATGGATATGCCGGTCTTATTCGTCAACGTCGTGCCTAGACGCGTGTCGCTGACAAGTCGCGGATCGACGTTTATTGAGATTTTCTCATAGGACTTGGCTTCGTCGCCTAAAAGGCCTTTATCCAGCAGATCGATGCGGCGAAAAACAACGCCCTGATTAGCTTTCGCCGGTCGTAAAATGACTTTTGTCTCCTGGCCGGTATGCAACCCGATGCTTCCGGCAGCAACGGGCCTAGCCAGGGTGGTCTGCTCAATTACTCGCATGAAAACTCAACTCCCCCGTTACGTCCAAATTGATGAGCCGACACAACCCCTTGCCCCGCCTATCGATCAGATTTCCCACTATGGGGGTACAAACTGAGTCGCTCAAATAAACCTATATTGCCCAATATTGCGCGCCTAATTGCATTTGGCGAGCAAAAAAATTCGGAAATCAACGAACACATAGCAAGAAGGTGAATATGCTCAAAGATGACAGATTCACCTAATCGATCAAATGATCGAAAGGAGGTTGAGGGCTATTCTGGCTTGTTTAACCTGTTTTTTTCTTTCTCAAAAACGGCGGAATTTCTAACTCCGCATCGACCTGATTATCAAAAAGGTCACCACGTGTGGCTTTTTCCTGCTTGGAAGGATCCGTTGCCCGCGAAGGTGGTATTTCGCTCTTATTCGTTCGGCCGCCTAAATTTTTGAATACATCCATAGCGACATCGAGTGAATTCCGTCCGAATTCCTGAGCCTCACGGAATGGATTGCGCGATGGCTTGACGGTCTCCGCGGCCCTAATATTTAGCGCCTCATCACCGAGCCTTAAAGGCGTCGACTGTGTGGACGTAGCACGCCGCGTTGGGGTGGCGACCGTAATTTTTGAGCCAACTCGCTCAGGACGGAACCCATCTGGCGATCCTTCAGTCAACATCCGCCGGATTCGCTCGTGCACATCACCGACAGGATTAACAGCGCCAGTCGGCATAATCAGCGAGGATGGCGCCGGCTTGGTGACAGGAGCCGCAGCGGCCGCAACCGACGCCGCAACCACAGGCCTGTCAGTGATAATCGGGTCACGCCATGGCTTTGATACAGTCACCGATTGTGAGATTGTTTCCTTTCGCGGCGCTTGTCTTGCTTCAGCGTCGATTCCGGTTGCAACAACCGAAACCCGAACCCGGCCATCAAGATCCTGATTAAATGTTGACCCCACGATGATATTCGCATCCGGATCCACTTCAGCGCGGATACGATTTGCTGCTTCATCGACTTCAAACAAAGTCATATCCATCGAGCCGGTGATGTTAATCAGCACGCCGCGCGCGCCTTTCATCGAAACTTCATCAAGCAACGGGTTGGAAATTGCGGCCTCAGCAGCTTCAATTGCGCGCTTCTCGCCCTCGGCCTCACCCGTACCCATCATCGCTTTGCCCATTTCGCTCATGACTGTGCGCACATCTGCAAAATCAAGATTGATGAGCCCTGGCATGACCATCAGATCAGTAATGCCTCGCACGCCGGAATGAAGCACCTGATCCGCCATGGCGAAAGCCTCGTGGAAAGTGGTGCGGTCATTTGCGATAGAGAAAAGATTTTGGTTTGGAATAATCAGACACGTATCGACGTGCTTTTGAAGTTCGTCGATGCCGCTGACTGCAATCCGCATTCGCCGAGCACCCTCAAAATGAAACGGCTTGGTCACAACGCCAACAGTGAGAATGCCACGCTCCTTAGCCGCTTTTGCAATAACCGGAGCAGCGCCCGTGCCCGTTCCACCGCCCATTCCAGCAGTGATAAAAAGCATATGCGCATTGCCGGTATGTTCAAGAATTTCGTCAAGAGATTCCTCAGCCGCCGCACAGCCAATGGTGGGAATCGACCCTGCGCCCAATCCCTGCGTCGTTTTCACGCCGAGCTGAATTCGCTTATCGGCCTTTGACAGACTTACTGCTTGTGCATCGGTATTGGCGACAACAAAGTCGACACCCTCCAATGCACTTTCTATCATATTGTTAACGGCGTTGCCGCCCGCACCGCCAACACCAATTACTGAAATTCGTGGCTTCAACTCTGTCAGTTCAGGAACGCTAAGATTTATTGGCATAAAAACTCCGGATCCGCCATTCTTCTACCCTTCGTTAAAGATTCGTTCAGAACCCTTTCCAAATGGTTAACAAGCGCTTAACAACCCCTCAAAATTTGTCGCGAAACCAAATTCCGACATTCCCGAGAAGGCCGCCAGCCCGCCTTTTCGACCTGAGCGATAATATCGTACTGTCCTCTCCCGAAAAGCGCTTAGCGGCTTGATGAATGACACCAGCGCAAACTGAAAAAGCCGGCGCCATCACTGCCTCAGGCGCGCCTGCGATCGCAATTGGGCGTCCCAGACGCGCTTTCATGGACAAAACGCGCTCCGCCGTCTCTCTGACGCCAACAAGCAGACTGCCGCCGCCGGTTAATACCACGCGCCTGAGGGCGCTGTGAGGTGCTCCGTGCTCTGGAAGCCGCGCCAAAATCATTTCAAGGATCTCTTCCAGCCTTGGTGCAATGACTGCCGAAAGATCGGCTCTTGAGATCCGCGCTATCTCATTCGTCGCACCGAGGATTGGAAACTCAACGAAACGATGCTCATCTCCGACACCACTCAACGCCGATCCGTAGAGTGACTTGATCCGCTCTGCATGAGCGAGGGGCGCGCCGAATACCTGCGCTATATCGCTCGTCACGTTCGCCCCTCCCACAGGAATACCGCCACAATCTATCAGCGCGCCATCATTATAGGCTGCATAAGCGGTTGAGCGCGCCCCAATATCTATCAGCACGACGCCCAGTTCTTTTTCATCCTCAATTAGGACGGCTTCTGACGCAGCGTAAGAGCTCGCCACAAATTCCGAAATGTGAAGTCCACATCGTTCTATGGCTGCTGACAGGTTAGCGAGTGCGCTCTCACGCGCACTGACTGCAAGCATTTGGGTGGTCAACTGACGACCGTAATATCCGCGCGGATCAGCGATCGTCTCATCGCCATCTACCGAAAACGAAATCGGAAGAGAATGAAGCTCTTCGTTTCCTTCCTCGGCAGCCGCTTTCGCACCCTCGTCAAGGGAGTCGCATATGTCCTCTTCAGTTGCACAACCGCCGTGGAGCTCAAGGTCAACGCAAACGCGCCGACATTGTAAATGGCGTCCGCTTACTGCAACCGAAACATCGCGTATATGTTCACCCGCCATGCGTTCAGCGGCGTCAACAACCGTGCGCACGGCCGTTTCAGTCGCATCGAGGCGTGGATGATTGGCTTTTATGTGCACACCCCCGCCGCAATGACCGACCCCAATCACTTCGGCATCTATGGCGCCGTCATAACCCGGCTCTAACCGGGCGACAAAGCAAGCCACCTTCGACGCTCCAATATCGAGCGCTGCGACAATGGCGCCCTCCTTGGACGCATGTTTTCTTTGAGTAGACAGCATCTGCACGTTGGCCAATCTGTTGACGCCGTTTACTCTGCGGGCGGCGCCTGTTCGTCGCGTTCTTTTGCATCACCTCGATGACGAAGAATTACACGCTCAGGATCGCGAAGGTCGATATATTCGAGCGGATCGTCAAGCGTGCCATGAGCAGCATGAAGGGCTGTAAGATCGTTGATCGCAGCTTCAAGGTCCGCCTCCGGCAATTTTACATCGAGGCCATTTTGAAAACGCAAATTCCAACGGCGCCCACTGACACGCACAAGCGCGGTAATTTTTTCAGCGAGTTCCGGCGCCCCCTCAAGCGCACGCAGGATGCCGGAAGCAGCCTCCGGCGCACCTGCGCCTACGATGAGGGGCAAGTATGAATATTCATAAGCGCCTATTTCCCTAATGACACCGCCATCGCGGTCAATGAGATAGAGCGTACCTGAAAGCTGCCAGACGGCTGCAGGGCTACGTTCACGGATCGAAACCTGGATTGTATCAGGCCATAGGCGCGAAACAGCAGCCGACCGGACCCACCCCAGTTCTTCGATTCGAGCACGCGCTGCATAAGGATCAAAGTGCAAAATTGAATCGCCAACCACTGGACCTAATGCATCTTGTATTTCATCTGAAGAAGTCTGGTTGCGGCCCTTCACCGTAACACGACGCACCTCAAATCCAACGGCTGCGACCCCAACGCTAAGTTGGTGGTTTGCACGTTCGACCATCAATCCAAAATATCCGCTCGCCCAAAATATTGCGAGAGCGGCAACGACGACGAGCGCAAGTCCGGCCCCGGCCGCAACGGCAAACCGTTTCCAACTTTCGGTTAAAAATTTAACCGCAGACTGCCGGGCGGGAGTCGCTGATTTGCGTGATCGGTGCTGCGTTTTTTTTACACTGGATTTTCGAACGGCTTTCTTCACCGTACGTCTTTTTACCTTTGACATGAGGCATCCTCCGTCAACCAGATGACCAATTCCTCAAATGAGATGCCGAGATAAGCTGCCTGTTCTGGCGCTAATGATGTAGAGGTCATGCCCGGTTGGGTGTTTACCTCTAGACAATACAGCCCGTTAGAACCTTCACGCGAATCGTAACGAAAGTCGGCGCGTGAAAGCCCTCGACACCCAATTGCTTTATGGGCGTTTAGTGCATATTCAAGCGCTCTAACAGTAATATCTTCAGGGAGATCCGCAGGCAGAACGTGCTTCGATCCTCCGATCGCATATTTCGCTTCATAATCATAAAAATTGGATTGTGATACGATCTCGGTCACACAAAGCGCATGATCTCCCATAACAGAGACCGTTAGCTCTCTGCCAGGGATGTATTTTTCAACCAAAACCTCCTCGCCAAGATCCCACTTCGCGCTCATCAACTCGGAAGGCGGGCGGTTGTCGCCGTCTCGTACGATAAATACACCCACCGATGACCCTTGATCGTTGGGTTTAATAACATAAGGCGCATCCATTACACGCCCGCTGGCGGCCTCGGCGCGAGAAACGATCCGCCCTGAAGGGGAAGGTATGCCAGCGCGGTCAAATACCGCCTTGGCGCGCTGCTTATCCATAGCGAGTGATGACGCGAGCACACCAGAATGGGTATAAGGAACGCCTATAACTTCGAGCATGCCCTGAACGCACCCATCCTCACCCCACTGCCCATGCAGTGCATTAAAGACCGCATCCGGCTTCGTCTCCGCAAGGCGTTCCGCCAAATCGCGACCGACGTCAATTTCTACAATATCGTAGCCGCCTTTTTTGAGCGCCACCGCCACGGCGGCGCCGGAATCGAGGCTCACTTCGCGTTCGGCCGACCACCCGCCTTTCAGCACGGCGATGCGTTGATACTTCTTCACTAGGTTGAGCCTCCTGATGCTCGCTCGCCAATACGCCGGATCTCCCAACGTAAACTGACTCCGGTTTCACGTTGCACATCTTCTCGCAGCGACTCGCCGAGCATTTCCAGCTCCGACGCTGTCGCGTTCCCGCGATTGATGAGGAAATTACTGTGGATTTCAGAGACCTGAGCGTCGCCGATCACGCGTCCCCGCCCGCCGATGCTCTCGATTAATTGCCAGGATTTACGCCCGTTCGATAATTCGGGATCTGGATTGGCGAATGTCGAGCCGCCCGTGCGTTCACGAATTGGTTGAGTGTCCCCTCGCTGCGCCATGATATCAGCCATGCGCTCCTCAATCTCTTTGGGCTCGTCGGGTCGACCTTCAAACAGCGCCTGAATAAAAATTAGATCCTGAGGCGCTTGCGAGTGGCGATAGGAAAATCCCATTTCTGCATTGGAAAGCACAAACTTTACGCCGGTACGATCATAGGCAACGGCTTCGACAAGAATATCTTTGGTTTCGCCGCCATAGGCGCCGGCGTTCATCCGAAGCGCGCCGCCAATTGTTCCCGGCACACCACGATAGAATTCGAGACCGGCGATTCCGGCCGCGCCGGCACGCTTGGCGAGTTGCGCGTCAAGCACCGCCGCGCCGGCCCGGATGCGCAAGCCGTCGATGTCGATCTTGCCGAATGGCGCGCCAAGACGGACGACGACGCCGCGCACGCCGCCGTCGCGCACCAGAAGATTCGACCCGACGCCGATCGGATAGACCGGAATCTCCTTCGGCGTATTGGAGAGAAAAGCCGCAAGGTCTTCCTCATCGGCCGGCGAGAACAAAACATCCGCCGGGCCGCCGACTCGAAACCAGGTAATCGCCGACAGATCGGTATTGGCGATATACTGCCCACGGACGGAAGGGAGATCGGCAGGGGTGATTCTCTCCTTCATAGCTCCCTCTCTCCGCTCGTCCCCGCGAAAGCGGGGACCCAGTTACAAACGCTGTTTTGGATCCCCGCTTTCGCGGGGA
>JAJFFW010000115.1 GCA_021776435.1 Parvularculaceae bacterium | reverse complement strand
CACCGAACTCTCTTTCCACGGCATCAACACCTCCAGCCAAATGACCAAAAGTGTTACCCATGTGTCCGGTACAAAACGTCACCAATGTCTCGGGTCGCTCAGAGAAAAGTGAACCTGCGTTATCTCGGCGCAACAAATGGGCATTCTGTCAGGATCGTTGAGATCTGTTCGCCCGTAAATGCGCGCGCCACTGCTTTAACTCAGCGCCGTTAGATGTCTTTCGAGGGTCAAGGTTAATGGTAACTTAGACTTTCAGTATACGATTCACTTATTCCGTTTTTTGCACGCACTTTGGCGCGATCGGGAGGCGCACGACGCTTAGAGTATCTTAACGAATGGCCCTGCTTAAGCCGGCTCACGCGACGCCGTGGTGACGAAGGCGCCGTGCTTATTCAACTCCTCCAGACGGCAACTCCACACGAGCTTGCCCTCGTGAACAGTCATGTCGGGGCAGCCGTCGCACATGTCCTGCTGGCCATGCTCCTCGAAATTCACCGGCTGGATAACCATCATGCTTTGCACATGGGCGGCACGGAAGAGATTGGCGGGATTAGCGAACATGCGGCCAACCAAGCGCCCGAAGATGCGGCGCATGTCCTTATCGGTTATCGAACCAAGCAGAGCTAAAAGCTTGCCCCGCGAGGTGCTTTTGGGAGAAGCGTAGGCGAGATAGGTGCCGGTGAACAAATGGGTGACATTCTGGATCATCTCCATGATTCGCGGCGAAAGATACCCCAAATTCTCACCGTTAAAGATGATGCGATTAGCCAGCAACCACTTTAGCGACTCCGGATTGGTAGTGCCGTTGAGATAGGCGGCCGGCGCATAAAGCGGATCGACCTCGCGGATTTTTGCGACCACATCGGCAGCATAGACATTGGTCGATCCGCCCCAGTTGGTCTGCTTGTAAGTGGTTCTGAGATCGAGCTTTTGACCGTCGGCGAAGCAATCATAATCACCGGCGAGTTGTGGCGAACGAAACAGAATGAAGACCATAGTGTGCACAATGTCAGCATGGTCTTGCGCCCATTTCACCAGATTGGGAACCTCCGTCAGTGTCGCGTCGTTCACGGTGGCGTTAAACGAACAGGCTAGGCCACCTTCTCGCGCCAACATTTCGGCATAATACTGGCGCACCTCATTAAGTTCAGTTTCGGTCTTGTCTTTAGCCTTGGGACGGTTCTGGCTGGTGTCGATATGGAAAGTGAAGCCGAAGGCGCCGGCCTTTTTCAAATCCTTGAGCAGATCTTCGGTCAGCGCGACACCGTTTGTGTTGATGATCGGCTTCCAACCCATTTCCTTGACCATCCGGACAAGCTCGACGATCTCCGGATAGACGAGAGGGTCGCCGCCCGCGATGCTCATGCAGTCACTTTTGCGAAGACGTTTGAAAACCTCTAGATCGGCGCGCGCTTCAGCAAGCGTTTTGTGAACAGGATTTTCAAGATCGCGGTAGCAGCCCTCACAACGCAGATTGCATTTGGTCGTGGGCTCTAGCCACGAAATGCCATTGTCAGCATAATTCCAGGGCAACCGAAACAGGCTGAGATGATCGAGCGTTTGCGTCACGGTTTGCGTCATGATTGCGACTCCTTTTGGGGTAATGCTGTGCTTAGGCCTGCGAATGCCTTCAGCGCTTGAAGCGCGCTATATTCAGGTGCAAAGCCAAATCTGTCGGCGAACTTTGAACCATCAACGACGATCGGGTAGCGAATGAACCGCAACGTCCTCGCGCTGACTGGCGAGAGCCGCAACCATTTGCCCAAGGTCGCAAGCGGGGCCAACAACCAAAACGGCAGCAAGACAATTTTTTTGCCCAGCGCGCGCGCGATTTCCGGATAGGTCAACGTTCCTTCACTCGCAATATTGAATACGCCTTCAGCATCGCCGGTCGCAGCAAGGCGAAATGCCTCGACCGCGTCATCTTCGTGGATCAATTGAATAGGCGTCACATTATCTCTGATATAGATGAGAATTTTCTGCTGTAGCGACGCCCCGGTCGGATTGTTTATATGCGGACCAATCAAGACACACGGACGTAGGATAACAGCCTTTACATCGCGATGCTTGTGCAGAAATTCCTCGGTCAGGCGCTCTTGTTCCGCCTTATGCCAGGAATAATAAAAGGTGTGATTGGGCCTAAGACGCTGGTCTTCACGCATCGGCGCCGGATTGTCCTGATGGCTGCCATAAGCCGCTGCGCTCGAAGCCATTACTAAGCGCGTGACGCCAGCCGCGCCCGCGGCCTGCAAGACATTTCGAGTACCGCCAACGTTAATCGATTCCGCCAAACGGGCGTCGCCTTCGGGCGCCGTATAGAACGCCAAATGAATCAGCGTGTCGACGCCTTCATCTCGTAAGATATCGGCGAGCCGCGGATCACGGATGTCGCATTGATGAAAGACAACGCCGGCGAGGTCTGTAGGCGGCGTCTGATCGACGCCCACGACGCGCGCATCGGGGGTCTGGCTGAGCTTGATCGCCAGCAGGCGCCCGACATAGCCCGAGACGCCGGTAATGCAAAAAGTTGTCACGTCTTAATCGCTCCTTCGCCAAGTTTTGCAGCATACCCGCGATACCACTCGACGGCCCGTCTGATCCCGTCCCGGGTGGTGACTTCCGGGCGATAACCCAGCAACCGCTTGGCTTTGTCCGCCGAATAATGGCTGTCACGCATCACGGCGCGAACGCGGTATTTATTGATCATCGGGCTTGTCTTACTACGGAGCATTTTGGCGCCAGCCTCAATGGCCGCAGCGACCGGAAATACCACTGCGGCTGGTGCGGAAAGACGCGGAGCGGCGCACTCAAGGTCTTCGCTCATCCAGTCGATGAACTGACGCCAGGTCGTGCGACCATCATCGACCGCATTGAACGCTTCGCCCGGCGCGTCGCGGGCCTCACCGGCAAGGCGTATCAGCTGCACCACATTATCGACATAAGCGGGCGCCATGAGATGGACGCCGCCATCGACGTGGCCGAATCCGCCTTTCATCAGCACAGGCGCCAGTTGCAGCGTCGTGGTGCGGTCATTGGGTCCGAACACGCCACCAGGGCGCACGACCGTCACGTCCAGCCCCTGGCCGTGATAGCTTAAAGCCAGGTGCTCACCTTCAGCCTTAGAAGTAATATAGCGATCACTGCGGCGCGGCGTGAACGGCGTCTCTTCCACAATATCGACACCACCGGGAAAGCCGTACACGCTGACCGAACTGATGTGGACGACGCGGCGTACACCGCTTCTGCGCGCAGCTTCCATAACATTGCGCACACCGTCGACGTTACCCGCCCTAAAGACCTTCCACGAACCCCAGTCCGAAGAATAGCCTGCGACGTGATAGACGACCGAAACGTCCTCCATAACGGCGGCGATACTCTCTGGTTCGGTGATATCGCCGATCACTGTCGTGATGGATTCAAGTTTTTGAAGAAACGACAGGTCGCTCGTTGGCCGCACCAATGCGACGACGTCTAGCTCCGGTCGCCGGGCCAGATCTGCGCAAAGATTACTTCCGATGAAGCCATTCGCCCCGGTGACCAACACTCTCATTCTTAGGGTTCGCTCACACTAAATCGTTACGCCACGCGTTTTGAATGCACGGGAACTCCTATCGTGTGACGGCTGATGGACCTTTGATCTAGGTCAAATCGGCCTTAATGAGCATTCTCACTTTTATGTTTATTTTTAGAAGCTGCGTCAGAATAAGCAGTGAGTTCCATCCTTTATGACTTTGTAGTTCTGTAAACTAACATACCGCTCTTTGAAAACACTCGTCCTCGACTTCAGAGGGATTATAGACGCGAGGTGTGTGAAAGACAGCCCCCCCCAATAGACGATGATTACGACAGATGAACGCCAACTCAATCAGTATATTCTGTCCGCTTTCACAGCGATACATTCTATCGAGGTCACACCGGCTCAGCTAAAGGTCAGACCGGTCTATAGATTTGAGGGCCTGAGCATTTTTGAAGAGATGTCGCCTGAACGTCATGGGACAAAATTTGACGCAATCGAGGCGGCGCCCTCGACGCCATGATAAAAGCCATTGGCCACGGGCGCGAAACCGACTTGCTCGGTCAACCGCGCCGACGCGGAAAGGCTATCAATGTCACCGTCGGCCACTTGCCGGAACAAAGTGCTGACTGCGACCATATCCACAGTGTGCGGAGAGAGGCGCAACCGGTTTACACCCCTCAGTCGCAAATCATCAAAATCTGCGAGCAGGTTGGCGAAGGCATGCGACATGGTTTGAACGCCGTTCACTGCGAGGAAGGGTTGGTTATCCATAGTCATGATTGGCAATCCGTCGGGGTCTTGTTCGCATACGAACTGACAACTGTCCTTGGTGCGGAAATGGGCCCGGGCGTGATAGCAACGTGACGACAGTGCGAGGGGGAAGCGCCCAAAGGCGTGTACTTCAATTTCCATCTCCGGAACGGCCGCCAAGGTTTCCACTGCATTCGCCGAGAGCTCCACTGGCGGACAGATGCGCACCGCGCCTCGATTGCGTAAATACACCAACGTGTCCTCATTATAGACATTGAGGAACGGGCCAAGCGTATGTGCGCGCCCTTCAAGATAAAGCAGCGCTGCCACATCATTCGCCTCGACCAGATAGTGACTGTCACATAACTCCTTAAGCGCGCCCGTCTCACGACCCTGCGTCAATAGCGAGAGCGACCCCACAATCACTTCCTTGCCGGCGCTTTCTAGTCGTTCGATCACCGAAGGAAGATGCGGCAGGAAAAAAGGCGCGCGTTTGGAGCAGACAACCTCGCCGACGATAACTGTATCGACCGGAGCCTCATCAGCGATACGACGATAAAAATCGGCGAGCCGGTCCGGATTCCAATGAAATAAAACCGGGCCGAGAGTGAGTTTCGTCTTGTTTTGCATGAACAGCGTCCCTCACCGCCAGCGTTTGGCGTAAGCGCCAGTGGTTTCGCTTGCACCTTCTGTCAATGTGCTGAGATCGACTGCGGGCGCTTCTTTTCCCACCGCCGCAGCGTCAACGGCGTCGCGAAACGCACGAACGACCTTGGAGATATACGCCCGTCCGCGTTGACGGCCTTCGATTTTCAGAGCGGTCACACCAGCCGCTTGCATATCCGCAATCATCGACATCGCCGACAGGCTCGTGGGCTCTTCAAATAGATAGGAAGACTGGTTCAAGGCGGTAAAACGACCTTTGCACAATGTTGGATATCCGGCCAGTTCGCCGGGAGCGAACTTATTGATAGTAAACTGCCCCAAACGGGATATCAGCGCACCGTCTCGTTCCTCGTAGGCAACATCGCTGGCGGGCGAACAGACTCCATTCACATTTGGAGATTTACCGGTCGCATAAGACGAAAGCGAACAGCGTCCTTCCGCCATGACGCAGAGTCCCCCAAAAGCGAAGACTTCCGTCTCGACATCGACCTCCGCAGTCAATCGCCGGATTTCTTCGACCGTCAGCACACGTGGCAACACAACCCGTTTCACGCCAAAAGCGCGAATATAAAATTCGATCGCATCTGGCGTTGAAGCAGACGCCTGGACCGATAGATGCCGGCGAAGACCAGGATGGCGTTCGCTCGCATAAGCGAGCAACCCGATATCGGCCAGGATCACCGCATCGGCGCCAAGGCGAGCAGCGTCATCAATGGCAGTGCGCCATAGGTCGGGTTGTCCCGCCTTCGGATAGGTGTTGATTGCAACGAGAATCTTTACATTACGGGAATGCGCGAAGGCGATGCTATCACGGAGTTCGTCTCGTGAAAAATTTAATCCGGGAAAGTTTCGGGCGTTGGTCGCATCACGAAAGCCACAATAAACGCAATGAGCTCCAGCATCGATTGCGGATCGCAAAGCCGCCGGCGTACCGGCTGGGCAAACCAGTTCGAGTCCGTCAACTTTTTGCCAATCGGTCATCGGGTCCTTCGCTCAAGTTCATCAATTCGCTCTTTCATCTGAGCAATATTGGCAGAAGATTTTTCCGCAGATTTCAGGCTGGAAAACATAATCGCACCCGACACTCTCTGCAGATCTCGCTGAAGGCGTTCATGAACAGACAGACTCGCTGTGGTCAACGCCCTCGCGCCTCGCTTGAGGGGCCCGAATAGGTCAACGAAATCCTCGACCAGATCAATTTCAGCGGCATCAACTGCATTGCGAAGGGCGAGAACAAGTTCGGTATCGCCTTCAATCACCAACTCGCGGCTGAAAAACAGAGCGTCTCCATCAACTCGACCTTGTAACAAATCGAGGAGAGAAAGAAGCGTTCCCCGGACCACTGAGACGGGTTTTACTCCCCGGTCAAATGACCTGCATGCCTGCAATTTTGGTGTATCTTCATCGAGCTGCAGGCAAAAGCAAAACGGCAAATCGACCGGATCGAAGCCGACAGACTGTCCGGTGTAATCAAGCAACCGATCGAAAATACCCGGATGCTTGGCTTTCGTTATGCGCATGGCGGCGCCTAGCAACCGTTGAAGGGGCGCCAATGGCAAATCCTGAACAATCAACCCCGCCAGAAAAACGGGACTTAATGGAGCTGATGCAGTCAAAGGCGGCAACATTTCAAGTTCCTCGTTGTTCTCGACCGCCAGTATTCGTTACGTCGGCCTTCGAAATTTCTACTTGACCCAAATCAATCCGAGGCCGCTCAACGAGACTGTGCGTGTCAGCATTGTCCGGCCATACGTTTAGAGAGTGCGCCCTATATCAGCGCGCCTTTCATCAATTCGTACATCCATCAAGCAGCCTCTCCCGATTCACTGACTTCAATCACAGCGCGGCGCTGAGCCTCTCTGCCTTCCTTCCACAGTCGACTCAGGGCGTCAAAGAGGCTCCTTCGGGACGCCGCCAAATAGAGATGGTTGTTCGGAAGCTTTTCAATGAGCGCACGGTTTGCTTTATGGAGCTCGTGATATGGCATGCTTGGAAATAAATGATGGGTTGCATGGAAACGCAGCCCAACCGGCGCCCACAATGCGGTGAGAAATGGGATTCCCGGAACGTCAACAGAATCAAGAAATTCCTCCGCACGCGTCATGGGATGCTCACCAGAATTGCGGTAAGCATGAGCCGCCAGCGTTCTGAGTGAATTCAAAAGGAATATCAGCGTCATAATGACATACCACATAATCAGAACTGTAACCGGCATTACACCGGCGACAACGAGCGCAATCGCAGTCGCGCCAAAAAGAAAAGCTCCTATCTCCTGAAAGCACCAATACCGATCATCCAGCTTGCCTGGTGGCGGTCGCCTATAGCTCAGATCGATGGTCAATGAAGAAAATCGCTCCCAAATGAACGCCTCAAACCGTTTATTCAAAAGGGTGATTGGCGTAAGGATAATAAATCGCACAGCGAACAGGATTGGCAGAATGAAAACCAAAAGGAGATAGCCAACAAGCTTGTAGGACGGCCACAAACCAAATGGCAGATACTCACCATCGGCCTGAGTGCCATAGACTTTCCCTACATGATGATCAGTATGAACACCGGAATAGGTGAAGGACGGCGCCATCATTGGAAAGCCACAGATCACATTCCAGACAAGACGGAAAAAGTTGAATGTCCCGCGCTTCAAATGCGCTAGCTCGTGAATAAAAATCACCGAACGGTAAAGCGCCAGGGTCGAAACTACGACAGCCCCAAACTGTATGACAGAAAAAGCAGGCGCCATAACCGACACAATAAAAGCAGTCCACCCAAGGGTGACATGAAGGAGAAAATCGAACCAGTAGATAACTGGTTTTGGCTTTGAAAGACTCTTTACAATTTCTTGCGCTTGCCTAAGCGGAAAGTCTTCAGAATTAATATCTTGAGGCATTTTTTCCTCCTTGTTCCTGTTCTGCAAGCAACTCAGCATTCGCTCGTCCCGACGCGCAATTTTTCTTGCCGGAACCGAATTCAAACAACGATAGATTACGAAGGCGGCCAACGGGATGGACGAGTTTGGATAAAAAGGCGATTATCTGACTGACCACTATGCCTTCTTTCCGCCGCATGACAAGGTTGGCGCGAATCATCTCGTTACTGAGTAGCGTAACGCCTGCAAGCAACACAACTCCGACGATGGGAAACCCGTATAAGGCCACTTCCCGCATCGGCTGGTAATCATAATAATCGCCGTCTATGCGGATAACCCCTTTGATAAAACCTGCTATTCCAAGAACCAGCCAAAGGCCGATCAGAGCAAAATTTACAAACCTGACGCCCCACCGTACGCGCGCCGATCGAATCTGTTGTCGGTTCGCGCCGAGAACCAACCCGCCAACGATAATGATCATAAAATTGACGCCGATCATTGACCCCATGGCATGGATTAAAACCAGATATGTTCCATGCACAATCAAATTGACCTGTGGGATGGCGAAAAGAATGCCAGTTGCAATTGATACGATCGTCCAAAGCTGGACCGTGCGCCAAAGCGGAGCCGCATAACTTCGCGCAGCCATGGTTTTCGGTAATTTCCTGTAAGCCGTTACATGGCGCCAGAAAGAAACCATGGCAAGCATACTGGCAATGAACGCCAGCGTTTTTAGAAAATTTGGTTGTGGTGAAATATAATGGTGATGCCCGAACGTAAATAGCAGGCTGAGCCCCGCAATCACGAACAGCACTTTACTTCGCAGGGGTTTTGGCGCCCCGCCTAAAAGGAATATTCCGCACCCATAAAGCACCGTATTGACACCCGCAAAAAACGTATCAATTCCGTGCCATTGAATCGTCAGGTCCTGGACAAAATTCGATCCAATCGAGGAAAGCCGCCAAAGCTGGGATTCAAGCAGCCCCGTCAAAATAAACACGCCGCCAAAGCCAATCAGCCAAAAACCCTCAGGCGAACGCCGCTCGAGTTGTCGGCCTGCTTGAAAGACTTTCCAAAGAAACATCATGAACGCGGCAAATAACGGCGCCGAGACCAGCAATGGCCAAGAAAAATATTCCCGCCCCGTACCGTGTCCAGTCGATAGAGCGATAACTCCGCCCGTGACGAACATTGTGAGTGCGGCGGCGTAGATCCAAAACCAAGATTGGGACATATGGCGACCGATAACCGCAAAGACGAGTCCTTGCAGCCCGACCAACACAGCACTTATCGCAAGGAAAGTGTGAATCGGTCTCAAAACTTCAAAAGGTATAAATTCTGGGATTACGCCGGGCTGCGCAATTTGTATCGCACCTAATATTCCAATGGCGGAAGTTGCGATGAAAGCCACACCGGATGCGACAAAGAGAATATGATGTTGGTCACTCATTTAGCGAATTACCCAAAACTACAAACAGATGTTCGCAAGCAACCGTGGTGTTCCTAATGTGCGAAGCGAAAATCGGAATGTCGCCCCGCCTTGCATAGAAGCAACCATCCACAGATCTTGCATTTACTTTGGAAACTTTCCGAAGGACCCATCTGGAAACGACTTCGTTGGATAGACCCCCGTTTCATCCAAATGGGTAAGATAGCTGACTATTTGATCGAGCTGAGCATCGCTCAACTTTTGCGCCGGCATTCTTACGCCCCCTCCGATGATGGTAGCGCGCGTGAAATCCTCTCCTCGCCGGCTAATGACATTGGTCAAGTCGGGCCCTAAATGCCCACCAAGACCGTAGACAGCATGGCAGTTTGCACAGCCATTCTTATGCCAGATTTCCCGCCCACTCAAAACCTCCGGAGCCATCCTCCCATGGTTAAATTGTCCCGCGCGTCCCGCGCTGATATAGACTGCCGCCGCGACTAACAAATTGGCCACAACCATCACGATGATGCGTGGTAGCGCCACGACCAATATCTCCAGAGTCAATGTAGTTTTGGCACAATCGCCATTCAGAGGAACTGTCACAGACCCTAATACGTAAGACCAGACCATATATTTGATCTAGATCAAATTCTCCAGGCGCATCAACCATATGTGAGGAATGATGAACGAGAGAGACGTCATGATCGGCTGAAAACGGCATGACGTATCGCACAGGGCCGCATGACAGCCCAAGCGTTGCGCGCACTGAATTGGATGCGCCCTATTGTCGTCCATTAAAATGTCGGGGGCGTACAAGCCGTGACGAGAACACAATCCGAATCGCCCACATTTCGAAAGCGGTGCGGCGACGTGCTGGCGAATTGATAGGCGTCGCCGGGACCCAATATGCGCGTATGGTCGCCGACCTGAACCTCTAATTCGCCTTCAAGCACCAGGCCGCCCTCTTCGCCACGATGGGTAATTTTCGCAACGCCCGTATCAGCACCCGGCCGATAACGCTCATGCAGGATCTGTAGCTTGCGGCGCTTCAACGTGGAGGCGACCTCGCGATACGAGACTAGACCTGAACCGATCTCCGTCAGGTCTTCTTTCGCGAAGAAAAACGGATTAACCGGAATGAAATCACGGGAAAAAAACTCAGACACGGATACCGATAACCCGGTCAGGATTTTCTTTAACAACCCGACAGTTGGGTCCGTTTCGTCGTTTTCAATGAGTGAAATTGTCCCATTGCTGACACCAGTGCGCTTCGCCAGTTGCCGTTGAGAGAGCCCACGGGATTCGCGAAGTCGTCGTAATTTGCCACCGACATCATCCATTTCGCCGCCTCTGTTTTTCAGCGTTTAATATATTGAACATTGTGCCTTAAATTACGTTACTTTTCAAGCCATTAAGCCAGAGCATAAAACAGTTGAATCGGTATAATCGATCTGAATAGTTGAAGAAACGGAGCAGACCGAGCGCAACAGACAGGATCGACCGCCATGCAGAATATCTCTTTGCTCGACCGCCATCGCAATGTCCTGCCGAACTGGATGGCGCTATATTATGATGAACCAATCTCGATCGTGCGCGGTGAAGGCCGCACGGTTTGGGATGGCGAGGGGCGAGAATATCTCGACTTTTTTGGCGGCATACTCACTACGATGACGGGCTATAACGTGGCCCCCGTCGTTGACGCCATTCGCGATCAGGCCGCGAAAATGCTGCACACCTCGACGCTTTATCTGATCGAATCCCAAATCGAGCTCGCTGAAAAGATCGCCGAACGCTCGGGCATTCCAAACGCCAAGGTGTTTTTCACCAATTCTGGAAGCGAAGCCAATGACGCGGCGCTGATGCTGGCGACCTGTTATCGGCGGTCAAGCCATGTCCTGGCGATGCGCCACTCCTATCACGGCCGGTCCTTCTCGACTGTGCCGGTGACGGGCACCGCCACCTGGTCACCCTCACCGTTGTCGCCGTTCAATGTCAGTTTCGTTCACGGCAGTTATCGATATCGCAGCCCGTTCGGCCAACTGCCAGACTCTGAATACATCGAAGCCTGCGCCGATGATCTGCAAAACATTCTCGATGTTGCGGCGAGCGGTGATGTCGCCTGCCTGATCGCCGAACCGATCCTCGGCGTCGGCGGGTTCGCGGCGCCGCCCGACGGGTTGTTCGGACGCTTCAAGGAGGTGCTCGACAAAACCGGCATCCTTTTCATCTCCGATGAAGTGCAGACTGGCTGGGGCCGCACCGGCGAGAATTTCTGGGGCTATCAGGCGCACGGGCTTACGCCCGATCTCATGACCTTCGCCAAGGGGCTCGGCAACGGGCTGGCGATCGGCGGCGTTGTCGGCCGCGCCGAAATCATCGACTGCTTTCAGGCAAACTCGATTTCAACCTTTGGCGGCAATCCGATCGCGACCAGCGGTGCGCTCGCCAACCTTGCTTATCTCGACTCTGAAAACCTTCAGGAAAATGCACTCGTCCAGGGCAAGCGGTTTAGAGACCGCATGATCACGCTGCAGAGCGATCACCCTCGTCTTGGCGACGTACGCGGCAAAGGCTTGATGTTCGGCCTTGAATTCGTCGAGCCGGGCGGCAAAGAACCGGCTCGCGAAAAAGCCAAACAAGTTCTGGAGGCAACGAAAGCCCGCGGACTTCTGGTCGGCATCGGCGGGTTTTACGGCAATGTCATCCGCATGGCGCCGCCTTTGTCGGTGACGGCGGAGGAAATCGATCGCGGCGCGGCTATTCTGGAAGACTGCATCAAGGCGCTGTAGCGCATTTTGTGTAATTCTGATCGAAGCCTCTCTATCCGTTCATCCCGGCGAAAGCCGGGACCCAGTCTGACTTTGCTCTGGGCCCCGGCTTCCGCCGGGGTGAGCGGAGTTTGTTGCTGCTCTACGCGATTCAATATGAATGAAAATGACCATAGCCACAGGCAATATCCCGCGCAAAAAACAAGAGCGCGCACTGACAATTTCCGGGGGGAAAATTTAACTGTCAACACGCGTTTTACCGTCTAAATCCATAATAACGCAGCCGGATAAATCACCCATCTGCGTTATTCGTTTTTAAAGGCCACCCAACCGTTTGGTCAGACGCGCGCCGAATTCGCTGCGATCGTTACTGCGAACGACACCGACAAAGCCCGTCTCTTGCAAACGGCCAACGTCATAGATTTCGTTCGTGATATTTTCGCCGTATACGCCGAAGGTCCAGGTGCCGTCAGGGGCTTCATACTCTATGTTGAAGCCAAGAAGATCACGTGAGTCGAGCAACTCATTCGGGTTGTTAACCGATTGCCCGAACATCTTTGCACGATAAGAATAGTCAGCCGCGAACAAGATTGAGCCGCCATTGGCAAGCGACACGCGATAGGTCGGCGCGACCGAAAGCGTCCATTTCGGTGTCAGTGCTGGCGCAATCCGTGCGCAAAGCGCCGCTCTCGCCGTTTAATGCGCGCGATTCGCTTTGAGTCATCGAGGGGAGATCAGCGAATTAATTTCGTCTGAAACCGGAAAAGACGGCTGCGCGCCTGCACCGGTCACAGCCAACGCCCCAGCAGCACAAGCCCAGCGTAGAGCCTCTACCGGCGGACGTTCCTCGAGCAATGCAACCGTAAGCGCCGCCGTAAATACGTCTCCCGCACCAGTTGCATCCACCGCTTCGACCTTTGGCGAACACGCGAAGGCAACCTCTTTGCCGCGCAAACTGAGACGCGCACCCTTGTGACCCAACGTTACGGCGACATAACCCTGACACGCGTTGAGCGCATCTCCAAAAAACGCCGCCTCAGTCTCATTCACAACAAGAAGATCAGTACTCTGCAATATGGTGTCAGGTAATGTATGCGCCGGCGCAGCATTAAGGCAAAAAAAGCGAGCCGACTGCGCTGCCTTCGCGACAGTTTCTATCGGAATTTCCAACTGGCAAATGACCCCATCCACAGAAGGTAGCTTCAGTAAATCCGGCGTAAAAGATGCGTTGGCGCCCGGCGTAACGACGATCTGATTCTCACCTCCACCAGAGACAACGATCAGTGCAACACCTGTTGAGGCTTCAGGGTCTCGAACGCAATTAGAAAGGTCAACGCCTTCCGAACGCAATAGCGCCATGGCTTCCTTCGCCGTTTCGTCGCACCCGGTTTTTGCAAAGAGTTTGACATGCGCGCCCAACCTTTTCGCGGCTAGCGCCTGATTGGCGCCTTTGCCTCCCGGATAGCGGGAAAGCGTTGCACCGGTTATCGTCTCTCCCGGCTTCGGTAGTCTTGCCGCCCTGGCGACAAGATCAAGATTAACCGAACCGACAACAGCAATCGAAACCGGCCGCGCTGGTTTAATTCTTTGCCTATCGTCACTTTCGTTCGCCATTGCTTTCTCAAAGCCTAAAACATTTATGATTTATCGTACACTGACATAATACTCCGCTCACCCCGGCGAAAGCCGGGGCCCAGTTCCGACTCAGTACTGGTTCCCGGCTCCTCATCCCGAGGAGCCGCCCGCGTGCAAAGGCGCGCAAACGAAAGAGTCGCGCCTCTGGCGCGGAGGCGGCGTCTCGAGGGGCGCCGGGATGAGCGGGAAATGGAATGTTGCGTTTTAAATCTGCCATAATGGCGTGTCTTCATTTCTGATTTGAGCGTTTTGTCAGCCATAGCGCGCAAGACGCTCCGTAAGCAATGCGAAGAATCCATCGGCATCGACCGCATAAACCCAGTTGATGTTATGCCGGCGGTTCGTCACGCGCCAAAAATCGACTGCTGTATGGCCCATGGTCAATGGCGATTCAGTTTCAATCTCGACATTACACTTCTTCGTCTTGAACAGCTGGGGATTGATCAAATAAGCCATTGTACACGGATCGTGTAAGGGCGCCCCATTCGAATCGTATTTCTCCGTGTCATGCTTATTGAAGAAGGCGAGCATGCGATAAACAGCACCCGCAGAAGCACCTCCCAAAGCCTTAATTGGCTCAATGCGCGCCGGCGAACACAAAACTTGGTGAGTCGCATCGAGTCCAATCATTGTAATCGGCCGCTCACACCCCATAACGACATGAGCCGCATGTGGATCGACGAATATATTGAACTCCGCTGAAGGTGAAGTATTTCCGCCTTCCCTCATGGCGCCGCCCATGAGAACGATCTCCCGAATTTTTGAAGCGATCGCGGGCGCCTTAATCAACGCCATCGCGATATTGGTTAACGGCCCCGTCGGGACAAGCGTAACAGAATCATCCGCAGCATGACGCAAAGTATTAACAATGAAATCGACAGCGTGTCCGGGCTGCAACGGAATTTTCGGTTCAAATATTTCAACGCCATCTATGCCTGTTGGTCCGTGAACCTCGTGAGCAGTCACAAGCTCTCGAACCAATGGCCGCGCACAGCCTGCATAAACCCTGATGTCGTCGGCGCCAGCCAACTCTGAGATAATCCGTGCGTTTCGTTGTGTCATTTCGAGCGGCACGTTGCCAGCCACCGCAGTCACGCCAAGAATATCGAATTCGTCACGCGAGGCATAAGCGAGGAGCAGGTTTACTGCATCATCCTGACCGGGGTCACAATCAATGATAATCGGCAGAGCGGACGTCATATAGCCTCACGGTAAAATAAGCCCTGCCATTGCTGCGCTCATCAGATTGGAGAGGGATCCCGCGAGAACCGCATACAAGCCGTATCGGGCGATCTCACTCATCCGATCAGGAATCAAACTGCCGAGGCCCCCAAGGAGAATCGCAATGGACGACAAATTAGCAAAACCGCAAAGAGCAAACGTCACCACTGCGACAGTTTTGGGGCTCAATGAAGCCTGTTGTTCGATAAGGCTGATATAGGCGACGAACTCGTTCAGGATCAGTTTTTCGCCGAAGATCGCGCCGGCCGCCCGCGCTTCTTCCCACGGAATGCTCAAGAGAAACATCAGGGGCGAAAAAACCCAACCCAAAATCATCTGTGCTGAGAGGTTTTCAACACCTACCCATCCACCAACCATACCCAAAAGGCCATTCACCAATGCGATAAGACCAACAAACGCGATCAGCATGGCGCCGATTGTCAGCGCGAGCCTCAATCCATCCTGCGCACCCACCGCCGCGGCCATGATAACATTGGTGTGTGGCGAGCGTTCTTTCGTGATCGCCATGACCGTCAGGGCGTTTTCGTCTTTCTTGCCGTCATCGGGAATGATCAGCTTCGCCATCAACAGCCCGCCCGGCGCCGCCATAAAACTGGCGGCGAGCAGATATTCAAGCTGAACGCCAAGCTGAGCATAGGCGGCAAGCACCGTTCCTGCAACGGAAGCAAGCCCGGAGACCATGATTGCAAAAAGCTGCGGACCGGTGACGCGGTCAAGATAAGGCTTGATGGCGAGCGGCGCCTCGGTCTGACCAACGAATATATTCGCCGCCGCGTTCAGGGATTCGACCGGACGCGTACCCAGCACTATTTGCAGGAATCCGCCAACGCCAGCAACGATCAGCTGCATAATGCGCAGATGGTACATCACCGCCATCAGCGCCGAGAAAAAGATGATGATCGGAAGAACATGGATCGCAAAAACGGTGCCGAACTGATCGCCCGAAAGTTGCCCGAACACCATACCGATCCCGGCATTGGCGAAACCCAGAATAGCAGTGACGCCCCCCGACATCGTATTGATAACGCCCTTCCCGACAGACGAATACAACACGAAAAGCGCGACAACGAATTGCAATGCGAAGGCGCTGAGCACGACGCGAAAATTAATCGCTCGACGGTTGCGCGAAAACAACACGGCGATCAGCAAAATCACCGCAACGCCGATAAAGCCGATTACACGCCCACTGATCATCTCGATAAATGTCTCGCGCATTTCCCACCCACCCTTTATGCGTTGCGCAGTCTTTATGTAGTCGTTTCGAATTCACGACATCCGGCGGAGCTTACTGACCGGTCCGGCGCACGTCCATGAGCGATTCTAAGTTTTTCTGATACGGATGAAAGAACAGGCGCGACATTCGCAGCCTGCCAGCTCGCCGTCAGACCTGAATGTCATCAATCACCTCATATATGACGGGCGACGCCGGGGGCAAATCATCGGAGATCGTGCAAGCTGTTTTCAAATCTTGAGTGGCGCGCTCTAAATCGTTTTGTGAGGCGGCGTGAATGATCGCAAGCGGATGATCCGGCCCCACTCGCTCACCGATGGCCGCAATTTCGGTAAACCCGACGGAGAGATCAAGTTTGTCTTCCACCCGCCTTCGGCCACCGCCAAGATTGATGACCGCGTTACCGACGGCGCGCGCGTCAACGGCTGACAAATAGCCGGATTGATCTGGGAATGCGGGCGCCACGACTGTCGCCGCCGGCAAATAGTGCTCATGGCGCTCAATGAAATCCGGTGGCCCACCAAGCGCCGCTATCATGCGGGCAAAAATTTCCAACGCCCTACCTGAAACGATCGCGTCCTCGGTACGAGCACGGGCCGCCGTGTGATCGCCTTCGACGCCGGTCAGAACCAGCATCTCAGCGCACAACGCCTGCACGACTTCATCAAGGCGCGGATCGCGCCGGACATTCATGAGATAATCGACGGATTCCTTGATTTCGACGGCGTTTCCCGCCGTGCGGCCAAGCGTCTGGGACATGTCGGTGATGAGGGCGCGAGTCTTCAGCCCGATCGTCGAGGCGGTACGGATAATGCTTTGTGCAAGTCCGCGCACTTCATCAACCGACGACATAAAAGCGCCGGTTCCGACCTTGACGTCCATCACCAGCGCTTCGTTACCGGCGGCGATTTTCTTCGAAAGGATCGACGCCGTAATCAGCGGGACCGACTCAACCGTGCCGGTGACATCGCGAATGGAATAGAACCGCCGATCGGCCGGCGCAAGGTCGTTGGTCTGACCAATGATGGCGCAGCCGACAGATTTTACTGTCTCTTTAAGCACCCCAAGCCCGGGAGTTGTGCAATAGCCGGGGATGCTCTCAATTTTGTCCAACGTCCCGCCGGTATGACCAAGACCACGTCCGGAAATCATCGGCACAAAGCACCCGCAGGCGGCGGCGATCGGTGCGAGCGGAAAACTGACCTTATCGCCAACGCCGCCAGTGGAATGCTTGTCGACGACCGGGCCGCCCAAATCGTCAGCTGACCAATCGATGATGACACCCGAAGCCGCCATCGATGACGTCAGCGCGCCCGTTTCATCAGCGGTCATGGAATTCAGGAAAATCGCCATCGCCAGGGCAGAAACCTGCTCCGCAGGAATACTTCCGTCGGCGAGCCCTGCAACAAAACGCTGAATTTCATCTTGGGAGAGCGCTCCCCCATCTCTTTTCTTACGAATTGTTTCTTTAAAAAGCATTCGGCTGCTCTGTTCTCGGCTCTGTATTCAATACCGCGTATGAATTGTTTACGGTGTCTATTTTCCGGCTATAAGAGTCTCAACTTCGCTCCGGGAGCAATAAGGAAGAGGGAATAGTTTTTTGATCATCAAGTCAAATATTTCCTGTCCACGCCATTGAGGACGAAGAGTGAGCATAGCCCATAGTTTCAATGTATGAGGAAATACAGATGATCTCACGTTAATTCTTGATCAAATGGTAAAATTATAGGAAGATTTCCCAGATGACGCTTCCACGGTCGTATCCCAGCGTAAGCATGAAAGCGCTGCTGCGATACCGAACAGGCCGTTGAACCGTAATCGAAATGCTCGAACGGACAGGCTTTTGAAACTGTGAAACACATTAAAGAGTCCATAGGCGGAACGGGACTGACGCCCGGCGAGATCGCGGAAAATTTTTCTGACCTGCACCCTCCACTGGGCCCGGCGCAAGCCGCAGTCGATGCGGGGCGCTGCGTCTATTGTTATGACGCGCCGTGCATCACCGCCTGCCCGACCGGCATCAATATTCCGACATTCATCCATCAGATCCGCACCGGCAATCTTGACGGATCGGCGCGCACCATTTTATCGGCCAATATCATGGGCGGGACCTGCGCGCGCGCCTGCCCGACAGAAGTGCTGTGCGAAGAGGCCTGCGTCGTCAATCACACCGAAGGCGCGCCGGTCAAAATCGGCGCGCTCCAGCGTTATGCGGTCGACGCCCTCCTTGCGAAGCGCGGCGATCATCCGTTCACACGCGCGCCGGATACAGGGCGGCGCCTTGCGGTCGTCGGGGCCGGACCGGCAGGGCTTTCATTTGCGCACAGAGCGTCGATGCTTGGTCACTCTGTCACTGTCTTTGAGGCCAAGCCGAAACCCGGCGGGCTCAATGAATACGGTCTCGCCGCGTACAAAATGGTTGACGATTTCGCCCAGCGCGAAGTCGAATTCCTGCTCGGGATTGGCGGCATTGAAATCAAATACGGCGTCGCCCTCGGCACGGATATTACGCTTGACGCGCTGCGCCGCGAGTTCGACGCCGTCTTTATCGGGGCCGGGCTTGTCAGGCCGGCGGCGCTCGGCGTTCCGGGCGAAAATCTCGGCGGCGTGCGCGACGCCCTCGATTTTATCGAAGAGGTGCGGCAGACCGAGGACAAATCGCGTCTGCCTGTGGGAAAGAACGTCATCGTCATCGGCGGCGGCAATACGGCGATTGACGCCGCCATTCAGGCCAAATGCCTCGGCGCGCAAAATGTGACGCTGGTCTATCGCCGCGGCAAGGCCCAGATGAGCGCGACCGAATGGGAGCAGGATCTCGCCAGCGCCAACGGCGTGATGATCCGTTGCTGGTCGGCGCCGGCGGCGTTTACTGGCGGCGGCGCTGTTGAGTCCGCCGTGTTCAATGGGACGGCGTTGACGAACGGCAAATTGAAGGCGACCGGCGAGAGCTTTTCGCTGCCCGCGGATATGGTGTTGAAGGCGATCGGCCAGACGCTC
Source organism: Parvularculaceae bacterium (assembly GCA_021776435.1). Lineage (GTDB taxonomy): Bacteria > Pseudomonadota > Alphaproteobacteria > Caulobacterales > Parvularculaceae. Next base: position 944 of record JAJFFW010000115.1, on the reverse strand, counting down.
GATGAGGGCGCGCTCGACGGCCTGAAGATCGAGCATGGCAAGATTTGGGTTGATGACCGGCTTCAGACCTCGCTTCCCAGCGTTTACGCCGGCGGCGATTGCATCAAGCGCGGCGAGGACCTGACCGTGCAGGCCGTCGAGGACGGCAAGTGCGCGGCGCTCAATGTCGATGCGTATCTGCGCGCGACATTCAATGACGATACGCGGCTGTGCGCGATGGGCGAAGGAGCGGCGCGATGACGGATCTCGGCTGCCGGATCGCCGGCATTGACAGCATCAACCCGTTCTGGCTGGCGTCGGCGCCGCCTACGGACAAAAAATACAATGTCGAGCGCGCCTTTAAGGCGGGATGGGGCGGCGCCGTCTGGAAAACCCTCGGCGAGGATCCGCCGGTCGTCAATATGACGAGCCGCTACGGCGTCCACCGTTCGCACGACCGGACGGTGCTCGGCATCAACAATATCGAACTGATTTCCGACCGCCCGCTTGACGTGAACTTGCGCGAAATCGAAGAGGTCCGCCGCGAATGGCCGGACCGCGTCATCATCGGGTCGATCATGGCGCCGATGGAAGAGCGCGCCTGGAAAGATCTCGCCGTCAAACTCGCCAATGCCGGCGTCCACGGGATCGAGCTTAATCTCGGCTGTCCGCACGGCATGTGCGAGCGTGGCATGGGATCGGCGGTCGGTCAGGTTCCGGAATTCGTCGAGCAGACCACGCGCTGGGTGCGCGAGGCTGTCGACTTGCCGGTGTTCACCAAGCTGACGCCGAACGTAACCGACGTTCTGATCCCCGCAGCGGCGGCGAAAGCCGGCGGCGCGCATGCCGTCTCGCTGATCAATACTGTCAATTCCGTCATCGGCGTCGATCTCGATGCGATGGCGCCGCTGCCGACGGTCGACGGGTTCGGCACCCATGGCGGCTATTGCGGCGAGGCGGTCAAA
>JAJFFW010000114.1 GCA_021776435.1 Parvularculaceae bacterium | reverse complement strand
CCATTGGCCGAATGCCTGCGGAATTCGGACGGTTGTAACAGCCTGCCTCGGACTTGATCCGGGGTCCGGGATGACACGAGTTCCGGGTTTATGAGTCGGTGACCTAAGGCTTGAGGAGGGCGTCGGCGGTCTGTAAGGCTCCCTCCATGATAAGATCTGCTTATATCCCGCGATTATATGGTCGCCTTCAAGACAAACCGCTGAGGCCGCGACAGGCGCGACTGATGCAGGAGGGGTTGCCGAAAATTTCGGTCCCTGACGCCGTGGAGGGCTTGATTGACCCAGCTACACTCTTTCCTCAGGCGGAGGATATCTGGTTTGAAGTTGGCTTTGGCGGGGGCGAGCACCTCGCCTGGCAAGCTGGGCGCCACCCCACTATCGGGATGATCGGTGCGGAGTCCTTTGTTAATGGCGTTTCTAAGCTCCTTACCCGGATTGAAGATGAAAATTTAAACAATATACGCATTCACCATGGCGATGTGCGACCGCTGATTGAGGCTTTGCCCGCGAGATCGATTGGGCGTCTATTCGTTCTCCACCCAGATCCCTGGCCAAAAAAAAGACATCACAAACGACGCATGATTAGCCCTTGGTTCTTTAGGGAAGCTGCGCGGGTGCTAAAATCAGGTTCAGAGCTGCGAATTGCAACCGATATTGCCGACTATGCCCGCTGGACGATGATGTTTGCACGTCAAGCGGTTGAATTCGATTGGACCGCAGAAAAAGCAGATGACTGGCGTGTGCGACCAGCAGATTGGCCGCAAACCAGATATGAAGCAAAGGCCCTACACGAGGGGCGCGCGCCGGTCTATCTTGTCTTTCGTCGCGCATGAGTGACGACTGACCGATATGTGACTTGAGAACGGCGACCGCTTTGGGCAAGAGTCTTTTTAACAAGGGGACTTCCATGAGATTATGGCAGGTCATTGGTCTTTCGTTTATCGTTCTGTCCTTGACGGGATGTGTACAATTGACGCTTGCTTGGGCGGATCTTCGGCCGCATGGGATTGAGGCCTCACCGGGTGTGCTAGAAGATTTTGAGGGCGCGGGCCCCGTTGACACCGTCGAAGATTGGGAGTCCCAACGCGCGCCTGCTTTGCGCGCTGCCTTTGAGGCCCATCTTTACGGTGATTTTCCAGACGCTTCGTCAGTGGACGTTATCTACCATCGCATTCTCGACGAGGCGGCATTTGGCGGCGCGGGGCGGCTTGAAGAATACAAGCTCCAGGCGATCGTCGAATTTGATGGCGTGAGCCACAGGACTGACGCTTTTTATATGGATGTCATCCTGCCTGCGCATTCTGACTCACCTGCGCCCGTCATCCTTTTGGAAACCTTTTGCCCGCGTTGGGACACTATCCCGCATCCCGCGGTGACGCGGCCCGACCGCGCCGCATCGTGCACGGATGGGGTGATGAGCGGTGTTTTTTCATATGTGTTCGGGCGATACATCTCGACCCCTCCGTTGAAGATGATACTCAAGCGCGGTTATGGCGTGGCGACGATTTTCCCCGGCGAGTTTGTTCCTGATCGCCAGGCCGAAGGGTTAGCGGCGCTGGCTGCGCTCGGCGCAGGCGAGAAAACCCCAGACCAGCGTTGGGGTGCAATCGGCGCTTGGGCATGGGGGTTTTCGCGTATGGTCGATGTACTCGAAAAAGATCCCAATATCGACGCTGACGCTTTGATTACCTATGGGCATTCCCGATACGGAAAATCAGCTTTGGTCGCTGCGGCGTATGATGCGCGCATTGACGGTGTCATCGCGCATCAGTCGGGCACAGGAGGCGCCTCACTTAACCGCAAGAAAAAAGGTGAAAGCATAGGCAAAATTACAGAAAGTTTTCCTCACTGGTTTGCGCCCCGGTACGCGCGTTACGCTGGCAGGGCGGAAGAAATGCCTGTCGATCAACACCAATTGTTAGCGTTGATTGCGCCACGGCCTATTTTCCTGGGGAATTCGCGGCGTGATGTGTGGTCTGACCCCAATGGCGCCTTCCGCGCCGCGATGGGCGCCGATCCGGTCTGGGAGCTGTATGGGAGCAGTGGGCTCGACCAAGAAGACTTGAAAAGTTTCAAACCGGAAGCGGATATCACCTATTGGATCCGGCCCGGCACCCACGGCGTTACGAAAGAAGATTGGCCCGCTTTTTTGGAATTTCTCGATGCCCACTTTCAACGGGCGGAGAGCTGAAGCTGCTGTTCGCTCCCAGGGCGTAGTTCCGAGTGCGCGCGGCCGGGAGAGTGGCTTAAAAACCCCGCCGGGCGAGGCTAATCAGCCACCGGTTCCCTATGCGATTGAGCGCTGACTGGACCAGCAAGTGCTATCTACCTTATAAATCGACGGAAAGTTAGCATCCGCGCGTTATATCCAGGGATAGATTGGGTACAATCAGGCGGCGTAAATACGGTATGGCAACTTCTTTAAAGGAACGATTTTTAGGACACCCTTGGCGGTTAGCCGCAGCAGCGGTGGTCATTCTCATCCTGGTTTTCGTTTTGTTATCGCGAAACGGCGCTTCGGGCGCAGGAACGATTTCAGCTTATGAGACCGCAGTGGTCGATAGCGGGCCGGTTACTCAGAGCGTTGCGACGAGTGGATCAGTGCGGCCGCTGGTGACGGTCCAGGTTGGTTCTGAGTTGTCGGGCAGGGTGGAGGAGTTGTTTGCGGACTTTAACTCCGAGGTCACCGCCGGTGAGTTAATCGCTCGGATTGATCCTCAAACTTTTCGCACCAGGGTGGAGGCTGCGCGGGCTGAGCGTGATGTCGCTTCAGCGACTTTAGACGTGCGAAAAGCAGAAGTGGACCGAGCCAGGGCTCTGCATGCCCAACGTAAGAGCGATCTCGACAGGCTCACGGGGTTAGGCCCTGAGGGTGGTGTCGCTGCAATCGAACTTGATGCTGCGCGCGCGCAATTTCAGGCGGCTGAAGCCGATATAAAAGCCGCCCGCGCTCAGACCGTCAATGCGGCGGCGCTGGTAAAGCAAAGAGAGGCTGCTTTAAAACAGGCGGAAGTCGACTTTGAGAGAACAGAGATCCGCTCACCGATTAATGGCGTAGTTATTTTACGGAGCGTTGACGTTGGTCAGACAGTTGCTGCGAGCCTACAGGCGCCAGTATTGTTTGAGATAGCGCAGGATCTTTCTCTCATTCAAATCGAGGCTGACGTTAATGAAGCCGACATCGGTTCAGTGAAAAAAGATAATCGTGTCACATTTTCAGTTGATGCTTACCCGGATCGTAAGTTTTTGGGGCGCGTGGAAACTGTCCGACTGTCGCCCACAGAACTCCAAAATGTCGTCACTTACACGGTTATCATTCATGCTAAGAATCCCAACAAAATTCTCTACCCTGGTATGACGGCGACCGTAGAAATCGTTACGGGCGCCCGTGAGGAAACGTTGCGTGCGCCGAACGCCTCAATCCGGTTCAGGCCAGCGGGCGCTGAGGCGTCAGCGGCGGCTGGCGGGGGTGGGCGTGGTGGACGAGGCGGCGGCGGGCAGCTTGATGAACTCGCAAAGACCCTTGGCCTTTCCAGTGAGCAAAGCGCTCAATTACAAACGAGAATGCGCGAACTTTTTGCGGGCGGACAGTCCCGAGGGCAAGCAAACAACACTGGAGACCGGCGCAAGCGCATGGAATCCATATTCAAAAGTGTGCTCACCGACGTCCAGTGGGAACAATATCAAACCTTGCAGCGTTCGAATGTGCGAACCGGAACTGTTTGGGTATTAACTGACGAGGGTAAAGCTGAACAGCGCCGCGTCAGGCTCGGCTTAACAGACAATACGCATACAGAGATCGTCGGTGGTGACCTTGTCGCGGGTGAAGCGGTAATCGTTAGTGAAAACAGGCCGGCTTCATGACGGGCGACGCGGGGGTTAAAGCATTAAAATTACCGCGTGATAGCGGATCTCCTTTGGTCTGCGTACGAAATGTCGCGAAATTTTACCGAACTGGCGCAGAAGAGATTCACGCTCTCGACGGCGTATCTTTTGATATTGCCAGCGGTGAATTCCTTTCCATTATGGGAGCGTCAGGTTCAGGCAAGTCAACATTGATGAATTTGTTAGGGGCGCTGGACCGGCCAAGCAAAGGCGTCCTCGAAATTGGGGGAGAGTCGATTGGTGAGATGGCGCCGGACGATCTTGCTGACCTGCGGAATCGAACCATCGGTTTTGTCTTTCAGCAGTTTAACCTTCTTAAGCGCACATCGGCGCTTGAGAATGTGAAGCTGCCGATCATCTACGCACGAAACCGGCCAGAGGATATGACCGAGGCTGCTGTAAAGCAGCTTCAGCGTGTGGGGCTTGGGGATCGCATGAGCCATCACCCTTCGCAACTTTCCGGCGGTCAGCAGCAGCGCGTCGCGATAGCTCGGGCGCTGGTGAACCAACCTATGATTCTACTCGCGGACGAGCCAACCGGTGCTCTTGATTCAGAAACTTCCCGTGACATTATGAAACTCTTCACCGAACTCAACGACCAAGGCGTGACAGTCATTATCGTGACGCATGAAAATGAGATTGCAGACTGGACAGATCGCGTAATTCGACTCCGCGATGGGCGGATTGTCGAAGACCAACGGCGAACGGAGAAACTTCATGTCGTTTCTTGACAGCCTTGCCGCCGCTTTGTCAGCGCTCAGGCAGAATGCATTGCGGAGTATACTGACAACATTAGGCATCATCATCGGTGTTGCTTCGGTCATTGTCATGTCTGCTATTGGTGCGGGCACCAGAAAGAACGTTGAAGAGCAAATTGCCAATCTCGGCTCATCCATGCTTTCAGTCGCGCCGGGGGCGTCCCGGTTTGGCGGTCGCTCAAGCGGCGCAAATTCCGCGTCACCGCTTTCGGAGCGTGATCTGGTTGCGATACAGCAGAAAGTTTCCGGCGTGGTGGACGCGACAGGCGAAATTCGCGTCTCAGCGACGGCGGTCGCCAATGGCGCAGACTGGCCAACCGACATTCGCGGCGTGCATGCCGGGTTTCCGGTCGTGCGCAATTGGCCGGTGGCCGAAGGGCGGTTCTTTTCCGTTCGCGAAGCAGCCTCAGGGACGCGATTTGCGGTCGTCGGCCAGACCATCGTGAGAGAGGTTTTCGGCGGCGGTTCTCCGATTGGATCGCAGATTCGGATTAATAACGTGCCTTTTGAGGTCATTGGCGTACTTGCGACGAAGGGACAAAATCAATTCGGGCGCGATGAAGACGATCTGATCGTCTCGCCAGCGGGGGCGGTGCGTGCGCGTCTTGCCGGTCGAGACGCGACCGTGCCGGATCAGCTTGACGCCATTCGTGTTCTGTTTGCGAAAGGGTATGATCTTGTTCGCGCAGAAGAGGACCTGGTTGAAGTTATTCGTGTGCAGCGCCATGTCCGGCCGGGTCAGCCGGATAATTTTAGAATTTTTAATGTCGCAGAATTTATCCGGGCGCGGAATGAGACGGCGAACGCTTTCAGCTTCCTGTTGGCTGCGACCGCAGCGGTCTCTCTGATTGTTGGGGGGATAGGCATCATGAATATCATGCTTGTTTCAGTGACAGAGCGCACCCGCGAGATTGGCCTGAGGATGGCGGTCGGCGCGCGCAAGCGCGACGTGCTGGTCCAGTTTCTGGTCGAGGCGGTGATCTTGTGTCTTTTGGGCGGGTTGATCGGGCTCTCTCTCGGGCTGGTCGGCGCCATTCTTGCCGGGAAATTCGGGGATTTTGATGTATTGATTGACGCGAGCCTCGCCGTAATCGCCATAGCGGCTTCGGCGGGGGTTGGTGTCTTTTTCGGGTATTTTCCAGCCCGCCGCGCCGCCGCCCTCAACCCTATTGAGGCGCTGCGCTATGAATAATACAGGGAAACGGGCCGCCGCTGTTTGCGCGGTAACGGCTCAGTTTGAAAATCGACCGGTCGCTCATGAGTGCGTTCGCGCCACTGGTCATGGCGGCCGGGACCGGTGATTCATCGCCGAAGGTGGACGCTTGGAACTTTATTCCGAATGGCGCGAATTGTGACAGAGTCGGTTAAATGTTATCTACTATTGTAGGCATCGGCAATCGCTTACTCGCAATGCAAAGTGGGCGGGGTATCTATGAATAAGACATCCATTCTTATAGCCCTAGCCTTGATGACGGCTTCCTGTGCGGCTACTCCGCGGTCGGAAGCAATAGTAGGATCGCCGTCAAGATACTTTCCGGATACGACATTTGATGAGACAATTGATGACGTCTTTTTTGATGGTAAAGACTATCGCGGTTGGTATTCGAACCACCTCGCTGCCCTGCAAGAGCGGTCTTTATTTGAAATGGACGGCGGTGCCGAAGAAATCTATTTTCGATTTGTATGGCTACGCACTTTCCACAATCCGGTAGCCATTAAGGTTGAGCTTACGCGGGAGAATACGGCAACCCTAACTTTCAAGCTGGCGGATGGTGCCGGGGGGTATGATGCGGGGAAACTGGTCAAGGTAGAAGAAAAAGACTTATACAAGCCACAGATTGAGAGAATTCAATCACTGTTTGACGCGATCAATATCTGCGACGAACCTCCCGATGAGTCTGCTGGGTTTGATGGAGCGCAATGGATTTTCGAGCGACGGGACACGAGCACATATTGCGTTGTTCATAGATGGACCCCGCAGTCGGGACCATACTGGGATTTGGGCCGATACTTTCTCGAGTTAGCTGAGTTTGTAGAGACTAAAGATCAACCGATTTATTGAGGCAGCGGCAAGTATTCGGTGCTAGCAAGGTATTGCACTAAGGAAGCGCGCTGGCTGAAAAGGGCCAATCCGGCGCATGGGTCGCATGGGCGGCCAACGGCCTTGTCGATCAAAACCTGCCCCTCAATTTTCAAACTAAGTCAATTTCGTTTGTGCGCAGGGCGTGACAAAGTGGTTTCGGCGGCGTATATAGCGGTCAAACGCTATCGAAAGTTCGAAAGCGGGCCCCGCGGGGCCCGCTTTTTTGTTACCGAAAGAGGCAGACACGCGAGATGCCATCCACCCCGCTCGAAGCGCAAATACTGGCGATTATCGCACCGGCTGTTGAAGCCGAAGGGTTCGACCTTGTGCGCGTCAGGCTGACAGGCTCCCGCAGCCAAACGATCCAAGTGATGGCCGAGAAACCTGATCGATCAATGTCGGCGGAGGATTGTGCAACGCTATCGCGCGCGCTCTCGCCGATTCTCGAAGAAGCGGACCCGATTATGGGCGCCTATACGTTAGAAGTTTCGTCGCCGGGAATCGACCGGCCGCTGACACGGCTGAGTGACTTTGAAGAATGGCAGGGTTTTGACGCCAAGTTAGAACTCGATCGGCTGATCGAAGGCAAGAAACGCTTTAAAGGTGTCATCGCCGGTGTCGATAACGGCAAGATTGCATTTGATATTGAGGGTGAGGCGGAAACGGCCCTGTTTCCGTTCGAATGGGTTGCAAATGCAAAGCTCATTCTCACCGATGAATTGCTCAAAGAAAGTTTAAAAGCGGCGAAAACAGAGTCGCAAATTGAGGAGACGGCAAATGGAGACCATCAATGAACGCGGTTAGTGCAAACAGGCTTGAGCTCATCCAGATTGCGGATGCGGTTGCGCGCGAAAAGTCGATCGACAAATCGCTCGTCATCGCCGCGATGGAGGACGCGCTCGCTCGCGCTGCACGCTCGCGTTACGGTCATGAGACAAATATCAAAGCCGAAATCAATCCCAAAACCGGTGAGACACGGTTATGGCGGCTCCTTGAGGTTGTGGAAGAAATCGAGAACGATTCTGCCGAAATCACCATCAAAGAAGCCTCCCGCCGCAATCCTGAAGCCAGTGTCGGCGACTTCATGTCGGAGCCGCTGCCGCCAATCGATTTCGGACGTGTTGCTGCTATGGCCGCCAAGCAGGTCATCACCCAGAAAGTACGGGAAGCGGAGCGTGACAGGCAGTATGCAGATTATAAAGATCGTGTTGGTGAGATTGTCAACGGCATCGTCAAGCGTGTTGAATATGGGCATGTGATTGTTGATCTCGGAAAAGCTGAAGCCATCATTCGCCGCGATCAGCAATTGCCGCGTGAACCCTACCGTAACGGCGATCGTGTGCGCGCTTATATTATGGAAGTGCGCAGTGAGCCTCGTGGACCTCAAATTTTTCTTTCCCGCTCGCATCCGCAATTCATGGCAAAACTTTTCGAGCAGGAAGTGCCGGAAGTTTATGATGGCGTGATCGAGATTAAGGCTGTGGCGCGTGATCCGGGCAGCCGCGCCAAAATCGGTGTCATGTCAAACGATAACTCTATCGACCCAGTTGGCGCATGCGTCGGTATGCGTGGTTCGCGTGTGCAGGCTGTTGTTAACGAGTTGGCCGGAGAGAAAATTGATATCGTTCCGTGGTCGCCTGATTCCGCTACTTTTGTTGTTAATGCCCTGGCGCCTGCCGAAGTCTCCAAGGTTGTTCTAGACGAAGATTCTGAACGTATCGAGGTTGTGGTGCCCGATGAGCAGTTGTCTCTGGCCATCGGTCGACGCGGCCAGAATGTGCGTCTTGCTTCGCAGCTTACAGGTTTCGAGATTGACATCATGACCGAAATTGAAGAGTCCGCCAAACGCCAGGATGAATTCCGACTGCGTACCGATCTCTTCATGATCGGTCTGGATGTCGATGACATGATGGCGGGGCTTTTGGTGTCGGAAGGCTTTACGTCCATTGAAGAGATCGCTTTTGTTGCTCTCGAAGAGCTTATGGACATTGACGGAATCGACGAAGAGGTCGGAGCGGAGCTTCAGGCCCGTGGCCGTGACTTTCTTGAGGAAGAAACGAAAAAACTGGACGCGCGTCGTAAAGAACTGGGCGTCGATGATGCGCTCGTCGAAATGGAGGGTCTTGATCTCAAGATGATCGTTGCTCTTGGCGAGAATGAAATCAAAACAATCGAGGATCTCGCTGGCTGCGCAACAGATGATCTCAACGGTTGGACCGAGCGGGTGGATGGCGAGAAAACCCATTACGACGGTTTTCTTGAGCCATTCAAAATCATTGCTGAAGACGTTGAGAGTCTGATCATGCGCGCTCGTGTTGCGGCTGGCTGGGTGACAGAAGAAGAGCTTGCGGCGGCGGAAGCCGAAGATGAATCGGAAGAGGAGGCGACGACTGAAGAGCGAGTCTGACGGCGCCGTTGCGCGTGGCAAAAGCCGTGCGCGGACCTGCATCGCCACAGGCGTTTGCGGACCACCTGATCTTTTTGTGCGGTTCGTGTTGGCGCCGGATGGAAGCGTTATTGCTGATTTGAATACGAAGCTGCCTGGCCGTGGCGCTTGGGTAACGGCATCGCGTCAAGCGATTGAGGTTGTCTCTTCAAAGGGGCTTTTTGCGCGCGCATTCAAGTGTGCAGTCAAGACGCCGCCCGATTTGGTTGGTACGGTTGAGGCTGGCCTTGAGAAGAAGGCTCTCGCGGCGTTGGGGTTGGCTCGGAGAACGGGTGATGTGGCGGTCGGTTTCGATCAGGTTCGCGCTTTGCTCAAGGAAGGTCATCCGGCGGTTTACGTTTCGGCGGCCGATGGGGCTGAAGACGGGTTTTCAAAGCTCGCCAAGCTTGCGGGCCAGGCGGTTATCGTACGAGCGTTTGATGGATATGACTTGTCTTCCGCATTGGGACGCGACGATGTCGTGCATGCGGCGTTAAAAAAAGGAGCGGCGGCGGAGCGCTTTTTACGCGAGGCGCGTCGGCTTGATGGGTTTAGGCCGGTGTTCACTGCAACACCGGCCGGGAATAACAAGGGGTCGCTGTAGACCCCGACCGTTTTGGGCTGTATGTCCATGACGGCTTTCGCAAATGGCCTATAGTGGGCTGATATGAGAGTGTGCGTCGCTGTTGCGGCGCGAACGGAGATCGGATGAACGACGAAGTCGAAACGAAACCGAAATCAGGCCGCAAACCGCTGACTCTTCGTCGAACGGATAAGGGTGCTGTGAAGCAAAGCTTTTCGCACGGCCGCACAAAAACGGTGGTTGTGGAAACAAAGCGTCGCCGTATCCTCGGAGTGAAAAAAGCCGGTGATGCCGCCACCACGGCGCCTGAAAATACGGAAAAGCAACAAGCGCCTAAATTAGCAGGCGCCCCGGTAACCGAGAGCGCTTCTGTCGCGGATGAGAAAAAGCAAGGCGCCGTTCTGCGCACGCTTTCCGAGGACGAAAAGCATGCCCGTGTTGCAGCGCTCACCCAGGCCCGTAAGGATGGTGAAGTCCGCCGCAAACGCGAAGAAGCCGAGCGCGAAGACCGCGACGCACGTGAAGCCGAAGAGCGCGCCCGTCTTGAGGTTGAGCGAAAGCGCTTGGCCGAAGAAGAAAAACAACGCGCGGATTCAATTGAAACTCGTCAGCGCGCAGAAGAAGAAGCCAGCGTTGCCCTCGCACAAGAAGAGCTCAAGAAAAGTCATGGAGCGTTTAAATCCGAGCCGCGCGTGAATGTTACACCTTCCGATCCGGTTGCTCAGCCGGACGCTGACAATCCGCTTGCGTCACTGGGCGGTCGCTTGAAGACACGGCGCAAAACGGAAACGGATCGGCGGGAAACGAAATCGAAGGACGAACCACGCCGACGCACTGGCAAGCTAACCGTTGTCAATGCGCTTGATGACGATGAACGCCAGCGGTCGTTGGCGTCCGTCCGTCGTGCTCGCGAACGCGATAAACAAGCCCGTCAGTCGGGTGAACAGCAAAAGATTGTTCGCGAAGTGATCATACCCGAAACGATCACAGTTCAAGAACTTGCTCAACGCATGTCTATGCGCGCCGTCGACCTCATCAGGGAGCTGATGAAAGAAGGTCAGATGGTGAACGCCAATACAATCCTTGACGCAGATACAGCCGAACTGGTGGTTGGAGATTTAGGCCATACCGTTAAACGCGTTGCTGAAGCTGACATTGAAGAGGGTCTTTTCGACGGAATCGACAGTGACGACGACATGTCGCCGCGCCCACCGGTGGTCACCATTATGGGTCATGTTGATCACGGTAAGACATCACTGCTGGACGCTCTTCGACAAACCGATGTGGTCGCTGGAGAAGCTGGCGGCATCACGCAGCATATCGGCGCCTATCAGGTTGATCTTGGCGACGATCGGAAAGTCACATTCCTCGATACTCCCGGCCACGCAGCGTTTACGCAAATGCGCGCCCGGGGTGCAGAGGTGACTGACATTGTCATTCTTGTTGTTGCCGCTGACGATTCGATCATGCCGCAGACCGTTGAGGCGATCAGCCATGCCAAGGCTGCTGGTGTGCCAATCATTGTCGCGATCAATAAATGCGACAAACCCAACGCTGATCCAAACAAAGTGCGTACGGATCTTCTCCAACATGAGATTCAAGTCGAATCTCTGGGGGGTGATGTGCAAGATGTTGAGGTTTCGGCCCTTAAGAAAACCAATCTGGATGCATTGCTGGAGGCGATTATCCTGCAATCTGAGCTTCTCGAGCTCAAGGCCAATCCAAATCGTCTTGCTGAAGGTTCCGTCGTGGAGTCCAGGCTTGATAAGGGTCGCGGTCCGGTGGCGACCTTCCTCGTTCAGCGGGGCAACCTTAAACGCGGAGACATATTGGTCGTCGGCGGCGAGTGGGGCAAGGTGCGTGCGCTAACCGATTATAAAGGCCAGAAGGTCACTGAAGCGGGCCCGGCCTTCCCGGTGGAAGTTCTGGGTCTTAACGGGGCGCCGGAACCCGGCGACCAATTTGTCGTCGTCGATTCTGAATCCCGGGCGCGCGAAATCGCCGAATTCCGTTTGCGTAAACGCCGCGAGAAAGCGGTTGCCAAATCGTCCGGCACTTCGCTTGAACAGATGATGACGCAGCTTCAGGATGCTGAGATCAAGGAATTACCCATCGTCATCAAAGGTGATGTGCAGGGGTCGGTTGAAGCAATTGTTAGCTCGCTCGATAGGCTGAGCACGGACGAAGTGCGTGTTCGTATTCTGCATACGGGCGTGGGCGGTATTTCGGAATCTGACGTCATTCTCGCTGCCGCCAGTGCGGCTCCGGTGATCGGATTTAACGTGCGCGCCAATAAACAAGCGCGCGATGAAGCTGAGCGCAATAATGTTGAAATTCGCTATTATTCAGTGATTTACCACCTGATCGATGACATCAAGGGTGTGCTTTCCGGCATGCTTGAACCGGAATTGCGCGAGACTTTCCTCGGCAACGCTGAAATTCTCGAAGTTTTCAACATTACGAAACTTGGCAAGGTCGCTGGTTGCCGCGTTACGGAAGGTCAAGTGCGACGCGGCGCCAAAGTGCGACTCATCCGTGACGATACGGTTATCCATGAAGGCGAGCTTTCACAACTCAAGCGCTTTAAAGAAGACGTCAACGATGTGCCTGTCGGTCAGGAATGCGGCATGAGCTTCGCCAATTACGAAGACCTCAAAGCCGGTGACGTCATTGAGTGCTTTTCAGTTGAGACAATCGAGCGGACGCTGTAACACGCCGTATCTGTGCGGATCTGTTGCTCGGAGTAAGAAGTAAGCTGATAAATCTTTTTCGCACGAAGAGAAGTGCGTTGCTGCTTAACGGCTGCTTTTGGTTGATCTCTTTATGTTAACAACAATCAACCCACGCATGAAAGTCTGCTGTATGCAGTCAACGAACGAAGCGGATGCGGCAATTGCTGCGGGCGCTCTTGCTGTTGGTCTTGTCGGGGCCATGCCAAACGGGCCGGGGCCGATTTCCGATCATGCGATCAAAGACATAGCGGCGCACGTACATCGTCTCCACAGTAACAAAATCTGGACAGTGTTATTGACCAGTCATACCGATGGCGACGCGATTGCTGATCATGTGGAGTACACACAAGTCAATACAGTGCAAATTGTTGATGCTCTGTGCCCGGCGCCTATAAAGTTCTGCGCCGTTCGCATCCGGGCTTGCGCTTGATTCAGGTTGTGCATGTGGAGGATGACCACGCAATCGATATCGCGCGTCGAGCGGGAGAGGCGGTTGATTGCATCCTGCTTGACTCTGGCAAACCGAGCGCGCACGAACGAACCCTTGGCGGAACAGGCGATGTGCATGATTGGTCAATCAGTCAAAAGATCGTTGAAATTGTCGATAAACCTGTGTTTCTTGCGGGCGGACTGAATCCCGAGATGGTGATTGTCGCGTGTGCGAACCGTTCGCCCTTTTGGTGTCGATGTCTGCTCAGGCTTGCGCGACCGGGAAGCGGGTGATGTCTTGAATCATGATAAGCTTCACGCTTTCAGCGCCATACTCGGGCTTTCAAAACCTGTTTTCCTGCCTTAAGTAACGCAAATGCCAAAACGTCGCTCACACGCCAGAGGTCCCTCCCAGCGCCAATTGCGCGCCGGCGAGGTTATCCGGCATGCCTTGGTGGATATTTTTCAGCGTGAGTCTTTGCGCGAACCTGTGCTGACAGGCGTCTCAATCACGGTGAGCGAGGTTCGCCCGTCACCGGATCTGCGTCAGGCGTCGGTCTTTTGCACGCCGCTGGGCGGCGTCAATGAGGCTGAAGTGATTGCCGCGTTGAACAAGGCGGCGCCTTTTTTGCGCGGCCTGCTGGGGCGTCAGATCGAAATGAAGTTTACACCGGCGCTTCTCTTTCGTGGTGATGAAAGTTTCGCAGAGGCGCGCAAGATTGACGCGCTCCTCGCGCGCGAGGAAGTTGCGCGTGATCTCGACCGTAGCGAGGGTGAATAGCCTCGCCTTCGGCTCAAACTTTTTGAAATCCAGTTGACGGAGCCGTGCGGTCTCTGCTTCAAAACCGCCGCAGATACTCATTTCCGGCCGTTACCGTCCGAACCGGGCGCGGCTGAACAAAACATAGGCGACCCATGGGAAGACAAAAAAAGGGGCGGCCCGTCTCGGGCTGGCTGATCCTCGATAAGGCTTATGACTTTGGATCTACGGAAGCTGTTTCGAAAGTGAAATGGTTATTTCAGGCGCAAAAAGCCGGCCATGCGGGAACGCTCGATCCATTGGCCACAGGCGTTCTGCCGATTGCCCTCGGTGAGGCGACAAAGACTGTCCCTTTCGTGATGGATGCCGAGAAACTTTACCATTTTACCGTGCATTGGGGCGAAGCGACGACAACCGATGATAGCGAGGGTGAAGTGATTGCGCGCTCGGACAAGCGCCCTTCGCGCGAAGCGATCGAAGCCGTGCTCGGTCATTTCACCGGCGAAATAGAACAGATCCCACCACAGTTTTCGGCCATCAAGATCGGCGGCGAGCGGGCCTATGACATTGCCCGCGCCGGCGAGACGGTCGACCTGCCGCCGCGGCTGATTCATATCAAGGAACTGCAGTTGGTGGAACGCCCTGACGATGACACGGCGGTGTTCGAGGCGGTGACAGGCAAGGGCGCCTATGTGCGGGCGCTGGTGCGCGACATGGCTCGTGCCTTGGGCACGGAAGGCCATGTCTGTGCGTTGCGGCGGCTTCGCGTCGGGCACTTTTGCGCCGAGGACGGCGTCACTATTGCCGGTCTTGAAGCGCTGGAAACGCCCGAGGCGCGTGACGGCGTGCTTCTCTCGATCGATGCAGCGCTCGCGAACATGCCTCAGACAAGCATCTCAGGACCGGAAGCGGCCAGGCTTCGGCGCGGCCAGGAGGCGATCATCTCACCGGCGGCGGCGAAGGGTCTGCGCGGCGGCGCAGTCGGAAACATTGACGCGGTTCTCGCATCGCTCCACGGCGATCCAGTAGCGATTTGCGAGCTAGACGGACTAAAGTTGAAACCGGTCAGGGTGTTTAATTTGTAGGGGGAGCATAGGGGCGTATGCGCATCTGACAAAAGAGACTAATTGAATTCCCAGATGGCGGACTGTCCCGGGTCAACGGTGATGCGGCTGGCCCAATGATTTCCGTTTTTTGCGTTGTGACGGATTCGTTCAGCATCTGCATATGTATTCATATCATATCATGTCAGGTCAGGCGCCTAAAGCACTCGCCCTTAGCCAATCAGGCGCTCGACATCGAGCATGATCGACGTAAGCAATATTTCGTCGATCGTGGATTCGTCGCCTTCCTCGTCCGGCGCGACATGACGCCAGATATGGATTTTCCCAACAATATCGGCGAAGGAAACCGAAGGCGCCCGCGCGAGCGTACGCGTACATTTCTCTATTTCCCCCCAAATTTCATCCATATCGGGCGTGCAGTCCAGATCAGTGACGTGGGGAACG
The DNA here is from genome assembly GCA_021776435.1 of Parvularculaceae bacterium. Taxonomy (GTDB): domain Bacteria; phylum Pseudomonadota; class Alphaproteobacteria; order Caulobacterales; family Parvularculaceae. The sequence continues at coordinate 24,075 of JAJFFW010000114.1, read as the reverse complement.
TATGCAGGATCTGTCATTGAAGAAAGAAGGGCTCCGGCGTCTGTGCACAAATCAGAGACAGAAACGGTTTCGCTGGATGTGAAATTCTTGTTGACGAAATTGTGATTTTCATGGTAATCTTGATCCAAATCAATTTGAAGCAATTTTTCTTTGTTTGTTTGCATTGATCTCTCCAGGGATTGATTGCTTTTTTGGTGAGTTTGACTTCCGAATTATTGATTGATCAGTAGGGCTCAATTTTGACGAGAGCCCAATCCCCTTTATCAACTAATTGGAAATGATTGATTGATTGATTTTCATGGCAGAATAACCAGATTCGGCTAGTGATTTTTCTTTGGGAAAAAGCTCTAACTCCAGGTTGAACCGAAGGTATTTTGTGTGATTGAATTATAATAAGAAGAGCTATCGTCTCACACTGTCACTAAACCTCGATCAACAGCGCGTGCCAGGTTGAATTCGCGGTGTGGGAATTAATGAAAACTACGAGTGACTAATTGGCTTGGAAGCAGCCAAACACTTGAATGAGGACGAATATCGTAATGGGGTCATCCTCTCTGGAAGTGGAAACGTTTGCACAGAAAATCGGAAGGATTTTCACTAAGAGCAAACTGGATCACGGCTGCATCGTTTTCGAAAACGAAAACGGCGCTCAGCAAAAGCACGGCGATTGTCAACCGAGACCTTCCCACCCGATCAATGTATTATGCGACCGGCTTGTGGAAAAAAACAAACATCCAGCGCCGATCATCGCGCGACATCAACACGCACCCTTCAATCTCTTCGATTATGAATTCGCGACATCGGATGACTATGATGTCAACGCCTATTTTGAAGCGCTTCGAACGGAAGGTGTTGATTTCGCATATTTTCTTCCGTTTCGAGGCGCTGAGGGAACCTTGATTGCCACTTCAGTAACCGGAGTGAAGAGGGCTTTGTCGTCAGTCGAACTGAGTCTCATTTATTCTTATTGCCTTGAGAAACTGGACCCGCATCAAGCATCGCCCGCAACAACGGTCAAAAAGAAAGGTAACATCTTGACGCGTCGGGAACGGGAATGCCTGATTGCCGCTGGCCAAGGATACACCGAAAAAGACACCGGGCGACTGTTTAGTATCAGCCCGAATACCGTTCACGCCCATATCGAGAACGCAAAACGTAAGTTGAGGGTCAGAAACAAGCTGCATGCGATCATCACTGGTCTGCAGACGCATGAATTCTTCGCAGCCGATATTGTCGATGCTTCGGTCAATCAGTCGGACTAAAGCTGAAACCTACCAGAGTGTTTAATTTGTAGGCCGGGCAACGTCTTTTGTCGGACGGAAGTGTCCGGCATTAAGATTGCCGAAAATCATGGTTCCAAAAGAGTGTCGATAATTGGACACTCCGGCGTCGTACCGTCTTCGCAATCGGCGGAGATTGTCTTCAACGTCCGCTCAAGCTTTTTTAAATCGGTAATTTTTTGGCGGATGCTTGTTAGGTGATCCATTGTCAGCGCATGGATTTCACCGCAGGAATATGCGCCGCTATCCACCAGAGACAGAAGGCTGCGCAATTCATCGATAGAAAAACCCAGCTCTCGGCAGCGCATCAGGAATCTCAGACGCACCTGGTCCTTTTCGGAGTATAGACGGTGCCCGCCTTCATTTCGCGCCGGTGGCGGTAAAAGACCGATTTTCTCGTAATATCTGATCGTTTCAATATTGCACCCGGATCGCTTTGCAAGCTCGCCGCGCCGAATAACCTCTCTCGAAACCGTGAAGGTGACAGTCAAAAAAACTCCTTGATCCTGTAGTTGCTACAGACCCTATCATGGAGAAATGCGATCGTCGAGACAGATTCGGTATGAGTGATAGCGAAGGCGGAAACCAAAGAATGCGAATGGATGAACAAGCGCCTGCCCCGCAAGGAAAAAAATGGCTGGCGACAGGCGGCGTCGTCGGCGCGGTCCTCGCGTCGAGCTGCTGCATAGGCCCGCTTATTCTGGTCAGCTTGGGCGTATCCGGCGCATGGATTGGTAATTTAACTGCGCTTGAGCCTTATAAACCGTATTTCATCACCATAACGCTGATCTTCCTCGGGCTTGGCTTTTGGCAGGTCTACTTTCGAAAAAAACCTGCCTGTGAAGAGGGGTCTTATTGCGCGCGCCCGCAATCAAGCTTGATCACCCAAGTCGTATTATGGGGCGCGACAGCGCTCGTTGCACTCGCCGCAACAATCGATTTTTGGGCGCCCTGGTTTTATTAGGAATGGAGACGTAAAATGAAACGACCACTGATTATGTTTACCACCGTCGCCGCGCTGGCGATTGCTGGCGTCGCGGTAGCCAGCATGGCTTCTTCGAGCAATGCGACGGCCTCTGCAACGGAAGAGAGCGTCAAAGAACGCACACAAACATTCGCCATCGCCAATATGACATGCGCAATGTGCCCTATTACGGTGAAAAAAGCGATGGAAAAAGTAGAAGGCGTCCGCTCGGTTGATGTCGATTTCGACGCCAAAACGGCGACGGTCGTTTATGACCCGTCAACAGCGACGGTTGACCAAATCACTGAAGCGTCGACGAATGCCGGGTACCCGGCAAGCGTGACCGACGCCTAATTGTCATCGGCGAGGTCTGGCAATCGACATCAGCCGTGTGAGGCTGGTGAGGGGGTGATTTGCAGTTTCCCGCGCCCAGCTCTGTCATATGCGTGAAAGATTGAGCGTATTTGTTGCGCGGTTCGCACGATGCGATCCGAATAAAGGAAAACCGAAATGTCTGACTGCTGTCCGCCCAACAAATCAGGCGCTTACGATCTGGCTGTGATCGGCGCCGGCTCCGCCGGGTTTTCCGCCGCCATCACGGCGGCGGAACAGGGCGCGCAGGTTGCTCTAATTAGTCATGGGACGATTGGCGGCACATGCGTCAATGTCGGCTGCGTGCCGTCGAAAACCATGATCCGTATGGCTGAAGCGCTGCATGGGGCGCGTGCTGCTAAGCGTTTTCAAGGCGTTGTCGGCGAAGCGCATATCACGGATTGGAGCAAAGTGATCGCTGATAAAGATGACCTTGTTTCCACGCTTCGGCAAAAGAAATATATTGATCTGCTGCCTGAATATAACAACGTCGCCTATCTGGAAGGCAAGGCCCGCCTTAAGGACGGCGGCGTTGTTATCGTCGGAGGGGCTGACATCAAGGCCGGTAAAACGATCATCGCGACCGGTTCGTCGTCATCTGTCCCGCCAATACCGGGTATTGAAAACGTTTCCCATTTAAACAGCACCGAGGCGCTTGATCTCGACGCCGCACCCCAATCACTGCTGGTTATTGGCGGCGGCGTGATCGGGTGCGAACTTGGCCAGATGTTCGCGCGCGCCGGCGTGAAGGTGACGATTTGTTGCCGGAGCCGACTGTTGCCGGATATGGAGCCGGAGATCAGTAAGGCCCTGCAAAGCGCCCTTGAGGGCGAAGGCATTACGGTCTGCGCCGGGGTCGGATATCAAAAGATCGAGCAGTCGGGCGCCCGCGTTAAACTTTATTGCAAGAGCAAGGATGGCGAGCAAAACATAGAGGCTGAAAAGCTTCTCGTTGCAACCGGCCGCAAACCGAACACCGCAAAACTGGGTCTGGAGGATCTGGGCGTTGAGATGTTGAGAAACGGCGGCGTCAAAGTCAATCAGCATATGCAGTCCACAAACGCGAGCATCTACGCCGCCGGCGATGTGACGGGTTCGGATATGTTTGTTTATATGGCCGCTTACGGAGCGAAACTCGCAGCGAAAAACGCTCTTAACAGCAACAACCATTCCTATGACAACAGCGCAATGCCATCCGTGGTTTTCACCGATCCACAGGTCGCCTCTGTTGGGTTGACGGAGGCGGCGGCGGCAGCCGCCGGTTATGAGGTCAAGACATCGTTCCTGGGACTGGAGCATGTTCCCCGCGCGCTCGCCGCCCGCGATACGCGCGGGTTGATAAAACTTGTGGCCGATGAAGCGAGCGACCGGCTATTGGGCGCGCATATTCTGGCGCCGGAAGGCGCGGACAGCATTCAGACCGCCGCTCTCGCCATCAAATTTGGAATGACCGCCAAGGAGCTGGGCGAGACGATATTTCCCTATCTAACGACCGTTGAAGGCTTGAAATTGGCGGCCCAGGGTTTTGGAAAGGACGTTTCCAAACTTTCGTGCTGCGCGGGATAAAGTGCAGACACGCGGCCCAATCGGGACAACCCCCGGCGACGAGACGCCGCGCTGCGACCGCGCGAGGGGAGCGGGCGCGGCGCAAAAGGCTGTTGGGCAACCCTTGCCTTCTTTCCCCTTTTCCCCCATAAGCCCCACAAATTCTTCGACCCTGCTGGACGGCGTCCCGGCGGGGCCGCCATATTCAGGGACGCCGCGGAGAAGTATTATGTCGATTACGGTTGGCCGTAAGGCCGAACTCATCAAGAAATTTGCGCAAAAAGAAGGCGATACGGGCTCACCGGACGTTCAGATTGCGATCCTGTCGGAGCGCATCACCAACCTCACCGAGCACTTCAAGGACCACAAGAAAGACAATCACTCGCGCCGCGGGCTGTTGAAAATGGTCTCTTTGCGTCGCCGCCTTCTCGATTACGTGAAGCGCCATGACGAACTTCGTTACAAAAAGCTGATCGCGGAACTCGGCCTGCGCCGCTAGAGCGCCGAGCAAGGAGAACGCTATGAAATTTTCAGGAGCCAGTGCGGTCATCACCGGCGGTGCATCGGGCTTGGGCGCGGCAACTGCGCGCGCGCTGCACGAGCAAGGCGTCAAGGTTGCGCTCTGGGACCTCAACGCGGATAAAGGCGAGGCGCTTGCGGCGGAACTCGGCGGCGTTTTTTGCACCGTTGATGTCTCCGGCGAGGCGAGCGTCAAAGCCGGTGTTGAAAAAACAATTGCTGCGATTGGCGCGCCCCGCATTCTGGTCAATTGCGCAGGTATCGCGATTGGCGAGAAAACAATCGGCAAAAAGGGTCCCCACCGGCTGGAGAGCTTCAAGAAGGTGCTCGACATCAATCTGGCTGGCTCGTTTAATTGCATCCGTCTTGTGACGGAAGCGATGGAAACCCTCGAGCCCCTCGAAGACGGTGAGCGCGGCGTTGTCATCAACACCGCCTCTGTCGCGGCCTTCGAGGGTCAGATCGGCCAGGCGGCCTATGCCGCGTCCAAGGGCGGCGTCGCCGCTATGACACTGCCGATCGCCCGCGACCTCATGAATATGGGCGTGCGTGTGAATACGATTGCGCCGGGAATATTCTGGACACCGATGATGGCGGGCATGGAACAGAAAGTTCAAGACGCCCTTGCCGCTATGGTTCCTTTTCCAAAGCGTCTCGGCAAACCAGAAGAATACGCGTCCCTTGCGGTCGAAATATGCCGCAACACAATGATTAACGGCGCCGTCATACGAATTGACGGCGCCATCAGAATGCAACCGAGATAGGAGAAGTTTTGCGGCCCAACCGGGTCGCTTATTGTTTTACAGGACAGTGCTTTTTTGCCGATCCTTCGCGACGGCTTTTTCGATCAAGATCGAAAAAGCCTCCTCAGGATGAGGGTTGGAAGATATCGGGAAAAGCAGTTTCTCATCCTGAGGAGCGGCAGTCGCATTCGACCGAATGCGGACGGCGCGTCGCGAAGGATGGGGTGCTGGCGCTAACCTCTCCAATAGCGGTTACATACCCCGCGCGCCGAACGATCCGCGTACGGCGCTTTATGAAAAAGAGAAGAGATAAACATGTTTAATATCACCAAAAAATCGATGGAATGGGGCGGGCGCACATTGACGCTCGAAACCGGGCGTGTTGCGCGTCAGGCAGACGGCGCTGTGCTCGCGACCTATGGCGAAACATCCGTTCTCGCTACTGTCGTTGGCGCCAAGACGGCCAACCCCAATTTCGATTTCTTCCCGCTGACCGTTCATTACCAGGAACGTTATTATGCCGCCGGCCGGGTGCCAGGCGGTTATTTCAAACGTGAAGCCCGTCCTACCGAAAAAGAGACACTGACGTCGCGCCTTATTGACCGGCCGATCCGTCCGCTTTTCGCTAAAGGGTTTAAAAACGAAGTTCTGGTTGTCGCCCAGGTTCTCTCGCATGACATGGAAAATGATCCGGATATGGTCGCGCTGATTGCCGTATCAGCGGCGCTTACGATTTCCGGCATTCCCTTCTTGGGTCCGATCGGCGCCGCCCGCGTTGGTTACATTAATGGCGAATATGCATTGAACCCGCAAATCGATGAAATGTCGGAAACTGCACTCGATCTGGTTATGGTGGGCACGGCGGATGCTGTGATGATGGTTGAATCCGAAGCGAAAGAACTTTCGGAAGACGTCATGCTAGGCGCAGTCGTTTTTGGCCATAAGGCGGCGAAAGACGCCATCAACTTCATTATCGATTTCGCCGAAGAAAGCGCCAAGGAGCCGTGGGAATTCGCAGCTGCAGATCATTCTGAGCACGCCGGTAAAGTCCGCGACCTGGTCGAATCTGACGTTGTCGCCGCCTATAAAGAGCGCGTAAAACAAGTTCGTCAGGAAAAGCTAGGCGAAGCAAAGAATAAAGTGCTGGAAGCGCTGTGTTCGGAAGAGGATGAAAACGCTCTCGACAAAAGCGTTGTCGCCGGACTTTTCAAGGCGATTGAATCCGACATCGTTCGGGGTGGCATTCTCGACACCGGCGAGCGCATTGACGGGCGCGATACCAAAACAGTTCGTCCTATCGTCGCCGAGGCTGGCGTTCTGCCGCGCACACACGGGTCGTCACTGTTTACACGTGGCGAAACCCAAGCGCTGGTTGTCGCAACGCTTGGCACAGGCGATGACGAACAGTTTATTGACGCACTCGCGGGCACCTATAAAGAAACGTTCATGCTGCATTACAACTTCCCCCCTTATTCGGTCGGGGAAGTCGGTCGCATGGGCTTTACCGGGCGTCGTGAGATTGGCCACGGGAAACTGGCCTGGCGCGCTATGAAGGCGGTTATTCCTAGTCAGGAAGAATTTCCTTACGTCATTCGCCTGGTTTCAGAGATAACCGAATCTAACGGCTCGTCGTCGATGGCGACGGTGTGTGGTTCATCACTGGCGTTGATGGATGCTGGCGTGCCTGTGAAACGTCCGGTCGCCGGGATCGCCATGGGGCTGATCCTTGAAGGCGAGCGCTTCGCGGTTCTTTCGGATATCCTTGGCGACGAAGACCACCTTGGCGACATGGACTTCAAAGTCGCGGGTACGGATCAAGGCGTCACGTCATTGCAGATGGACATCAAGATCGCGGGCATCACAGAAGACATCATGAAGATTGCGCTTGATCAGGCAAAGGATGGGCGCATGCACATTCTCGATGAGATGAGCAAAGCCCTTGATCACGCTCGTGATGATCTCGGCGATTATGCGCCGCGGATTGAGACGATGCAGATAGCTAAAGACAAGATTCGTGAAGTCATTGGTTCTGGCGGCAAGATCATCCGCCAGATTGTGGAAGAGACCGGCGCGAAAATTAATATCGACGATGAAGGCCTTATCAAGATTGCGTCTAGTGATAAGGCGGCAATCGATGCCGCTCATAAGTGGATCCATTCAATCGTCGCGGAGCCGGAAGTTGGAGAGATCTACAAAGGCAAAGTTGTCAAGACGATGGACTTCGGGGCGTTTGTGAATTTCTTCGGGCCGCGCGATGGTCTTGTGCACATCTCTCAACTCAATGATGGACGGCCGGAGAAAGTCACCGATGTTGTTAAAGAAGGCGACGAAATCTTCGTGAAGCTGCTTGGCTTTGACGACCGCGGCAAGGTTCGTCTGTCGATGAAAATCGTCGACCAGGCGACGGGTAAGGAAATCGTCAGGGAAAAATCTGAAGATTGATCTTTCTTTTCCGTATAACAAACTTAAAAGCGGGCCCCTTCGGGGCCCGTTTTTATTGCGCATCGCATCACCGCTCATCAAATAGATTGGCGATATAACCGCTAATTTGGCCATGTTGTCCGCTTTGGGTCAGGGCGACGGCGGCAATCACGATGACGATGAAAAGGCTGATTTTTCGGGGGTGTTTGTTGGTCATTTTGCATGCCGCCTTTCATGCCGATTTTTTGCGAAAAGGTTTGCTGAGCGCGGCGCCTGCGGTCGCCAGCAGTGAAATGGCCGCGGCAAGAGATGCTATCCCATCTGCGCTGGTTTTAACCGTGGTGGCGGCTTGTTGGATCGTACCAATGACACCCTCCATGGGCAGGTAACCGCCAGCCATCGCAGCGAGGAGAGGGTCTTCGACGATCTCCGCCGCCAGATAGATCAGCGGCGCCAGGAGAATAAACCGCCACGCAGACGCGCCGAGATTAAAACGCTTTAGCCCTATCGCGATAGCCGCGCTCACCATCATTGTGCTGATAATAGCGTATGGAACATCGACGAGTTGAAAGAGAATATAATCATTCGTGGCTTCACCGAGTTGACCGAAGGCGAGGGCTGGTTGATCGGCCGTAAACCCAAATTGCGTTTCCGGTATCGCTGGGACTTCGCCCATCTCTGCGCCCATGGCATTCCCAATACGCGTCCAGGGGCCGGGCAGCAAAAAAGCCCATACGGAATAGCCAACATCAATGGCGAGCCACGCCAGAAACCGTAACCAGCCGGCCTTTTCAATTCGCATTTTAATCCAGTTATTCATTGAGCTAACCTATCTGTATGTTTTTGCTTTGGCATTTACGGAATTAGCCTCGGTGTCACAGACAATCTGTGTAATGATAGCGCCGGGTATCAGACCGATTTTAGGCATAGTTCGAGTGTTGACCGCCAAGGGCATTTCAAATTCTCCTTCGAATCTAGTTAGATTTCGGAATCAGGTCTGGTTGGCGTTTTTCGTTTCGCCATAGGAAATAAGAATAACTGACGGCGAGTACTTTTAGGGAAACCAGCGCGGCGAAAAATTTCCACATGACCCCCATCGGATCATCGAAAAACAACATTGTTATGCCGCTTAGCGAGAGCAAAACCAGACCGCGTCCCAAAAAGCGCTGTGTCTTAAACCAGATGCGGTCATTGTGTGCCGACCAGGGCGTGCGCAAGCCGGCGGGGCTGCCGCGCTGCGTCGTGCCGATATAATTTCCCATCGCCAGGAAAAAAATCAATCCAAGGCCGACACTGGCTTTCATCAAATCGCCCTTATCGACGAGGCCAAAAACATAGAGCGCCATACCGCCCTGCATGATGAAAGCCAGTACTGGCCCAAACAATAAACTCAAACCGATTATGAAATCTGATTTCCCCAGGTCATTTGAGTTCAGTTTTTGCAAAATAGTTTCATATTTCGAGAGCCCCGAGGCAAGCATCACAATCGCGCCGAAGCCTGGCAAAGCAAAGGGCCAAAAGATTTGCGGGAGACCCAGCTTTCCAGCCATTTTTTTTGCGGGAACGGTATCGATGCTTGCGCCAGCCATTTGCATCCAGAGCCCCAGCAAAACAGTGACCACCAGTATGCCCGCAGCAATAATGAATATCTTTTTCATGTTGAAAGCTCCTTATGCGGCGTAATAGATGCATTAGCGCTTTCCGGCGCCTTGCCGACATCAAGCATTTCCATCACCGCCGTCATCGCTTCTTCCGCTACGGTGGCATTCAACTGATAATAAATACTAACGCCTTCTCGCTTGGCGGCGATCAGATCTGCATCTTTGAGCGCCGCAAAATGTGTGGACATTGTTGGTTTAGATACATCGTAATGGGCCGCCAGATCACCAGCGTTCATCGGCCCTTCTCGCAAACGCGAAATGATATCGCGGCGAATAGGGTGGGACAGAGCTTTCAAAACCTGATTTATTTTCACAAATTCTATTTAGATATCTATCTAATTAGAGTCAAGTCTAATTACCAATGTGTTTTAAGTCGCCGAGAATTATGGTCGGGCAAGTGATGATATGGTTCGTCGTCGGCCGGTATCCGATGGCGGGGGCCATGGTGCTGCGGTGCAACATTCGAATTGACTTTCTATTGCTTTGGCCCCATACGCACGGCGTCGTCTGCGCTCATTGATGAGTGCATGGGCGGGCAGCGTGAAACACGCGTGGCGTAACCGCCGCACTTGAGCTCTTCCCTTCGGACACTTCTTTTTCCTCTACGCCCTGATTCACGCGGGTCGTTTCATTGACCTCGCGATGTCGCCAGTTTTTGGCGACCTGTGTCGCGTGCGTCCCCGCATAAGAAAGTATTTTGTGACTGAATTTTCAAATCTCAACCTCTCGGCGCCAATCATAAAGGCATTGGAATCTGAGGGTTACACCACACCGACACCGATCCAGTGTCAGGCGATCCCTCATGTTCTGGCAAAGCGCGACCTGTTTGGCATCGCGCAAACCGGCACCGGAAAAACGGCGGCGTTTGCACTGCCAATCCTCGATGGCCTTGGCCGTAAAGCGCAGGATCCACAACGGCGCAGCGCTCGCGTATTGGTGCTTGCGCCGACCCGTGAGCTGGCCGGGCAGATCGCAACATCGTTTCGCGCCTATGGGCGTTTCATGAAACTGTCGGTTGCGACTGTCTTCGGCGGGGTGCCGATTAATAGACAAACGCGCCAGATGGAGCGCGGTGTTGACGTGTTGGTTGCGACTCCGGGGAGACTGATCGACCTGATTGATCGACGTGCTATCACGTTGGCGCATGTCGAGGTGTTGGTCCTCGATGAGGCCGATCAAATGCTCGACCTTGGTTTCATCCACGCCCTCCGTCAGATCGTTCCAATGCTGCCAAGGAAACGTCAGACGCTTTTCTTCTCTGCGACGCTGCCAAAGGCGATCGCCGAACTGGCTTCCCGGTATCTGACTGACCCGGCGCAGGTTGCTGTCGCTCCAGCCTCAACGACGGTGGAGCGCGTAGAACAGCAGGTGACCTTCGTGAACCAGGCAGAAAAACAGGCGCTGTTGACGATGACGTTGCGCGATGAGTCTGTGGAACGCGCGCTAGTGTTCACACGCACCAAGCACGGCGCCGATAAAGTCGTGCGTCACCTGACGGCCGCAGGAATTGAAGCAGCGGCGATCCACGGCAATAAGAGCCAACCGCAACGGGAACGGGCCTTAGAGTCCTTTCGAAGAGGCCAATACCGGGTTTTGGTTGCGACCGACATCGCAGCGCGCGGAATTGATGTTGAGGGTGTAAGCCACGTCATCAACTTCGAGATTCCAAATGTCCCGGAACAATATGTTCACCGAATCGGGCGCACGGCCCGTGCGGGCGCTGCAGGGCTCGCGCATTCCTTTGTCGCCAATGATGAGCGATCTTGCTTGCGTGATATTGAGAAACTGACCCGCATGAAGATGCAGATCAGAAAACTGCCTGAAAATTTCATTGCTGAGGCGGCGAAGATAAATTCCTTGAAGTTGCCTCCTGCGAAAGTCAGATCGCCAAACGGCGCCCATAAAAAGCGCGGCCAACGCAGACCGGCAAATGGCGAACGGCCAGCGAATACGACAGGCAAGCGCCCCGGTAAAAGGCGTATCGGTCGAAGCCGATAGGTTTTCGCCTGCTGTGCGTGCTATTTTGTAACAAAACCCCAAATGGAAAACTCATTCCATTTGGGCCTATTGCAATCGAATTGTCTGAAGGCTGGGAGAAAAATCCTGGCTAAAAAGGGGGCTTGGAAGCCACAGGTTCAAATTTCTTTACCCTAAGAGACGTCATCAGGGAGGTTGTGACTCGGCCTTGGGCCGGCAACAGTCTAAATTAACCATACGACTCATTGATCTTGGGAGGGGAAAATCATGCAACTGATCGCTAATATTAGGGTTTTCGCGGCTGTGACCGCTGCATTTACTTTGCTTGCTGGATGTAGCGAGAGCGTTGAGGCCCCGGAGTCCAGCCAGACTCAAGTGGAAGCTGTTGCCCCAGCAGTTAAAGCCGACCCGTCAGCGGACTTCCTGGAGATGACCGATCGCCATGCGTCGATCGCTCTCAAAGAATCACCCGAATTTGCAACGTCGCTCGGCGTGTCGGAAGAGATCGCAGGCCAAGATTATAACGCCCGGCTTGGCGGTTACGGCTTTGAGGCTAATCAACGCTCAAGGTCCATGAACGAGCAGTTCCTACAAGAGCTGAAACATTTCGACCGCAGAGAATTATCGGGCACAGCGGCGATCACCTATGACGTGTTGCGCAACGCATACGAAATGGGTGCTCAGCGTAATCAGTTCGAGTTTGGCGGCGCCACCTCATGGGGGTCGGGCTCGCCCTACATAATTACTCAGCTTTCCGGACCGCACCTGTTCTTGCCGCGGCTTCTTCAGACGCAGCACCCAGTTCAGTCAAAACAGAACATCGAAGATTATCTCTCTCGCCTCGAACAATTTGGCAGAGTTTTTGATGAGGTGATCGAGATGATCGGCGCGGACGCAGCGCTGGGCATTGTTCCGCCTTATTTTGCGTTAGAGGGCGCTGCGGGCTCAATCAAAGGCTTCACTTCACTTGCGCCGGCAGACAATTCATTGGCTACAACCCTCGTTTCTAAGATGCAGTCAGTCGAAGACCTTAGCGATGAAGAGCGCATCCAATACGCCGCACGCGCGGCAACACTTGTCGAGACTGTGGTCTATCCAGCTTATGCCCGTCTCGGGGCGGCTCTTGAGGGAGCGGTGGACCAGGCCGGACGGGATGCTGGTGTGTGGCGTCTCGGTGATGTGGGTGTTGAATTTTATCAGCTTGCGTTGAATTCATATGGCGCAGGCGGGATGACCGGGGATGAAATCCACCAACTCGGAATGACGGAAGCTGCGCGCATTACAACTGAGATGGATGCGATCTTGCGCGCCCAGGGGTTGACGGAAGGCACCGTCGCCGAACGGTTTGAGTCTGTCGGCCAGCGCTCTGATATGCGTTATCCGAATACAGATGAAGGTCGTGATGCACTGCTCGCAGGGTTAAATGGTCAGGTGGCTGAAATTATGTCGCGCGCTGACCAATGGTTCGGCGCTGTCCCGTCACAGGGCGTTGAAGTGCGCCGCATCCCGGTTTACGAGCAAGACACTGCGCCGGGGGGTTATTACACCGGGCCCTCGCTTGATGGGTCGCGCCCTGGAATATACTGGATCAACCTTAAAGATACCGCCGACTGGCCAAAACATTCGCTTAAAACGCTCACCTATCATGAAGCGGCGCCGGGACATCATTTTCAGATTTCACTTCAGCGCGCCATCGATGATTTACCACTCATACGCAATATGATGGGGTATTCGGAATTTTCCGAAGGCTGGGCGCTTTATGCGGAAAAGGTCGCGGCGGAGATGGGGATGTATGAAAATGACCCTTGGGGTGATCTCGCCCGTCTACAGTCGGAGCTTTTTCGCGCGGCGCGCTTGGTCGTCGATTCTGGACTGCACGCAAAGCAATGGACCCGTGAGGACGCCATCGATTATATGGTCGCGACAACCGGTGATACGCGCGCCTCTCTTACACGAGAAGTCGAACGGTATTCTGTGTGGCCTGGACAGGCGACGTCCTACAAGCTTGGCATGTTGAAAATCGGTGAACTACGCGCAATAGCCGAAGCGGAGCTGGGTGCTGATTTCGATATTCGCGCCTTCCATGATGAGGTTCTCTTGACCGGGTCAATGCCGCTCCCCGTGCTGGAAGCCAAGATTTACCGGTGGATAGATTCGAAAAAAAATGCCTGAATGCATGCACGTAATTAAGGGGTGATGTTCCACTGTTTGCGTTCTGCGGAGTTTCACTTCTTCATGTGATAAAAGGAAATGGTTATGACCCGTATGATACTCGCAGCCCTTATGGGCATAGCGATGCTCACTGCCTGCGCCAAAGCGCAAGAAGAGGGCAAAGAAAAACCTTGCGACGCGAAGAGTTCGCAGGCGGGTTGTGACAAGAAAAAGGAGCCGGAACCACGCATCTATGAATCCACAAGCCGGATTCAACTGGAAGGCGCAACGGTTCGCTACAAAGTGATTGCCGGCGAAACCTTCATCAAAGATGACAAAGGGGAGCCGACGGCGTCAATATTTTCGACTTCTTATATAGCGGATGGGTTTCAAGATCCGCGCACAAGGCCGGTTGCTTTTATTTTTAACGGCGGACCGGGTTCTGCATCGCTCTGGCTGCATATGGGAATATTCGGGCCTCAGCGCGTGATGCTGCCTTCCGAACCCGGTGACGACGGGGCGGCGCCTTATGACATTGAATCCAATGCGCACTCCATTCTTAATGTTGCGGACCTCGTTTTTATCGACCCGGTCGGCACCGGATGGAGCAAGACGCTGGGCGAAGCAAAAACGGATGAGTTCTGGGGGGTCAAAGAAGACGCCAGTTCGGTGCGTGAGTTCATTCGCCGCTGGCTCGTTGAGCACAAGCGTTGGAACTCGCCAAAATATCTGATCGGTGAAAGCTATGGCACGACGCGCAGTGGGGCGTTGATTAACGCACTGGAAGGCGGTTGGAACGACATCGCTATGAATGGGATCGTACTCATTTCTTCGGTTTTAAATTTCGGTCTCGACGCAACCGATCCAGGGAATGATGTCGGGTATGTGGGGCTGATGCCGAGCTATGCAGCGGTGGCCTGGTATCACGGCAAGGTTGATCGCACGCAGTGGAATAATGACTTCGACGGCTTTCTTGCCGATGCGCGACTGTTTGCAACGGATGAATACATGCCGGCGCTGTTAAAAGGCCAGATGTTGTCGCCTGAATCTCGCCAAGCGGTGGCCGAACGACTCGGGGCGTTTATTGGGCTCGATGCGAATTATCTGCTGCGGTCGAATTTACGGGTAATGTTGCGCCGCTATATGCGCGAATTACTACGCGATCAGGGACTGACGGTAGGCCGCTTTGATGGTCGCTTTAAAGGTGACAACCCTGATGGTGTTGCTGAATATCCGGAAGGCGATCCATCCGGATACGGCATTGACGGCGCTTATACAGCGGCGATGATGGATTATTTCAGCCGCAACCTTGGTGTCGAAATTTCTGAACGTTATGTCACGCTTGGTGGTGTTCGGGCCTGGAACTGGGATGCGGACGAGGGCGGCGGCGATAATTCCTACGTCAATGTGGCGCCATGGATTGAGCGCGCGATGCGTCAGAACAAGGACCTGCGCGTTCTCTCCGCCAATGGGTACTACGACATGGCGACGCCGTTCTTCAGTACAGAAATGACACTGGCTCAGCCTAGTTTTGATCGCTCTCGCCTGACGATCACCCATTATCCGGCGGGGCATATGATGTATTTACACCCTGCTTCAGTTGAGAAATTGGCAATGGATGTCCGCCAGTTTATTGGCGGGGAGTAATAAATGATATGGGCGGAGCATATGGGAATAGAGATGAAACGATAAAAGGGGCTACAACGATAACGCTGATTGATCAGCTGTATTGGACATTTTCGAAACCAATTCAAAATTTGGTTTATTCTGTTGCAACAGTGGCAGTGTTTGCCGCCGTGATTTTAGGCCCGGGCCTGTTGGATGGCGCAGTTGGATCGACGGAAATTTTACTCGTTATTGTATTAGCCATTATTATCCCTGCAAGTATACAAGCTTTCGGTGTCATCATGAATTTGTTTTTTATATTCGGTTGTCGCGCGAGCAAAAGGAAATGATGTGGGAAGTCAATGAAGTCGGAATCCATTTGGAGGATGCTGCAGGCAATCGAGTAGAATTGCCATGGTCGCAAATCAAGGCGTTCCGAGAACGCCGGCCCGGATATTTGTTAGAACAACGCCCCTATGGGTCGAGGTGGTTGCCTAAGCGAGCTTTCGGCGCAGAAGATCAAGAGGAAATAATTTCTATTGCTATAAATGCTGGAGTCGCAAAAGCGTATACCAGCCTGCATTAGCCCTGTCTCATGCAGCGCACACGGAACTTCACCTCTCCCCTTCGGGGAGAGGTCGGAATTTGCTCCATCCGCGAAAGCGGACAATTAAGGAGCAAATTCCGGGTGAGGGGAAGGTGAGTTAGAAAGTTTCACTAACTTCTCTTCCCCCTCATCCGGCCCTTCGGGCCACCTTCTCCCCGGTGGGGAGAAGGAAAGCGAGCGGCTCGCTCAGATCAGGATTAGCGACGATTGGTGCTATCCCGCGCCTGGCGTCCAGCCGGGTGGCGCCATTTCGAACCGTGCGAAGTCAAAGCCAGGTGAAACGGTGCATCCGACCAGAGACCACTCACCAAGAGCGCGCGCTGCCTGCCAGGCGTTCGGTGGGACAATCATCTGGGGACGCTCACCAGCATCGATATCAGCGCCGAGGTGGATGTTCGATGCTTTGTTCGGTTCTTCACTAATTGTGAGCAGAAGCGGTGCGCCCGCATAAAAGTGCCATATCTCTGCTGCATCAATCCGATGCCAGCGCGATTGCTCTCCTTCCTTTAGAAGGTAATAAATCGCCGTACCTGAGGGGCGCTCGCCTTCAACGGTTTTCGCGCGCCAGGTTTCAGCGTACCAACCGCCTTCCGGATGGGGTTTCAGGTCGAGCGCTCTAATAATCGACTCCGCTGAATTATGCCCGCTCGACATATCTTTCCGCCTAATCAATCACCGCCGATTCATCAGGCATCCCGACGATATGGAAACCGCCATCGACATGATGGGTTTCCCCTGTGCACGAGGCGCCGAGGCCGGAAAGTAGATACAGCGCCGCGCCCGCGACACCTTTTGGGTCGGTGTCATCGCGCATAGGGCTTGCTTTTCGGTTGAACGAGAACATGTGCCGACCTGAAGAAATTCCGGCGGCCGCAAGTGTTTTGATTGGCCCTGCTGAAATCGCATTGACGCGAATGCCCTTGGGGCCGAGGTCGCGTGCAATATAACGCATAGATGCTTCGAGTGCGGCCTTGGCGACACCCATCACATTATAATTCGGGATGGTGCGCTCGGAGCCCAGATAGGTGAGCGTGATCATTGATCCGCCATTCGGCATCAATTTTGCCGCGCGGTTCGCCGCATCAACAAAAGAGAATGTCGAGATGTCCATTGTCATCTTGAAATTCTCTCGCGTCGTATTTTCGACGAAAGAGCCTTCAAGAGCGACTTTGTCGGTGAACGCAATTGAATGCACTAGAAAATCCATCTCGCTCCACTTCTCAGCGACGGCGTTGAAGACGCTGTCCATGGAGTCATCAGATGTTACGTCGCATGGCATAATAATTTCGGCGCCGACGCTTTCGGCAAGCGGTCGCACGCGCCGCTCCATCGATTCATTAACATAAGTGAAGGCTAACTCAGCACCCTGCGCGTGCAGTTGCTCGGCAATACGCCATGCAATGGAATTCTTGTTCGCGACGCCCATGATAAGGCCGCGTTTTCCCTTCATCAGGTCGCCCGTTGGAAAACCGATTTCATCACTCATGATCGTGCTCTTTCTATGATGTGTTGGGGCGCTATGTGGCGCGCTCGGCGAGAATGGTCATGGGTATAAAATAGGCAACCCATATAAGCGCGTAAATTCCCAAGCGCTTTGTGTTTGACATTTTTGCGATGCTCGATTTTAAAATATAGTGGAACCACCAGGTTCCGGCAGTCGCCACCAGGGCTCCTACAAAGATGATCGAGATGAAACTACTTGACGCCATGTCACTCATGTTTTGAGACGGTTCTTAAACGCCGATAATAAACGCTTTCATTTGGTCGTTGGTTATCAGCGATGAAACCACGATGTCCAGATATTAGACATCAAAATTCTGTCCCGCTTTAGCATCAAGCCCAGTGATCGGGAAGTCCAGTGCCCAGGCGCCTTCAGCCATCGCCTTCCAGTGACTTTTACCATCAGATTGCAAAATCAATAAAATTCCACCCATGCCGAGAAGCTGGTCCGATGGGTTGCCTTCAGTCTTACTCTTCTTGCCGTGCAACGACGAGAGAGCCGTTGGTGCCGCCAAAGCCAAAGCTGTTTGTGAGGAAGCAGTCGATTTTTGCATTGTCAATGCGTTCACGGATGATGGGTAAATCAGCGAATGCCGGATCGATCTCCTCGATATGTGCAGATGCGGCAAGGAAGCGGTGTTTCATCATCAATAGGCAATAGATCAGTTCTTGGGCGCCGACCGCGCCCAGCGAGTGGCCTGTCAGTGATTTCGTCGATGAAAAGGGTGGAATCTCGGAACCAAAGACTTCTCGTATAGCGTCCGTTTCTTTCTGGTCGCCAATCGGCGTTGAAGTGCCATGCGGATTGATATAATCAATAGGCTGACGAACGGTTTCAATTGCTTCTCGCATGCAGCGCACAGCGCCTTCGCCAGAGAGCTGCACCATGTCATAACCGTCCGAATTGGCGAAATAACCAACGATTTCACCATAGATTTGCGCACCACGAGCCTTGGCGCGCTCATACTCTTCGAGAACAACGACGCCCGCTCCACCGGCGATCACGAAGCCGTCGCGGTTTTTGTCGTAGGCTCTGCTCGCGACTGATGGGGTGTCGTTAAAGTTGCTCGACATGGCGCCCATCGCGTCGAAGAGGTTTGAAAGAGTCCAGTCGAGTTCTTCTCCGCCCCCAGCGAACATGACATCCTGCTTGCCCCATTGAATCTGTTCGCAAGCAGCGCCGATGCAATGCAGGGATGTGGAGCAAGCTGAAGAAATTGAATAATTAATACCGAGTATTTTAAACGGCACAGCCAATGTCGCCGAATTTGTCGATGACATGGCTTTGGGGACTGCGGTGGGGCCGATCTTTTTTGTGCTGCCGCTTGCTCGTGTTTTGTCCGCCGCCTCTACGATGGCGCGCGTCGATGGACCGCCGGAACCCATAATGATGCCGGTCCTCGGATGACTGATTTCGTCTTCAACAAGGCCCGAATCAGCAATCGCTTCCTGCATTGCGATATAATTCCACGCGGAGCCCTCGCCCATAAACCGCCGCGTGCGCCTGTCCAGAACCTGCTCAACATCAACGGATGGCCTACCAAAAACCTGACTGCGGAAGCCGTGTTCAACAAATTCTTCCGCGCGGGAGATGCCAGACCGGCCCTCGCGCAGGCTATCGGTGACTTCCTGAGTGTTTTCTCCAATTGAAGATACGATCCCAAGACCCGTAATCACTACTCGCCGCATTCATCTATCCATTCTATTTTACCGCCGTCGCCCGACAGCAGTTCTGATTTGTGCACTCAGATGCCCACCTTCAACTGCGCTTCGGAAAATAGACCTACGCGAAGTTCGTTAGCTTCGTATATTTTGCGTTCGTCAACAAACATCGCGCCATTGGCAATTCCAAGAATTAGCTTCCCTTTCATGACGCGCCGGATGTCAATTTCATACCGTACAAGCTTGGCGGTGGGCACCACCATGCCGGAGAATTTTATCTCTTTCGCACCGAGCGCGCGCCCCTTGCCCGGCAAACCCAACCAGGTGAGGTAAAATCCGACCAGTTGCCAAAGCGCGTCGAGGCCGAGGCAGCCTGGCATCACCGGGTCTCCCGGAAAATGGCACTCAAAGAACCAGATATCTGGATGGATATCGAGTTCGGCGACGATTTTACCCTTATCAAATGAACCGCCTTCGCTTGAGATATGAGTGACGCGGTCAAACATCAACATGGGAGGCACAGGCAGTTGTGCGGAGCCGTTGCCGCGAAGACCATGATAACCGCATTGCAAGAGTTCTTCGCGGGTGAAGGTTGGTTTTTGTGTCATTAGCGGTTCTGTGGCCTTTAAATGATTATGAGACGCTGTATGGCTGAATTGTGACCTTTTGATTGGTTAATCGGGCCTGCGCGCAGGGTCAATCGCGTGGTGCTGTTTCAGTGGCGAACAACTCGGTTCCCCACAGCCCCTGGACGTTCGCCCAGCCGCGAATTCCGCCACCTGCGTCTATTCGCCGCCAGTTTCCAGATACAGCCTCTAGTTGCGCAATGACGCCAGATGCCAGGCGCGCACGCGCCGTAGCGTCTTCAGACGGTTTAGCCCGCAGTATCAGCCCTTCTTCGGAAATCAGAACTGTTCGTTCGCCTGAGAGCTTGGTCTTATGAACCCAGCATTCCTCACCTGCAGAATCGCGGATTTTGCGCCAATGATCTCTTGTTTCGGCAATAACCAGCAGAGGCAGCGCTTTTCGCAGATAGGTGAAACGGATTGGCTGTTCGAACGCCGGACCACGTCGACAGTATGTTTTCTTCTCTTTCAGGGAGACAAAGCGCGGCACTGGGAAGCCGGATGGCGTGTCCGTCCTTACAAGCCTTTCTTCTGGTTTTACCGTCATGAATTGCTGTTGCCCGTCGCCAGATTGCGCAGGCAAAGCGGGCGCTGTCATAATCGCGATCATAGCGCAAGTAAGTGGGACGAGACCGCACCGCATGTCTCAAACTCGAAGTTAAGGGCCAATGAAGATTAACAAATCCCTATTAAGGCGATAAGGCGTTAATGTGTGGTTAACTTCCCTTCCGATTCCAACCGGTCTCAGGTCAGCGAAAGGTCGGTTCTGATGAATGCAAAGCGCCTAAAGATTGCTGTGACGCGCAAGTTGCCAGACGCTGTTGAAGCGCGATTGGCGGATTTGTTCGATGTCATCTTCAATCCTGACGATGTCCTTCTTGATCGGGGGGCTTTAATTGCGCGCGCCCGTGAGGCGGATGTTCTTGCTTCTACGCTCGGCGATCAGTTGGACGCCGTATTTTTCGCCCAAGCAGGTGACCGGTTGAAGCTGGTGGCGAATTTCGGCGCTGGCGTCGATCATATTGATCTGGCGGCAGCGAGGGCGAAAGACATCATTGTCACCAACACGCCATCTGTCCTCGCTGAGGACGCCGCCGATATGGCGATGGCGCTTATTCTTGCCGTGCCCCGCCGCCTCGTCGAAGGGGTGCGGGCGCTTGAAATGGGCGCCTTCCAGGGATGGTCTCCGACATGGATGCTTGGTCGTCGCGTACGCGGGAAAAAGCTCGGAATTATTGGGCTGGGGCGGGTTGGGCAGGCGGTGGCGCTCCGGGCTCGCGCTTTTGGGCTATCTATCCATTATCATAACCGCGCCTCAATTAATCCGCATGTGGAAGAAGAGCTTGAGGCGACCTATTGGGAGAGCCTGGATCAGATGCTTGCGCACACTGACATCGTGTCCGTCAATTGTCCGCACACCCCGGCAACGTATCATTTGTTATCACGTCGCAGACTGGAGCTCCTTCAACCGCACGCTTATGTCGTGAATATTTCCCGCGGTGAACTTATTGACGAAGATGCGCTTGCGGACCTCATTGCGGCAGGTCGCCTCGCGGGGGCTGGTCTCGATGTTTTCGAAAATGAGCCGAGCGCCAACCCAAAACTGATGGCGGCGCCAAATGTGGTTTTGTTGCCGCACATGGCTTCCGCAACCGTAGAAAGTCGACTTGAGATGGGCGAATGTGTGATCATCAACATCAAGATGTTCGCCGATGGCCATAAGCCGCCCGACCGCGTCATTTCAGGAATTTTGTAACTGCGAGATAAGGTTGGTCTCGCCAGTCAATGAAGAAATAAACTGTAATGGGTATTTACGCGAACCATGTTGAGCCGGCCCTTGTTGATTTTGCCTGCGGTCAAAGGGTGATACGGCGTGAGCGTGCGAAGATAGTTCCGGTCGCCTCTGGTCGCGTCCTGGAGGTCGGGTTCGGGTCCGGCCGCAATGCGCCCTTTTACGATGTTGAGAAAATCGAACACCTCTTTGCTCTGGAGCCTTCGGCCGCAATGCGCAAACGTGCGGAGCCGCGGATGAAGAGGTTGCCGTTCCCGGTCGAGTATCTCGATTTGCCCGGAGAAGAAATTCCACTGGAGGCAAGGTCAGTAGACACGGTTCTCGTCACATACGCATTGTGTACGATCCCAGACGTAAAAACGGCTCTTATCGGCATGCGCCGCGTATTGAAGCCTGGCGGACGGCTGATTTTTCTCGAGCACGGTCGCGCCCCAGACCCTGACGTTGAGCGCTGGCAAAACCGGCTCAATGGAATCTGGGGCAAGCTCGCAGGAGGCTGCCATTTAAATCGCGATCCCGCCTCTCTCATTCGTGAAGCCGGTTTCGAGATTGATCGAGTACAAGCTCATTATGCCCGTGGGGCTCCTAAATTCGCGGGTTACATGACGAGCGGCGTTGCATCTGTGTGACAGGGCGTCACGAATATTGTCACACAGTAACATTTAAGTTGAATCGTTTTTAACCATCATGATGTTAGAACCATGACCGTAAATCATTGTTGTTGCTGTCTTTTGTAAGGGGAACCGGGCCGTGCGTTTTGGGCTCGCATTCATTTTGTTTCTGCTCGGCGCGGGGGCTGTAAGCGCCGATAACGCTGCCTTACCTGAAGTTTTCTCAAAATATGCCGACCCTGAAAGTGTTGTGCTGGCCGTGCAGTCGGAATTTGACGTGCCCGGCGGCTTGGTGCGGCTCGTTGTTTATGACCGGGAAGACGGCTTTCTCGAACGGGCGGCGGCGAGATACTGGTCGCGGTTTGACGAAGCCGGCGTCGCGGTTCTGCCATTGCGTGCGTTAGAGCCGGGCGCGTATGCGTTTATCGTTTATTTAGATGTGAATCAGGACGGCAAGCTTAACCGTAGCGCACTTGGACGCCCTACTGAGCCGGTCGCATTTTCGAACGGTTTCCGGCCTCGCTTGCAGCGTCCAAAATTTGATGATGTGAAGATCACGGTTGACCATGGCAGCGTCGTTGTGATGATCTTGGATTAATTGAGCTAGCGGCGCAGGAACTCGGCTTCGATCTCAATTTTGACCATATCTCCAACCACTCCAGAAAATCTGTCGATTCCAAAGTCCTTTCTGTCAAATGATCCGACTGCGGAAAACCCGATAACGTATCCCCCGCGTAAGATGTCACGAGCGCCGCCATTAAAGGTGACGTCCAGTCTGACCGGTCTTGTGACGCCGTGCAGGGTGAGCTCGCCCAGGATCCGGCCGGTATTCTCGCCGGTGATTTCGATATTGGTCGAGCGAAAGACCGCCTTTGGATAAGCATCGACATGAAACCAGTTGGGCCCCATCAGCGTTGCCGCGAATTTGTCATTGGCGATATCGAGCGATGTTATGTCGATTGCCGCTTCAAGGCGTGCGGATGCAGCGTCCGCGTCGTCGAAGTCAAGCGCCGCCTCAAAGCGCTCAAACCGGCCGATAAATTGCGAAAATCCCATATGGTCGATTTTGAAAACCAGCGCGGCGTGATCATGATCGAGAACGTAGTCACCAGCGCGCAGTGCGGCTTGACCAGTTTTTACGCTCGGTGCAATCAAAGAGGCGCAGGCGGCCAGCGAAAGGGCGGCTAACATAATAACGACAACGAGACTGTTACGAAGCATCTGCATGAGGGTTCTTGTCCGTAGCATAAATCACAGAGCAATCCGGGCATTGCGGATCGGCCGGCAGTTTCACACTGCGAAGGGCTGTGCGTAACCCGTCATAAAGAAGAATATGTCCGGCGAGACTGTCGCCGAGCGAGAGAATTTCCTTCAGCACTTCCATTGCCGCAAGCGTCCCCATGACCCCTGAGACAGCGCCAAGGACGCCTTCCTCGGCGCAATTGACTTGCGTATCGCGCGGCGGCGCCTCGCGTACGAAGCAACGATAGCAGGGCAGAACGCCGGGCCGCTCATAGGGTTTAAAGGTCGCGAGCTGGCCTTCAAATCGTCCGATGGCGGCGGACACAAATGGTTTGCCCGCCTGCATACAGGTGCGGTTCAGCACAAAGCGCGTTTCGAAATTGTCGACCCCTTCGACGACGAGGTCATATCCGGCGATGATCGCGGCGGCGTTTGACGCATCGATCCTCAGCCTGTGCTCGACGATCTCGACATCCGGGTTGAGGCGCGCAGCGGCGTCCTTGGCGCTCGCCGTCTTGGCGCGGCCGATATCCTCCGTGCGGTGAATAATCTGACGTTGCAGGTTCGAAAGCGCCACTTCGTCGTCGTCGGCGACGCCGATGGTTCCGACCCCGGCGGCGGCGAGATAGATGATCAGCGGCGCGCCGAGCCCGCCGGCGCCGACAACCAGCACGCGGCTCGCGAGCAGTTTCTGCTGGCCCTGGCCGCCAACTTCCCTCAAGAGGATATGGCGGGCATAGCGTTCTCTTTGCGCTTCATCCATGGGGTTATTGTGGGCCGGGACGGCTCAGGATTCA
>JAJFFW010000113.1 GCA_021776435.1 Parvularculaceae bacterium | reverse complement strand
TCCAGCGCCGCCGACAGGGCGTTCTCCTGAATGAACTGGCGTCGTGGTTCCACAATATCCCCCATCAACCGGGAGAAGATGTCATCAGCGTCATCGGCTTCTTTAATCTTCACCTGCAAAAGCAACCGGGCTTCCTTATCGAGAGTGGTTTCCCATAATTGCTCGGGATTCATCTCGCCAAGTCCCTTATAACGCTGTACTTGCACACCCTTTTCACCAGCCGCTCGGACAGCCCGCAAAAGCGACTCCGGTCCGTAAAGCATCTCACGTTGATCCTTGCGCGACCATTGAGCCGGCTTTTTAAAAACCTCAATTAGAGACTCCATTGAAGATTGTGTTCGGCGTGCATCGGCGCTGACCAATACATCACGATTCAAATTATGCCTCTCAGCAACGCCGCGCACTTCGCGCTCAAAAATATAACCACCCTCGCCGTCAGGTGCACCGCGCCAACCGCGTTCATATTCTTCCGCAATCATGTCGAGACGTGCGGCGACCGCATCAGCCAAAACCTCTGCGCCCTCATCTGGCGCTTCATGAAGGGCGGAAGCCAGTGCGGTTTGGATAATAATGTCGCGAGAAATACTTTGTGGAAAATCTTCAAGGACTGCATGTACTTTGCGAGCCATGTCAGTGATATTCGCCAAATCGGGACCAGCGATGGTTTCTCCGTCATGCAACACCAACGCCGCATCAACTATTCCCTCAGTATAGAGATAGTTTCCCATTGCCTCTTCATCAAGAAGATATTGTTCGGACTTGCCACGAGTCACCTTATAGAGTGGCGGTTGTGCGATATAGAGGTGCCCCCGGCGAATGAGTTCCGGCATCTGTCTGAAAAAGAACGTCAACAGCAGTGTCCTGATGTGCGCGCCATCAACGTCAGCGTCGGTCATAATTACGACTTTGTGGTAGCGGAGCTTTTCAACATTAAAATCATCTCGACCGATACCCGTGCCCAGAGCCGTAATCAGTGTGCCAATTTCCTGACTACCTAACATCCGATCAAAACGCGCCCGCTCAACGTTTAGAATTTTTCCGCGCAGCGGCAACACCGCCTGGTTTTCTCGATTGCGCGCTTGTTTGGCTGACCCACCCGCCGAATCGCCCTCGACGATAAAGAGTTCTGATTTTGAAGGGTCACGTTCCTGACAATCTGCAAGCTTTCCGGGCAGAGAGGCGATGTCGAGTGCAGATTTGCGGCGGGTCAGTTCTCGCGCTTTGCGCGCAGCCTCGCGGGCTGCAGCAGCTTCCACAATTTTCTGCACGATGCGCTTGGCAACGCCGGGATTTTCTTCAAACCACTCGCCGAGTTTCTCCGCCACAGCGCTTTCTACAACAGGACGAACTTCAGATGAAACGAGCTTGTCTTTCGTTTGGGAGCTGAATTTCGGATCTGGCACCTTAATCGAAAGCACACAGGTCAACCCCTCTCGGGCGTCATCGCCAGAGAGCGCCACTTTCTCTTTTTTGGCGATACCGGTATTTTGCGCGTAATTATTAATGACCCGCGTCAGTGCTCCACGAAACCCAGCCAGATGAGTGCCACCATCTTTCTGCGGAATATTATTCGTAAAACAGAGCACTTTTTCGTGGTAGCTATCATTCCACCACATCGCGACATCGACAGTCAAACCTCCGCGTTCAGCCTGAAATCCAATCGGCTGATCAAGGAGTGCATTCTTTGACGCGTCGAGATACCGCACAAACGCCTCCAACCCGCCATCATAGAGCATTACCTCTTCACGGACTTCAACATGACGGGCATCTTTTAGCTTAATGATGACGCCAGAGTTCAGAAAAGCCAATTCGCGCAAGCGGTGTTCCAGCGTTCCAAAGTCGAATTCCGTACTTGTAAAGATCACTTTCGACGGCAGAAACGTAACTTGGGTGCCTGTCGCCTCTGCGGACCCAACAACCGCCAGCGGCGCTTCTGGTTCACCCATGTGAAAACGCATGAAGTGTTCTTCGCCCCGACGACAAATGCGCAGATCAAGCGTTTCCGACAAGGCATTGACCACGGATACGCCAACACCGTGAAGCCCGCCTGATACCTTATATGAGTTCTGGTCAAACTTCCCGCCGGCATGCAGTTGAGTCATGATGACTTGCGCTGCGGAAACACCTTCTTCTGAGTGTATGTCTGTGGGAATTCCACGGCCATTGTCACTCACCGTAACCGAACCATCTTCGTTCAAGACAACTTCCACTGTATCGCAGTGCCCTGCCAAGGCTTCATCGATAGCGTTATCGACGACCTCATAGACCATGTGATGAAGACCGGAACCGTCATCGGTGTCGCCGATATACATGCCCGGCCGCTTGCGAACGGCATCCAGTCCTTTGAGAACCTTGATCGATTCCGCACCGTACTCTTCAGGTTCTTTTGCGGCGTTGTTCGCCATTTTTATTTTCGCTTTCTACCCTGACGCCGCCTCAGAGACAGACCCTGCCGCAACATTGAATACCTGCGCGCGTCCATCCCAAGCAGAAAAGAGGGATTCATCCGTACCGGTCATAAATATTTGAAAATTTAATTCGTCGAGTATGTCGAACAGCCGCGCCCGCCGATCGAAATCGAGATGTGCGGCAATTTCGTCAAGCAGCAAAATCAACGGTGGAGAGGCCTTCGCATCAAAGCTCACCCTACGCGCAAGAGCGCGGGCGTTAGCGAGAACTAGACCAATTAACAGCGCCTTTTGTTCTCCCGTTGAACACAGCCTCGCAGGCCGACTTTTCGCGCGGTGCGAGACGAGGAGGTCGCTGCGATGAGGGCCAATCAAAGCCCGGCCAGCTACCGCATCTAAACGGCGCTGACGTTTGAGGCGCGCCGCATATTCGTCTTCGACCTCGATTGCAGACGCTGTCTCCAGAGCCACTTCCAATTCGCCTTCAAGGGCGATGTCTGCAGCAGGAAACAATCCGTCCGTCCCGGCGATATCCTCTGATGCAAGCCGCGCTGCCGTCTCCCGTCGGGCCGCCGCAATGACCACGCCGGCCGCCGCCATTTGCGCTTCAAGCGCCGTAAGCCAGGCGTCGTCGCAACCGTCTTCTTCCAACAACCGTTGACGTTGACGGGTTGCCTGCTCGAAGCCTGAAGATGTTCCTGCATGGGCTCCATCATGCGCCAACGCCATTCGGTCAAGAAAACGCCGACGTTCCGACGCACCGTCCATGAATAGTCTGTCTTGCGCCGGGGTTAGCCACAAAAAACGCAAATATTCCACAAAAGCCGAAGGACCCGATGCCGCGCGCTCGTCGATCCGACACACCCGACGATCAGGCATCGACGCCACAGCGCCGACACCCAGTCGGCGTTCGTCACTTTCCTCTTCCATGCGAACCGAAACAGCCCACCCGCCAGGCCCGCCAATCCGCGGAAGATCATCAAGCCGAGCGCCTCGTAAACCGCGACCCGGTCCGAGGAGCGATATCGCTTCAAGAATATTCGTCTTGCCCGCACCATTGGCGCCGACAAACACAGCAGATCGACCATCCACCCGGAAGTCTGCGTGCTCATAAGACCGGAAATCGGTAAGCGTCAGCCGTCGCACTCGCGCGCGGCGCGCGGGCGCCGTCGTATCGGCTTCGCAAATTCGCACTGCAGTTTGAGTCACATCACACCCTTAGGGGCATCAATACATAAAGCGCGCGTTCGTCTTCCTCATCGACAATCACCGTCGGCGAAGACGGGTCAGCGAGCCGGAATGTCGCTGTTTCTCCATCGATTTGTTGAGAGACATCAAGGAGATAGCGCGCATTAAACCCAATTTCGATTGGGTCACCATCATAATCAACAGACAATTCTTCCAGAGCCGACCCTGCTTCCGGATTGTTTACAGCAAGCCGCAACCGGTCGGCCTCAAGCGCCAGCTTTACCGAGCGCGTACGGTCAGCAGAGACAGTAGAAACCCGGTCAACAGCTTGAGAAAATTCTTTCTTCTCGACACGGAGCGAATTGGGATTGCCTTTCGGGATGACCCGTTCGTAATCGGGGAAGGTGCCATCAATGAGTTTGGATGTAAGAAAGCCTGCCCCGAAACCAAATCGAATTTTCGCTGTCGATACCGCGATATCGACATTTTCAGCAGCACCATCGAGCAGCCGGCCTAATTCTGCGACCGCTTTGCGCGGCACGATCACGCCGGGCATAGCGGCGGCGCCGTCGGGCAGAGCAGCGTCAAGGCGCGCCAGTCGGTGGCCATCCGTCGATGCTGCACGCAATACGGGTTTATCTGCATCTGGTAAGGCGTGCAGATAAACCCCATTGAGGTAATATCGCGTTTCCTCCTGCGACATCGCAAATCGAGTCTTGTCTAAAAGACGGCGCAGATCCTCGCTCGGCATCGAAAATCGCACATCGAAATCGTCGGACGCCAGGCTTGGGAAATCTTCATCGGGGAGCACCTGGAGCGCGAACTGCGACCGTCCTGCAGAAACCTGCAAGCGGCCATCCTCAGGCAACAATTCCAGACGGATCTGCGAACCTTCCGGCAATCGGCGAACAATTTCGTAAAGCATTAAAGCCGAGGCTGTCGCCGCACCTTCGCTGGCGACATCGGCAGGCGCCTCCTCCAGAATCTCAATATCAAGATCCGTCGCCGTCAAAGTCAGCGAACCGCCCCGCGCCTGCATTAAGACGTTGGACAAAATGGGGATCGTATTGCGTCGCTCAACGACGCTTTGCACATGTCCCAAAGCCTTTGATAACGCAGACCGTTCAATCGTGACCTTCATGCCGGATCGCTCTTTCGAAAAGGGGTGTCTCCAAACGACTACCGGCGATCAAGCGGCCTCCTAAAGCCCAGTAAAGCCGCCGGGAATCGCCGGGTGGAAATGAATGGCAATTATAGCCGAAACCGCCCCCAAAAAGCCAGCGCCGAAAGCGTTTTAGCATCCGGCGCAGCCATTCTAAATCCTTGGTATAGTGGCGATTTTCCGAGCTTTGAACCGATCAGCGTTCAAGCTTCTCTCGCATCCGGAAAACAGCCTCCTGAAACGACTTGTCTCGCTCCAAAAGGGCCTGCGCCCGATCCATCGATGACATCGCTGTCGTGTGATCGCGGCCAAGAACAGCGCCAATTCGCGGAAAAGATTCCTTCAGCACCTCCCGCCCACAATACACGAACCCATGACGCGCACGCACGATACGCTGAGGCCGCGCTCTTGATCGCATTTCCTCAATGGTAACGCTAAACGATTCCGCCGCAGCCGAAAGCGCGTCTGACAGCGTTACGATACGCTTTCGATCCTGAAGACGCGCCTTCAATGCGGTTCGGACTTCTTCAAGACCAACGCGGATTTCGCGACGGCCGTAAATCAACAACAGCTGATTGAGCGCACCGATAGTTTCGCGCATGCTTTGAGGAAAATTCCGCGCGATAAATTCTAAAGCATCATCTTCTACGAAACATTGTTGAACGCCGGCGCGAAGTCGCTTCTTCAATATATCTAGACGCAGAGCCGCACCGCCGGGAATGAGCGGTACACTTAAACCGCCCGAAAGCCTGTCAGCGAGACGTGGATGGATACCGCTATCCGCAAGCTTTGTTGGCGCTAACTCCCCGGCAATCACCAATTGCCGTCCTGTAGACAAAAACGCGTCTATGACATTCAAGACCTCTTCTTGCGTTCTGTTCTTTCCAGCCAACAAATGTATATCGTCCATGATAGCGAGGTCTTTGGAAAGGATGTCGCGTTGAAGCGCCGAAATGCTATTGGTCATCACTGCGTCAACGCAACCATTCACCAAATTGCTGTAGGTCAGATAAACGCCGCCGCCGCCCGTTTGCCGCTCTCGCCATTTATTGCCAACCGCATGCAACAAATGCGTTTTACCAACGCCTGAAGGTCCATAAATATAAACCAGATCGTTCGAAGAGCCTTCTGCAAATATTTGTCGCGCCGCTGCAAGCGCGAGCTCATTGCTGACATCAACGGCAAAATTTTCAAACGTATTTCGCTCGTCAACTGACGTCGCCAACTCACTCAGCTTGGGGGCGCGCTTTTGCCCAGCCCCGTTTTGGCTGGAGGGACCGCGCGCATTAAAGAAATCACGGGAGCGAACTGCGGCTGCACCATTGCGCGCGACAGTCTTGGCTTGATCGTCTACGAGCGCACCCACTTTCGCCGCATGTGCGCTCATCTTCGCACTCAGACCAGGCCGCGCATGTAAATAAACCTTATTGATCGGTCCGTTAGCCGCACACCATGCCTGTTTCATAGATGATAAGTAGCGCTGACTGATGAGGTCACTTTTCACCTGTGATCCTGTTTCGAAGGTCACAGATTCACGTGTTAACTCTGTAAGCACGAGATCTTTAAACCATGAATCAAACGTTGCCTTGCCAAAACGGCCCAAAAGAATGGATTGAAATTTCGAAAATTTGTTACCGTCTTCGCCGCCCGTCATCTTCTTCATAGTTTTGTTCCAATTTCCCGCAGTTTAGCCTCGCGCAGCCTGGCAAGACTCGCGCACATGAAAACAATAATTTTATGATCACCCGGCTCTTCTGAGCCGCGCACAATGGAAGTAGACCCTAAAGCAACAGTTTGTTCATTGTAACAAAATTAATCCGTATAGATACAGAATATGGAGAAGATGTCTTAAAATTTAATAGATTGCGCTGACTCACATCCCATCCCCTCCCCATGCTCGACCGGCTCCCGTACCGGTACCCCGAGCGCGACTCTAAAAAAGATCGCGGTTAAAAATTCTAATACATTAATCAGCACTGGGACTAACAACAATCACAACTAATCAGCACTCGTTGTATCGATGATTTAATCTTAGGTCGCGAATAATACGAAGGCAAGATCTGTCGCGTCAGTTTTTGCACTTTTTTGTTGTAAAGTTCGATTGACTTTCACCCCGTGAGAAAAATCAAAAACTTAAGGCCCACCCATGCAATATCTGAACACGCAAAAGCGTGAGCTCAAACGTTACGCACAAAAATTCGAACGGTCAAAATTAAAGAAGCGAACGAGTAGCAGAGCATTCTGCCCTTATCGCAATTCAGTGCGTCCTAACTGGACAACACTTTTATGCGGGCCGAAAGACGCGACAGTTTACGCGAAACAGTATTCTTGTGAAACACACCCTTACTTACTGCACGGTGCAGTTCAGGCTGCACATTGCGGAAAGCCACATCTGCTGCACTCTTGTCGCCTGAGGATATAGCCTCCTCAACTTTGCGTAAGAATGTCCTTACGCGCGACCGTCGAACTTTGTTGACGGCCGTGCGATGCGTTATTTTGCGCACCATTTTCTTGGCGGAAGACGTGTTAGCCATGTGATCTCACTAATTCTGGATTCTGGCGCCTGCATTTCAGGGGCGAGGCGTGGCTTATAGCGACGGCCCCAGGCCACGTCAACGCTTGTGTTTCCATAGATTTCACCGCTGACAGCGACCACAGAAAAAAGTGGAACGGCCGGCCTGAACTATTCGGCTCACAAATGCGTGGCAAACTTGGCACCGCGCACCCTCACGTCCATAAACAGCAAAACTATGTTGGAAATACCCCAGGGCGCCATCCGTCGCCGAAAAATCTCGAAGGCTCGAGCCCCCAGCGTGAATAGCCTCCTCGAGAACGGACCGGATGGCGGCGTAAAGACGTGCGCTTCTCGCGCCCGCCACCGTTTTCGCCTTCCGGCGCGGCGATATCCCCGCCCGGAAAAGCGCTTCACAAACATAAATGTTGCCTAACCCCGCAACGACGCTCTGATCTAATAACACACTCTTTATCGGCGCGGCCCGCTTAGAGATACTCTCTTTGAAAGCGTCTACAGTGAAGGCGTTGCCTAAGGGTTCAGGTCCCATTCCAGA
Organism: Parvularculaceae bacterium; assembly: GCA_021776435.1. Lineage (GTDB taxonomy): Bacteria > Pseudomonadota > Alphaproteobacteria > Caulobacterales > Parvularculaceae. Next base: position 15,234 of record JAJFFW010000113.1, on the reverse strand, counting down.
AAAATGCCGACTGGATTCAAGGGCTTCAGTTTCAACCAGGTCCATGAAGCCAAATCGTCGCGGATCATTGTAAACGATATGCGCTTGCTCATTCGACATCACGAAGATGACATGGTCGTGTTTGGGGTCCCCATCGTGAGTAGAAAAATCTGGTCCGGATAAAGACGCCGGTTTGGCAACCGAAAACCGGCCGGACATTCCCAGATGCATGACCAGGGTCTCCCCCGTTGAAAGACCCGCAAGAAGATATTTGCCGCGACGCGAGAGAGTATCGACGCGAGCGCCCTCAAGACGGCGCGCGAACTGATGCGGAAAGGGAATCCGCAAACCTTCGCGGCGAAGTTCAACATGTTCAAAGGTGGCGCCGAGCATCGTCGGTTCCAGCCCACGCCGCACGGTTTCAACTTCAGGAAGCTCGGGCATTTGGACGTCCGGCATTCAATACAACAAAAAAGGCGCTCGCATTCTTCGATGCAAGCGCCTTTTAAACTAGACCAGAAAGAGAAGCGGTTAAGAGTCTTTATTTCCGCCTTCTTTTAGTGCCGCCCCTAGAATGTCGCCGAGTGATGCGCCTGAATCTGCCGACCCAAACTGTTGGACGGCCTCTTTCTCTTCAGCGACTTCACGCGCCTTAATCGAAAGGCTGAGACGTCGGGTCGCCCGGTCCATGCCAGTCACGCGGGCGTCGATTTTATCACCAACGGCGAACCGGTCAGGACGTTGCTCACCCCGGTCTTTGGAGAGGTCAGATTTTCGAATGAAGGCTTTTGGACCGCCGTCACCACTCACTTGAACTTCAATGCCGCCGGTTTCGATCGCCGTCACTGTACAAGTGACATCGTCGCCGCGATTGAGTTCGCCGATGGCTTCCATCGGATCCGAACCCACCTGTTTGATACCAAGTGAAATCCGCTCTTTTTCAGGATCCACATCAAGGACTTTGGCCTGAACCGTCTGCCCTTTTTGATAATCCTTTATCGCGTCCTCACCTGATTGACTCCAATCAAGATCGGAAAGATGAACCATTCCGTCCATCTCGTCAGTAAGACCAACGAACAATCCAAATTCTGTAATGTTCTTGACCTCACCTTCGATGATCGATCCAACGGGGTGTTCTTCTGCGAAGCTCTGCCATGGATTATCCATGCACTGCTTCAGGCCGAGCGATACGCGGCGCTTGGATTCATCAACCTCGAGCACCATCACATCGACTTGCTGCGAGGTCGAAACAATCTTGCCAGGGTGGACATTCTTTTTCACCCAGCTCATTTCTGAGACGTGCACAAGCCCTTCGATTCCATCCTCAAGTTCAACAAAAGCGCCATAATCGGTAATATTCGTAACCTTGCCGGAGAAATTTCCCCCGACCGGGTATTTTACCGCCACACCCTGCCAGGGATCTGGCTGAAGCTGTTTGATGCCCAGTGATATGCGATGGGTTTCCGGATTGATCTTGATAATCTTGACCCGCATCGTGTCATTAACGTTCAAAACTTCTGACGGGTGATTGACGCGTGACCAGGACATGTCGGTAACGTGCAGAAGACCATCTACGCCGGGCGCCAATTCTACAAATGCCCCGTAATCCGTAATATTCTTCACTACGCCATCGCGCTCATCGCCCTCGTTGAGTTCGCGAACGACTTCTTGACGGTGTTCAGCGCGATCCTCTTCGAGCACAGACCGGCGCGATACAACGATATTACCGCGACGCTTGTCCATTTTCAAAATACGGAACGGTTGCGGGATATTCATCAAAGGGCCTGCATCGCGCACCGGACGTATATCAACCTGGCTGCCAGGCAAGAATGCGACGGCGCCGCCGAGATCCACAGTAAAGCCGCCTTTAACGCGATTAAAGATAACGCCTTCTACGCGGTCGCTATCTTCGAACTGCTTATCAAGACGGTCCCAGGCTTCCTCACGGCGCGCCTTTTCGCGGCTCACTACGGCTTCGCCCTGGGCGTTTTCAATTCGCTCAACAAACACGTCTACTGTATCGCCAACCTTCAGGTCGGCCGGTTTACCGGGCGTTGAGAATTCTTTGAGTGCGACGCGGCCTTCGGTTTTGAGGCCAACGTCAATCACAGCAACATCTTTTTCGATGGCGGTGACGATCCCTTTAACAACCGTTTCTTCGAAATCAGCACGATCGACGAGAGACGCTTCGAGCATTTCCGCGAACGCATCGCGGGTCGGGTTCATTGTTTCAGTTGCAGACACGAGTTTAAAGTCTCCAGATTTTCAGCTTGAATGCCGACCGGTTGTTTCCGGCGGTCTTTCCGGCTGCACGTTCATCTGAACGCCGGCCGGACAATTGAGCCGAGTTAAAGATTAGACGACGCAAAGATTCCGCGATCGATGGACACAAAGAACCGCTTTCCTGAAATTGCTCTCACGCCAGAGGCCAATCTTGGATTTGAGACATGACCTCACCGGACCCGGTGAAATGCTCAGATCAGCCTTTAGAACGCTGGAAAACGCCGTCGATAACGCGGCGCGCCGCCGCGAAGGCCGCTTCTATAGTCAAATCAGTAGTATCTAGCAACTCCGCATCTTCAGCGGCGCGCATGGGTGCGTCCGGCCGCGCCGCATCGCGTGCATCGCGCTGTACGAGGTCCTCATAAACCGCCCGTTCTTTAAGTGTCGGTTGCACTTTCACCAATTCCCGCCATCGCCGATGAGCCCGTATCTCGGGGCTTGCTGTTACAAAAAATTTCACGCATGCGTCGGGACACACCACCGTACCGATATCGCGTCCATCGAGAACTGCGCCTTTTTCGCCACCCGGCGGGTTTGAGGCGAAAAGGCGCTGAAACTCCAATAAAGCAGCACGAACGTCAGGATTGGCAGCAACCACGCTCGCGGCGGCGCCGACCTCTTTAGTGCGAATATCCCCTTCGTTTATGCCTTCGAGTGAAAACGACCGCGCATTCTGCGCCGCAAGTTCGTCATCGCCCGGATCGCCACCGACGCTCAATATGCGCCAGGCAACACCGCGATAAAGCATACCAGTGTCGAGATGGGCAAAACCATACGCATCCGCAATGAGGCGCGAGATCGTGCCCTTACCAGAAGCGGCGGGTCCATCAAGAGCAATGACGCAAGGTATATTCATAGCGCCAGACTTATCGCCATGGGCGCCGTGTCTGACAAGCAGGTTAATGCGGTAAGTTTTTTATTTCAGCACCCAACATGAACATTGCGTCCATAAAGGTCGGAAAGCTTGTGGAGATCATCGCGCCGTCGTCGATTTCCATCGGGTTTTGCGACGCCAGCCCCATCACAAGAAAACTCATGGCAATGCGGTGGTCGAGATGCGTTTTGACCCGCGCGCCAGCCTTAGGAGGATGACCATCCCCTATCACGCGTAACCAATCGGGCCCGCTTTCGACATTGACTCCACTCGCTCTCAATCCCTCCTCGCAGGCCGAGAGTCGGTCACTCTCTTTGACACGTAATTCGGCAATTCCTTCCATCACGGTCTCGCCTTTCGCGAATGCAGCCGCGACGGACAGGATTGGATATTCATCGATCATGGACGCTGCCCGTTCCGCTGGAACGTTCACCCCGTGCAAAACGGAATGGCGTGTGTGTATATCCGCGACCGGCTCTCCATTTTCCATGCGCTCGTTTTCAAAAACGATATCGGCGCCCATTTCGCGCAAAGTCATATAAAGCCCGGTGCGCAACGGATTAACGAGAACGTTTTCAACGGTGACATCGGAGTCTGGCGTAATCACAGCCGCCACAACAGGGAAAGCCGCTGATGACGGATCGCCCGGAACGATAATCTTTGTCGCTGACAACCGTTGACCGCCATCCATGGCAATCACCCGCTCACCCTTTTCTGTGGTGATTTCCAGCATAACGCCAAAGGCCGCCAGCATCCGCTCCGTATGGTCACGGCAGGGAACCGGTTCGCGTATGATTGTCGTCCCATTAGCCCTTAACCCGGCCAGCAAAATAGCGGATTTCACCTGCGCTGAGGGCGTAGGCAATCGATAATCGATGGCATTGAGCCGCCCATTAGGCTCAATTCCTATAGGCAAATGCCCATCCGTGTCACACGCCTGAAGCCCCATTGCTCTCAAGGGGTCAAGCACGCGGCCCATCGGCCGGCCACGTAGGCTAACATCGCCGTCAAAACGCGCTGACACGCCCACGCCCGCGACGGCGCCCAAGATCAACCGCACACCGGTGCCGGAATTGCCAAAATAGAGTGCCCGCTTAGGCGCTTGCCAGGGCGCACCAGTGATCCGCCAGACTGCCCCTCCGCCATCAGGTAGGAGATCTCGTTCTACATCGGCGCCGAGGACGCGCATCGCAGCGGCGGTCCGCAATACGTCCTCACCCTCCAAAAGGCCGTGAACGGAAGTCTCACCTATCGCCATTGCGGCGAACACTATCGCGCGATGAGAGATCGACTTATCACCTGGCGCTCGCATTCGGCCATTTAACGCTCCGGCCCTGCTCGCGCGTAAAGAACCGGCGATTTCATTTTTCGTCGCCACCATTAGATCTGCCTGTTTTACGCCAAGAAAATCGGGCTGTCCCGTTCATTCCTTTTGACAGGCGTCTCGCGCCATGGCAACACGGCCCAAATATAGGAATTTCAGCTGAGGATTAGCGACCGTGACGAAACCTGAACTTGGCGTCAAACGTGATTGTCCCGAATGCGGTGCACGTTTTTACGATCTTTGCAATGAGCCCGCACATTGCCCAAAATGCGAGCATGAGTTTGTTCCGGAGATCTTGCTAAAGCCTCGCCGGTCACGCCCCGTGGACGGTGAAAACAAGGCGAAGGCCGAGAATTCCGAAGCGCCTGAGACGTCACTTGAAAGTGCCGATAAGGAAGCAGAACCAGCTAAAGGCGCGCGCAAAGCGTCCCTCGATGAGGATGACAGCGACGATGACGATGAAGCGGATGAACTCGCGGATATTGAAGATATAGACGACGTCAAAGTCAAAGAAGACGATACGCTCATCGATGACGACGAAGACAACGACATGTCGGATATTGTACCGACCAGCAAGGACGAAAGCTGAGCGTTGGCAAGATGTCGCGTCCCCCAAAGACGCGCCGTAAAAAATTATTTTGGGGCTATAGCTCAGTTGGGAGAGCGCTTGCATGGCATGCAAGAGGTCGTCGGTTCGATTCCGACTAGCTCCACCATTTTTAATCGATTGATTTTATTGCGTTATTTTTTGCGGTCTTTGGCCATAAATTGGCGCAAGACAGACAACATACTGAAACGTAATAGTTTTTCCGGTTCGATTCCTGTCAGCTCTCCACTCTATTTTTCTTAATCTGCGTGCAGATTTTTATTGGGGCTAGGCCCGTCCATACCACGTCCCTTTGCCAGTTCCATGTTGCGTGAGATGGTTTACAGAAACGAGGGACTGCAGGTGTTTCTTCACTGTGTTGCGGTTTGCGCCTGTAATTTTTACGATCTGGCTTATCGTTATTTTCCCATGCTCTTTAACGAGTTCCAGAACTTGCACAGAGAGTTCCGGCAACGTGTCGATGACAATTTTCTCGCGTTCTATCTTTTTTTCAAGTCGCTTCTTTTGTTGCTGAAGCGCACGCAGAAAATATATGACCCATGGTTCCCACTCAGGCGCATCACTGCGGATTGCACCTTGCGTTTTGCGCAATGCCATATAGTGAGCTTCTTTCGTTTGCTCAATCACGCTTTCGAGAGAACTATAGGGAACATAAGTATAGCCGCTGCGCAGAAGTAAGAGCGTTGTAAGCGCGCGTGACAATCTTCCATTACCATCCTAAAACGAATGAATTTCCAAAAACACGACGATAACGATTGCAATTACAAGCAGTGGATGCAGATGGGGCGCATGACCATGGATGCATGATTTGGGTTTGCGCCATCAGGTGGAATGCAAGGTTAACCGTCAAGCGCCCGACAGGAGACGCCACTGAGTTCGTATTCATCCCCGGTGTCCCGCCGGACGACGTAACAGCTGGAGCCTCTCAAAATGATATCAAACTGAGTGGGCGTAACCGTGCTCCGATCCTCATCAGGACTGAGCCTCGGCGGTAAAACTGAAATGGTCGATGTTTTCGTCAGATCGCCTGGCCCAATATCGACACTGGCGGTATTCATGGCCCCAGCAAGAACCGACTTGAGTTCCGCCATCGTCTGACTGTCCGCCTCTGCCAATGTGGCAAAAGTCATTGTTCCGTTGGATTGGCATCCATTCAATATGCTGGCGCCGATCACGACGAGCAGTCCTGGGCTACGACGCAGATTAATCATCTTCCACCGCCTTCGCTTTAACCCGGCATCCTCATGTCTCGGTTGTTCTGCATGATGTCTTTTGAAGACCTTAAGTCAATTGGGGAGAGCGCGCTATCATCGACCGAGGATGTGGTGACGCCCGATGGCCCTTGCGATAAGGGTGGAGATGGGCAAGTGCCATTTTCTCGAAAATGGAGCGCTGTCGCCAGCAAGGCCTCGGTCTCATCGCCCAATTCCGTATCGAAGTCATCGGCGACGACGCAACCCGGCACTTGGACACCGAACGGATCGCTGGAGTTCGTGGGAGTAAATCCATCAGCGTAATCACCGAAGCTCTTGTCGTTCACGCCCTGGAACTGAATCGAGAAATAAGTCTCACCGCAATTGTCTGTTGGGAAGAACCCAAAGGGTTTGCCGCAGGTGGTGGCGCCGATTAGGATGACCTCGACATTGATGCCACGCAGCGCATTAATAACCGACTCGCTCGCACTGCACGTGTTATCGGTGGAGAGGACAAAAACGCGCGGCAGGTCCAGCGTATCGAGCGGCGTTCCGTCCGCCAACGAAAATCCGAGACCGGTATTGAAGAACGGCAGCGGTTCATTGAGCTCACCGGTGACCGGGTTCCTGTTGCCGGCCGCCGCGTTGAACCGGAGCAGCTCGAATGTTTTACTGGCCGTTCGCGCGTCTCCCGCGATCATGTAGCCAAGCTGAGAGGCGACGGCCAAAAGACCCCCGCCATTATATCTCAGATCGAGGACAACATCACCGACTCCGCCAGCCTTCATGGCCGTAATCGCGTCTGCGATTTCTTTTTCCGAGGCAAACGGACTAAATGTGTTGAACAGTATATAGCCGACCTTGCCGGTTGGCGTGTCTATGATGTTCGTCCGATTGACCGGCTTGGGCGCGAGATCTGCCGATGTCATCATAATCGTCCGGGGCAAGCCGCTTGGATCCTGCACCAAAAATGTGTGCGGCACACCCGCAACGGCCGGGAAGAGGCCATTGTTCAGAATATCGATCTCCGCCTGCGTGGCGGCGTTAATGAGATCAACATTATCGACCTCGAGAATTCTGGTTCCCCGGATCAAATTCGCCTCGCCCATGATCACTTCTGAAGCCGGCGAATTGGGTTCGGTAAAGAGAACGCGGAAATCCCGCGGTATGCTATTCGAGAAGGCGACAAGTCTCGCACCATACCCGGCAAGCGGAGCAGAGTTTCGCGCCTCAAGAAATTCATCTGTCGGCTGATTGAAGTGGAACTCATCCTTGTCTTTGCCCGAGGGGGTTTGCGCCGTTGTCCGGAGAACATTGAAATAAGCTATGCGGTCGGCAATTGAGGCCGGATCCTGATCAACCACTTCAGTGTTAAACAAATAGGTTTCATTGGTCCAAGACCGTAACCAGAACTTCTCCTCGAGGGTGGACCCTGACAGGTCTGGGAAAGAATTGCCTTCGATATCCACCCCCGTACGCACAACCTGACATCGATCTTTGAACCCGCTTGCGGGATCAAAAACGCCAGCCGTAAAGGTTGGCCCCGTACTAGCCGGAGGCGGGGGCGGAGGTGGAGGGGTTGGCGCCTGAGGGGCGCTGCGGCCGTCGCCGCTGCTGCACCCAGCCAAAATAAGTATGGCTGTGAGAACGAATGGGGCGATGACGCGAGGTCCTGCAGAAGATAATTTCATTGATACGCCCCGTCACTTACTAATATGGTTCTTCAACCTCAGCGCGCTAGGAAATAGCCGATAGCCTCGTTCGTCAAGCCTGATGGCTGTTTTATCGGTCCTGACCAGTCCTGTCGCGAGGCAATGCGCATCCGCATCCGCCCCGGTTTCTCGGTCGACACAAGCGCCGAACCCGATCACATCCCCATAAGCAGCCCTGACGATCTTGAACGTCGAAGTGGATTTGAGAGTGAAGGGTTTTGAGAAGATACGAGGGGCCTTCTAAAATGGAGAATGGCAGGCAGACGAATTTGCCTATGACAGTGCTCTTAAAACGTGCAATTAGGGCGACAAAACAGCCACAACCGACTTGATGGACAATTGCAGGGGCCCACGGGGGTTGCATGAGCGCGGTCTGGCCATCTAAGTGAATATCAACGAGGCACGGACAATGAACCGCCAGCGTTTATGACGGAAAGGCTGAGATGAGTGTGGAGACGAGTATGAGAGTATTAGTCATTGGAGGGGACGGGTTTTGCGGGTGGCCAACCGCGCTTCATCTATCAAATGTGGGGCACGACGTTACGATCGTCGACAACCTTTCGCGAAGAAAAATCGACATCGAGTTGGAAGTTGAATCCCTCACCCCAATCAAGCCGGTCTCTCAACGTATCGCCGCCTGGAAAGACGTTTCCGGCAAACAAATGCGTTTCGAACATATCGACGTTGCAAAAAATTACGCAAGGTTGCTCAATCTCATTAAAGACGTTCGGCCGGATTCAATCGTCCATTTCGCCGAACAGCGCGCCGCGCCATATTCGATGAAATCGTCCTTCCATAAACGCTATACGGTTGATAACAATATTAACGCCACCAACAACATTCTGGCCGCAATCGTCGAGTCTGGCATAGATCCGCACCTCGTCCATCTCGGAACGATGGGCGTTTACGGTTATGGAACCGCTGGGATGAAAATCCCCGAAGGCTATCTGCCGGTGATAATCAAGACGGATGACGGTCAGGAAATTACTCAGGAAATTCTTTATCCTGCTAATCCTGGCTCAATCTATCACATGACCAAAACGCAGGACCAACTGCTCTTCGCCTTCTATAACAAGAATGACGGCCTGAAGGTGACCGACCTTCACCAGGGCATTGTGTGGGGCACACAGACAGAAGAAACCAAAAAAGACGAACGTCTGATCAACCGCTTCGACTATGATGGTGATTACGGCACTGTATTGAACCGATTTTTGATGCAAGCCGCAGTCGGTTACCCGATGACCGTCCATGGTACGGGCGGTCAAACGCGTGCGTTCATTCATATCCAAGACACTGTACGTTGTATTGAACTCGCGATCGAAACACCGCCCCAACATGGCGAGCGCGTCCGTATCTTGAATCAGATGACTGAAACGCATCGCGTCCGCGATTTGGCGAAAATGGTCGTCGAAAAAACAGGCGCAACAATCGAATATGTCAACAATCCGCGCAAGGAAGACGCCGAAAACGATTTGCATGTCGAAAACGAACGTCTGCTGGGGCTTGGGTTGACGCCGATCACTTTAGAAGAAGGGCTTCTCGAAGAAGTCACCGAAATCGCCCGCAAATATGCTGATCGATGCGATCTTACGAAGATCCCCTGCGTCTCCTACTGGACGGATGCACAAGAAGAGAGCAGTAAGAAGTAAGCGACCAAATCAGTACGGAGCTACGTTTTCCCAGGCGGTACAGAGCAAAAGCTACTTTGTTGAACGCTTAACGCTACGCCTTCATGCGCGAAGGGGCGCAGTGTCTGTGCTCGTAGTGAACCCGCAACTCGAGGACATCCGGGCGTGCATAATGGCCCGCGACGTCAAAATCCATCTTGCCCCGTGCAATGTCGCCCATATCCAGTTCTGCTGTGAGAATGGTTTCACGCCCAAAGTCTGGCCCAGCCAATATTTTCCCCAATGGGGAGATGATCAAACTGCCGCCATTAATTAATACTGTTTTCGGGTCATCACCCTGAATGGAAGAAAAATCGACCGGCGCATCAGCCCGCGTCATGAATTGGCATGCGGAGAGCACAAAGCACCGCCCCTCCAACGCTATCGTTGTCATCGTTGACGCCCAACTGTCCCTATCATCCACCGTCGGCGCGCAATAAAACTCTATACCCTGAGCATATTGAGACATGCGCAATAGTGGCATGTAATTCTCCCAACAGATCACGGTTGAAATGCGTCCAGAAGATGCGTCAAACGCAGAGAGGGTAGATCCGTCCCCCATCCCCCAGATAATGCGTTCGGCCGCTGTTGGAATCAGTTTCCGCCGCTTGCCGAGCAGTCGTCCATCAGATGAAAAACAGAGCGCCGTACAATAAAGCGTGCCGCCGCCCTCGTCTTTCCCGGCCCTTTCCACCACGCCGACAACGATGTCGACCGCATGATCTTTGGCGAGCGCCGCGATGCGCTCGGTTTCTCTGCCGGGAACGTTGATCGCGCTTTCAAAGTACCTTCGGAACAAATCACGGCCTTCATCGCTGCGCGACCCCACCGGCGCGCCAAAATTCGATCCTTTTGGATAGCCGCCGATAAACGCCTCAGGGAAAACGGCGAGCTTCGCACCCTCCCCCGCAGCGCTGACCAAAAGATCGGCAAATTTTTCCATAGTTTGCGGGGTGTTGAACAGTGAAGATCCCGCCTGAATGACGGCTGCGGTCAGCGTGTGGGTCATGGCTTTGGCCTTTGTTGCGGTCCGAAGCCGTAAAGCTGCGAACCGGTTTTATTTGTCTCAATATATTACTGAAAAGCGCGGGCAAGAACCCATACGCGCCGAAAAACTTCACTTCGCTGCGGTTTGACTGGCCTATGTCGTATCCTGTGTGCAGGATGAATCATCTATTCGGCTTGTGATCGGCTGCAACGCCGCCTGGCGGCGCAGGATTTTTAACGGCGACCAGGTGAGCGCCTTCATCACATCGAACAATGACGCTGTGCGGCTTGCCGCGAAGGGCGAAAAGCCCCCCGTATCCGTCTTTTAACGCGCGCCAGTAGGCGGGACCAATGCCGGCGGTCGATGATCGTGCGAGGAAGTAAAGACTGATCGCAATCTGCAGCGGCAGAAGCGGCCAGTAGACCAATCCGGGCATGTTCTTGTAAGCCGTCCAGATGCTGTTTCGATTGCCATGATAGACGGTGAAGTCGCTGGCTCGGCCGGTAACTTGGCAGCTCATCAAATGCGCCCGGCGCTGCAATTAAATCAAACCACAACCTAAAACCAAGTTGGGTGCGTTTTGTAACGTGAAAAAAAAATAGAAATTTCTTCTTCAGAATACATTTGCCGCATGGGCGCGCTTAATAATAGGTGGTTTAAATAAGATTTTGGAAACGAAACCTTCTCAAGAAATTCACTATACTTATCATAGTACCAACGCTTTTCGGAAGTATTTTTATTTTGCAAATCGTTGATTGGCAAAATCGCTGGGTATGACACAATTGAAGGGAGGTCCTCCACCCTATACATGACAATACTCGCATTTTTGAAATTAAATGTATAAAATCCATTGATGAGTTGCGATTTTCTAGGTTTTTGACCGATTATCCCACAAAAACCTTCCCACCAAAGTATAGGTGTGGCGTGCCAGCTTTTCTCAAAAAAATGATCAATTATCTTCGACATATTCATTTTTTTGATCTGATCGACAGGCGCTACAAAACAATATTCGTCCAAATCATTAGTGAAGTTATCCGTAAAGGTTTGAAAAAATAAGATATATTGCGAGCCACAAATTCCCGGATACCCGTTATAATAATGACATTTTTGTCTTCACCTAGCAGCATTTTTAACTTCGTCAGTGAGTGATAGTGCTTGACGGCTGCGCCGGTCGCCTTGAGTTCGGCTGAAAACGAAGCACTCGCCACTTTCGCCATCGTGATGATATGATATTCAGTATCTGGCATATTCTTAGACTACATCGTTTCTTTTCTTCTGCGAGCGATTTGCGCCACTAGCCTAGCAGAATCTAGATTTGCGCGATATCCTAATAATTCTACTCACTAGGGATAACGAAATGGAACTCCGGTTCGCTCGAAATTCTTCGTTATCCATCTTGCTTCAAAGACATATTCCTTCGTATGTTAAATTGAGTACTTAAATTTATATGCTATCGATGTTTGCGCTTTTATGACCCATGATTTTCTGCCACAACAGCAAACGCTTTTCGATGATCCCGTCATCTCCGAGACGCCAAACCGTCGTGGCGTTCGTGTGCAGATACACAGCGACCTTGTAGACGCCTTCGTCAATTTGGTCGCGCTGACACGCCCCGATGTCGTCGCCGAGATCGGCGCGCATGAAGCATCATTTTCGCAGAAAATCAGGACCGCTCTACCGACCTCAAAAATTGTAGCCTTCGAAGCGAATCCGAAAGTCTATGAACAATTCCGATCTCGCACAGATTTTTCCTCGCTCGGTATCGATTACCGCCATGAAGCGGTCGCAGATATCGATGGTACGGTGTCGTTTCATATCGTCGTCGGGCTACTGACCGGCGTGATCGGTCAAATTAACGCCATCAGCAGCATAAATCTCCGCGCGAATACGGCGGTCCAATCGGAAATGGTCGAAATTCCAGCGACAACGCTCGATCGCGCTATCGCGCATATGGGCGAGAGTTTTTGTCTCTGGATCGATGTCGAGGGAGCGCAAAAACAGGTGTTAGAAGGCGGCAAGCGTGTTTTGCCACAAGTAAATTCGTTAATGATTGAAGTTGAAGATTACGCGTTTTGGAATGGACAAATTTTGAACAAAAACATTGAATCCATACTAGCAGGCCACGGCCTGGTCCCGATAATGATAGACTGCGAGGCAGACCGTCAACACAACGTGGTATTTATCCAAAGGCAACTCCTCGTCAATGAAGGCGTCGCCACAATCATCCGGCAATACACTGAAAATATTCATACGCGCATCAAAAGCGCGCACGATAATTCTCGTCAGTCTTAACCGCTCGATGGAAAGGTCTAGTCTCCTTCCCCACGAGAAGATCAAACCCGCTCCCAATATCGATCGCAACCTCACCGCGACGCTTAATCCGTGTGCAAAATACTTCTGCTAATGGTCCCGCCCCGATCAACACCAAGCGACCCGGAAGTGGTTCAGGTATGGCTTCGTCAAGAATTGAGCCGAGATCAATTAAACTGTAGCCGCCCAGTTTGGGCGGAAATATCTCGTCGAGGTTGATGCCATGAACCGGCTTATCTCGCACGTGTTTTTGGACAACATCAACTGCCTGTGCCTGGTTAGTTATACATAAAATTTCCCGCGCAGCCTGCCCTAGAATTTGAAGATGATTTAAGAAGGCAAAATAGATGTGCGCCGAGCAAAAAAGCAGCCGTTTGTGAATGAAGCGCTCAGCTTGACAAGCAAAGAAATAAACCAGGCGGTGATGCCCCGAAATACCGCGAGGATCTTTTGCAAAACCTGCACAGCGTTCATCAATCGTCCGCCGCTTCAACCGGAATAGCCCCACGATTCCGACAACATCCGCCTCCACAATAGATGTAAAAATGCCGTTTGCCAGCGATTTGAATATTTCTTCAGATTGAGCGACCGGAATTGTCTGCAGATCTAGAATTTTCTTGGCGGCCACACCATTCAGGGCTGGAGTTTCCGGATAAAGCGGCCAAGTCAAAAGATTTCCCTCGCCGTCACCAAGGCGTATCAGAGAAAACGGTCGCCGATCGTGCAATGCATCGATCACCCATCGCACAACTTCTTTGCTATACGGCAGCACTTCTGGCGCAGAGCCGACGGTTTCGACGCGCGCGAGTATTTCATCTTCACTCAGAAACCAGGAGTTTGCGCGAAGAAATGGTTCGAACCAACCAAGTTCGGCAATCCCGAGATGCGCATTAAGATCGAGCCTTGCACTCAAGTCATCATCAGACCAGCGAGATAGAAATACATCGTCCCCCGCCATCCCTAACAGCCTTATATAACCGCCAACCTTCTAACGTTGTTATTAGCCAGTTGTGCAGATCGTGACAACCCTAGACATATTGCGCCCTCGCTGGTGAATATTGCTTAATCATTATCTGTAAACGAATTTCAAACGAAACCGGCCACCGTCATTTTCGCCTTCTAAGCCGCCGATCGACCCACCCGTAACATCCGTGTTTAAAATTCGCTTTCGCGGCTGTTGGTTCCTCCAACACCGTAACGTCATCTGGCGCTATGCGGCCTCACTGGGTTGAGGCCGGTCGGCGTCGAGGGGTTTAATTGGCTGCAACGCCGCCTGGCGGCGCAGGATTTTTAACGGCGACCAGGTGAAGGCTCGCATCATGGAGAACAATGAGGCTTTGCGTTTAGCTTGAATCTCGCGGCGCTTGCGACGCAGAGCGTACAGCCCTCCGTATCCATCTTTTAGTGCCCGCCAATAAGCCGGGCCTATGCCGACAGTCCAGGAGCGCGACAAATAATAAAAACTGACCACAAGCTGGACTGGCAAGAGCGGCCAGTACAAAAACCCTGGCATGTTCTTATAAGCGGTCCAGATGCTGTTTCGATTTCCATGATAGACAGTGAAATCGCTGGCGCGGCCGGTAATGGCTGAACCCTCATGGAGGATCACAGCGTCGGCAACCTGAACCGCCCTGCCGCCTGCAAGACGGAGTCGAAACCCGAGGTCAACATCTTCGCCATAACAAAAAAAGCTCCCGTCAAAACCTCCCAGAGCCTCAAAGCACGTACGCCGATAAAGCGCTGCGGCGGCGCATGGGGCGAAACATTCCCCATCTGGCGGCAATTTTTCGACCGGCCAGCCGGAGTGTCCCCGATAGGGCGCGCCAAACACCGGAAAGACATCACCTGCGCCATCGATTCGTGAGGCATCGTCAGCATCAAGCTGTGTCGAGCCAAATGCATCCGCCCATGGGTATCGTTTGGTAGCCGCCATCAGTCGCGCCAGCCAATCTGGCCTCGCATATGCGTCAGGATTGAGAAAAACGAGCCATTCCCCCGAGGCTTCCAACGCCGCGAGATTGTTGGCCACCGCAAAGCCGAGATTTTCACCGGCGTTTATGAAGCGCACCGCCAAGCCATTCACCCGCTCGGATGCACACTCGACGGAATCATCACTCGAGGCATTGTCGATGACGATGATTTCAAAATCGGGGAACGTCTGGGCGTCCAGACATTCGAGACACCGCTTCAAACGGTCACCCGAATTATAATTGACGATCAGGACCGAAACCTTAGACATGGGGCGGTGATACTCCGCTACTGGCAAACCTTCTGTCGCCGGCTTACTCTAACGCCTT
>JAJFFW010000112.1 GCA_021776435.1 Parvularculaceae bacterium | reverse complement strand
GCGGCTTGATGTCAGTCTGTGTTGATGAGACACTATGCCAGTGCGTTTAAATACCCTTCTCCCCATCGGGGAGAAGGTGGCGCGAAGCGCCGGATGAGGGGGAAGAGGAGTCCGTGAAAATCTCTGACTCACCTTCCCCCTCACCCGGAATTTGCTCTTTAGATTGTCCGCATTCGCGGACGGAGCAAATTCCGACCTCTCCCCGAAGGGGAGAGGTGAATAGTCCGTGTACGCTGTATAAGTCACAATCTATGCGTCTTGGTATAACACGCCTCAGCAAAGCGAGAATGCGCCCATGACGCGCAATCACCCTTTCATCGGCGTCGGCGCGGTGGTCTTTCGTGGACCCGAAGTGCTGTTGATCAAACGCGGCAAAGCGCCGTTCAAAGGGCATTGGTCGATCCCCGGCGGCGGACTGCATTACGGCGAAAAACTGGAAGACGCTGTCCATCGCGAGGTGCGCGAAGAGACCGGGCTTGAGATCGACATCATCGCGCTGATCGACGTCTTCGAAGCCCTACCGCAAGAAGCAGACGGCGAATTCCTGACTCATACGCTGATGGTCGATTACATCGCCGAGTGGCGCGCCGGCGACCCTGTCGCTGGCGATGACGCCGCCGAAGCCGAGTTTGTCACCGTCGAGGAAGCGCTCTCGCGACTCTCCTGGGACAAGACCCGCGGCGCGGTGCGCCGCGCCGCTGAGGTCCGCGCCACCCGGGGGGCGTAGCTTGCGGCCGCGTCAATTTCTTCTGCCATCCCGGACGGCGAAGCCGATCCGGGATCCATTTCGCTTACGGTGTTGCAGGAGGAGACGGCGGCGGAATGGATCCCGGGTTCGCTCCTACGGAGCGCCCCGGGATGACAGTGGAGACGGTGGACAGGGTTCGCCCTTCCATCTTCCATCGCGAACTGAATCGCCCTGACGTCGTAATGCCGTTATAATCACCCGCTATATGCCAAACCTGATGAAACCCTTCGCCCCTCTCCTTGCCGCGCTGCTGGTGCTCGCCGCCGTCGGCCCGGCCAGCGCCGACTATGCCGATTATAAACGCCGGTTAGACGATCTGGCGTCCCTCGCTGGGATTTTTGGCGAGCTGCATCACATTCGCCGCAATTGCGAACCGCAGCTTGAAGCCGACGCCTGGCGCGAGCGCATGAAAAAACTGGTCGACCTGGAAGAACCGCAATTCGACGCGCGCGAACGCATGGTGAAGGCGTTCAACGCCGGCTATCAAAGCGCACAGACGCGCTTTCCCGATTGCGACCGCGCGGCGCGCGATTACGCCGCCAGCCGCGCCGCCGAGGGTGAAGCGGTTGTCGCCCGCCTTTCCACCGCGCTCCGCGAGACCAATGAGTGAGGCGCATCCGTCGCGACTAAAGCGTTTCCTGAAAGCGCAGGGGCTTACCCGCCGCAGGGCCGATAATCTCGCCTTCCCACATCACCCGCCGTCCACGGATGATTGTGCCGACCGGCCAGCCCGTAACAGTCATTCCATCGAACGGCGTCCAGCCCGATTTTGTCGCCGACCATGCATCTGTAATGGCATCGCGGCGTTTTAGATCGACGATCGTCAAGTCAGCGTCATACCCGACCGCCAGGCGCCCCTTTGCGGCGATCCCGAAAATGCGGTTGGCGCCATGCGATGTCAGATCGACAAAGCGCGCCAGGCTGAGCCGGCCTTCCGCAACATGGTTTAGCATCACCGGTACGAGCGTCTGAACGCCGGGCATGCCGGATGGTGAGGCCGGATAGGGCTTGGCTTTTTCTTCCCGAGTGTGCGGCGCATGATCCGACCCGATCACGTCGATCACGCCTTGGCGCAAGCCCGCCCAAAGCGCGCCCCGATGACGCCCATCGCGGATCGGCGGGTTCATCTGGGCTAGACCCTTGAGGCGTTCGTAACACTCAGGCGCACTGAGCGTTAAATGCTGCGGCGTCGCTTCTGCGGTCGCAATGTCTTTCGCAGCGGCGAGCAACGGAATTTCCTCCGCCGTTGAAATATGCAGCACATGAATGCGCCGCCCGGTCTCGCGCGCCAACGCGATGAGCCGCGCCGTAGCGCGCACCGCCGCTTCAACACTGCGCACCTCGGGGTGCGAGGTCCAGTCGCCCTCGCGGGCTTTTTCTTTGCCAGCGCGCAGCAGCTCTTCGTCTTCGGAATGCACCGCGACGCGGCGCCGCCCATGTCGCAGCACGTCGCGCACCCCGTCATCATCCGCAACCAGAAGATCGCCGGTCGAGGCGCCCATGAAAATCTTCACGCCGCACACGCCCGGTAAGTTTTCAAGCTCTGCGAGGTCGCGGGCGTTGTTATGCGTCGCGCCCACATAAAAAGCGTGATCGCAGAACATGCCGCCATGACCGCCCTCACTCTGGGCGCCCTCGCCTCGGGCAAGCGCGAGCTTGTCTTCAATCGCTTCCCGCTTCGTGGTCAGCGGATTGGTGTTGGGCATTTCAAAAACCGAAGTCACCCCACCCAGCACCGCGGCGCGCGAGCCGGTCTCAAGGTCTTCCTTGTGGGTCGCGCCGGGCTCGCGGAAATGCACCTGGGTGTCGATAACGCCGGGCAGGACGTGCAGCCCCGTGCAGTTGATCACTTCGCCCGCATCGGCCCCGGAGAGATCACCGATTTCAGCGATCTTGCCGTTGCGCACACCGACATCGCGCGCGTCATAGGCGCCGTCGGCATTGGGGCCGTCGTGGTTCACCACCACGCCGCCACGCACAATGAGATCGAATGTTTTGGCCATAGGGCTTTCTATCGACTTCTCACAAGCGCGGCAAACGCCTTCACAAGCCTGACGCAGCGGCCTACACCAGCCCTTATGACCGAATTCAATTGCGCCCTTCTTGAAAACCGCACTGTGTTGCGGGTCGCCGGGCCGGAGGCGCACAGCTTTCTGCACGGGCTGGTGACCCAGGACGTCACCGGGATGGACGCCCTAGGCCAAGAACAGGCGGCGGCATTTTCCGCTCTGCTGACCCCGCAGGGCAAAATTCTGTTCGACTTTTTCATGATCGCCCGGGATGACGGCTTCCTGCTGGAATGCGACGCCGCGCATGCGCCGGCGCTTTTGAAACGACTTTCACTCTATAAGCTGCGCGCACATGTCGAACTGGCCCTTCTCGAGGGCTGGCTCACCGGAGTCGTATTTGACAGAGAGCGTGCGATCGCAGCGGACGGCGTTATTCGATTTGACGATCCGCGCTTGCCGGCTCTTGGCCAGCGCCTCATCGGCCCGCGCCCGGCGGTTGAAGCCGCCTTGGCGCCACACGCGCCAATTGGAGCGTGCGCGGAGTATGATCGCCGCCGGATAGAACTCGGCGTTCCTGAATTCAGCAAGGATTTTGACACCGACGAGATGTTCCTGCTTGATGTCAATTACGATGCGCTGAACGGCGTCAGCTATCAAAAGGGTTGCTTCGTCGGCCAGGAAGTCACAAGCCGCATGAAACGCAAGGGAGAAATCCGCAAGCGGACATTGCTGTTGCATTTCGACGGCGACGCCCCGTCCAAGGGAACCGACGTCATAGCGGGGTCATCGACGCTTGGGCAGGCTTTGTCAGCCACGAGCGGAGCAGCGCTGGCGCTGATCCGGCTTGACCGTCTGGCCGCGGCGAAAGAGCGGGGGGATGCGGTAACGATCGCCGGCAAAGAGGTGCAAATCACCATTCCCGACTGGCTCGAACGCGTTTAAGCTTAATATCAACGAGCAATATTATGCAGGTGCAGAACGCTTTGCCCATCCTTCGAGGCTCGCACTCAGGATAAAATCCGGAGCACTTGCACCTCAGGATGAGGAATGAGTTTGTTGACAGGCGGCGCGAGTTGACGCTGTATTTGCTACATATTCTACCCTCATCCTGAGGCGCCCGCGCAGCGGGCCTCGAAGGATGGACCACAAACTCGATAGGAAATCTATTTTGCCCGAAGGCATCATACAGATCCGGAAATGATTGGAGACCACCGATGACCGCTACCGCCACCGTACTCTTGAGCTATACCGCCTGGACATTGCTCATGCTTGCAAGTCTGGGTGCGCTACGCACCATCAAAGTGGTCAACCGTGAGCGCGCGCCCAATGCCTTCCAAGCGTCCGGCGAGGACGTGGAAGGCTTCGCCAAGCGCCTGACGCGTGTGCACGCCAATTGCTATGAGAACTTGCCGATCGCAGGCGTGATTCTGCTTTATGCAATCGCCACCGACCAAACGATGCTTACCGATGGGTTGGCCTATATTTTCTTGGGCGCCCGACTCGGTCAGTCGGTCGTGCATCTGATTTCGACGAGCAATATGTTCGTGCGTTTGCGGTTCGCGCTCTTTCTCGTTCAGATCATTATTCTTGTTATCTGGCTCCTGAAATTATTTCATCATATCTAGAGATGACAGATCACATTCATTGCCTTTGGGCGCCGCCAGGTGACCCGCTTTATCGTCAGTATCATGACGAAGAATGGGGCGTCCCTGAATATGATGATCGTGCATTGTTTGAAAAGCTCATCCTGGACGGGTTTCAGGCCGGGCTTTCATGGCGCACGATCCTCTATAAGCGCGATAATTTTCGTAAGGCGTTCGACGGATTCGAACCTGAAAAAATCGCCCGCTATACCGAAAAACACGTTGAGAAATTGATGGGCAATGCGGGCATTATCCGCTCGCGTACGAAAATCGAGGCTTCGCGCGGCAATGCCCGAGCCTTCCTTAAACTGATGGAAGAAGAGCAGGATGGCTTTTCCGGTTTTCTCTGGGCGTTTGTCGATGGCCAACCGATCGTCAATCGCTGGAAATCCTATAAGGACGCACCGGCAAAATCGCCGGAGAGCGAGGCTATGGCCAAAGCGCTGAAAGCGCGTGGGTTTAAATTCTGCGGCCCGGTCATCGTCTACGCGTTCATGCAGGCGGTCGGCATGATCAACGACCATGAAACGGGCTGCCCACGTCACAAATCCGTGCAATCCCTCACCCGTGGCTAGATTTTGTTGCGTCGCTTTGGCGAGACGGGCACTGTGCGCCGGTTAAAAGACTTGGCCTATCGCCCATGCTTTTCGATGACGTGACCTGAGAGTTTGCCCATGACCCTTATTAAAAACGACGTGCGTATCGTCGCCACCGGCCTTTTTACCCCTCCCCATTCGATTTCCAATGACGAGCTGGTGGAGGCCTTCAACGGCTATGTCGATCAATTTAACGAGGCGAACGCGACGGCAATCTCAGCCGGGGAGATTGAACCCCTTCAAAAATCCTCAGCTGAGTTTATCGAGAAAGCGTCAGGCATCCAGTCGCGTTACGTCATGGACAAAGGCGGGGTGCTCGACATCCACCGCATGACGCCAAAATTTACGCCGCGCCCAAACGAAGACCTTTCATTGCTTGCTGAGATCGCCGTCAACGCCGCTCGCAACGCGTTACGCGCCGGTGACTTGAAACCGAGTGACATTGACGGCGTCATTTGTGCGGCATCGAACATGCAGCGCGGCTACCCGTCGATTGCCGTCGAAATTCAAGACGCTCTCGATATCGACGGCTTTGGCTTTGATATGAACGTCGCTTGCGCCTCCGCCGCGTTCGGGATTGAGACGGCGGCCGGACTCATCCGTAATGGCGCCAGACGAATACTGATGGTCAATCCTGAAATTTGCTCGGCGCATTTGAATTTCCGCGACCGCGATAGTCATTTCATATTCGGGGACGTCGCGACCGCTGTCATCCTTGAACACACAGATAGCCAACTCAGGGGAGAAGCCTGGGAAATTCTTGGCACACGCCTGAAGACGAAATTCTCTAACAATATCCGCAACAATTTTGGCTTTCTCAATCGCTGCGAACGTGAGACAGGCGCGCCCGCCGATCCACAAACCAATCCCTACACAGATAAACTCTTCTTTCAGGAAGGGCGAAAGGTGTTCAAGGAAGTGGTGCCGATGGTCGGCGCGATGATATCGTCGCATTTAAGAGATCTTGAGATCGCCCCCGACACCGTAAAACGTTTCTGGCTCCATCAAGCCAATCTGGCAATGAACGAATTTATCGCACGCAAGGTTTTAGGTCGTGATGCAACACGTGATGAGGCGCCGGTCGTGCTCAACGAATACGCCAACACATCTTCGGCAGGATCGATTATTTCTTTTCACAAGCATCGCGCTGATTTTACGGCTGGCGATATTGGCATTATCTGTGGCTTTGG
>JAJFFW010000111.1 GCA_021776435.1 Parvularculaceae bacterium | reverse complement strand
CAGTTCTTCAAGTGTAATGCCATTTAGGACCGGTTGTTCGGGGTTATTTTCTGTATTTTCGTTTTTCTGATTACCTTCCTTGACCACAACCTGCTGAAAGAAGACGCCCTCTTGTCCGCCCTGCCCGGAATTATCTAATGGGTCGCCAGCGCCGTCGGTCAATTCACCATCGGTTTCCTGATTCAAAGCGACGAAAGCCCCGTAGATTCGTTGCAAAAGTTCTCTATCCGCACGAAACGGCGAAGACACGCCGTCTGCATCAATTCGCACCGCATACCCTGGCCGCTTCAAGCGCGAAATAATCGCTTCACTGTTACCTTCCCAGAAATCAACGAGTCCTTGTGGTGAAAGACCGGAATTTTCACGCGCCGGCCCCTCCAGCAAGGCATAAACGACTCCGTCGAGTTCAACCAGGATTACATTTGTACCGCGCACGCCCATGGTGACGCCGGACTCTTGAATTTCCACCTCGGTCGAGCCGGGCTCCGTGTCGCGACCTGAGGCTAATCGGAATCCCCCCCGCAAAAAGTTGATCACACGTCGGCGGCCCACGCCATCCTCATCGAAAAACTCGCTGATATCCGACTCGCTATCGGGGGAAAATGTGTAAGTACTCCAGTCGCACAATTTGAGTTGAAGATGCGAATCCGCCCCAGTGCGCACACGATCTCCGGTGAATAAATCATCCCCGGCGTCAGGACGTAAGAATCCATCCGTGCTCGCCCTAAGCACACCCACGCTTGGACCTACAACGGCAGTTGCATCACCAGCTTTTGGATCATCTGTCTGCCGATCGAAACATTCCGCCGCGTGCGCCGCAAGGGACGTCACAGCAAGGATCAAAGCAACGCCGACTTGCTTCAATCCAGTTTTTAAAATCTCTGTAACCTGAAGCATGGTATCCCCCATTAAAACGCAATACGCTTCGAAAGCAGTAAACTTACTTTATGTGTGTTGTAATCGAAATTAGTAATATTCGAATCTACTGTCTCATATTCATATTGTGCGATCAGGTTGATGTCCGAAACCGCCTTGGGCATGCTGAGTCCGGGAGCAAAAAAAGATAGTGGCGCGCCCGCCGTAACGCGCGCGCGATAAAGCCATTCACTGCGTTCGGTAACACTTACGAAAGAAGAGTCACTGGCGTCATAGTCAGAGTTTTCAGCCCATAATCCGATCTGCGTAAATGCTCCGCGTCTGTACAATCGACTATACTGTGCGTAACCGCCGTATCGGTCATATGACTCGAAGCCGGTTTCTCCCTTTTTGTCCATGTAAAGACCTTCAACCCGGATCGACTGGGTTGGGCTGACGCGCCATGTCACGCCCGCACGCGTACTTATTCGCCGTCCAGAGCGCAATGCCGCCGCGAGGAAATTAGGTACGACACGAAAGTCTTCGTCTTCTCCGCGAACAACAAGATGTAAGTTTAGATCCTGGCGCCATCGCATAATGACTTCAACTTCACCGCCTAACGTCCGCAAATAGTCATTGTCGTCGAGCCAGAACTGTCCGGCGCGCAGCCGCGGCGTGACCGACATTCGTCCCGAATACCATGTTCCACCGAACGCCGCCGTCACAGCGTCGAGATCGAGACTGTCAACTTCTATTTTATTCGACCGGTAATAGGCGGCTTCACCGTTGAGCGTATGGCCATCCTGAAAACCAAGATCGTGGCTGATGTTTCCCTGAACAGAGGTTATATATGCAAGATCCCCATTCCGCGCCCCTGCGGGTAGGGGAATATCTACAAAAAGGATTTGCCCGCTCGAAGGCGCTTGATTACGATTCTGATCCCATTCAACGCCAGTTGTAACGATGAGCGATCCATGCGTTGTACGCAGCTGGCGTTTGATTTTCTTTAAATAGACTTCCGCCTCGGTGCGCACCGTCGTTGATAGATCTCCGTTTTTAAGCGCCGTCTCAAGTTCAAAGCGCGCACGATCAAGCAGACCCAACCGGTAAAGAACAAGCCCGTAAAGGACACGAACCTGACCGAGTTCCGGATTCAGCAATAACACGCGCTCAAGTGTAGCACTGCCCTCTTTAAGATCTCCGGCGGCGATCTGCTCGCGTGCATAAGCCAGATTGAGCTGCACGTCGTCAGGTGCGGCGAGGACGCGCTCAAATGAAATTGTAGAGTCTAGACGGTCATCCTGCGTAGCGTCACGCTCATCAACCGCCCGTAAATCGCGCTCAACTGCCTCCCGTGCGGATTCCTCAGGCTCTTGGGCAAATGAAATGCTTGAACTCAACAACAAGCCCATGCAGAAAATGCTGAAGACCGCAAATGGGCCCAAATTTCGTAAAGCGAGCATTATCCCCCCTACGGTCAGACCGCAGTGCACGTAAAAATTCTACCCAAATTCGGTCAATTCGAATTATGCACTCAGTTTACCGCTGAGTGTAATTAGCTCGCACCGACGCGCCCTGTCCCGTCTGTGTTGAGTCAAGGTTAGAATTCCTTTACGCACTCAGAAAATGAATATGCACGCTTGTGTCCATTGGCACAACTATTTTCCTTCAGCCCTCGAACTGCATCAACCATTACATCCAGCGTGACTGGATATAACGACGCAATGAGCGCCTAGAAGCGATGCAAATAAATCCATAAAATAATTGTATAATGGGTGAGATGATGCCCCATTTGGTCAAAACCGAACGGTATCCAGAATGATTGCTTATTGAAATCTGTAAACCTTCCAAAATAACGCGGCCCGGATTTCAATCGATCCAGTACGAAATGCGCCACAAAATCGAAAAGGAAGAGATACCATAAACTAATATCTACAATAATCACAATTACCAGTGTTAGACTGGCATGTATGAAAACATGCACCGATAGAGGAAAAACGAAACCCAGCCCCGGGATCGATTTACCTTTCACCATCCAAGCGGTTTGGAAAACATAATCACCAAGGAAATGCTTGAGCTGAAAGATTATCAACAACAAAAATATAAATTGGATATCAGACAGGATCATTATCTTTCAAATCTCATTTGAAGAGTTGATTTGGCGCCTGAAGATTTGAAATCACTCGACAATCAAGGCGTTGTTTTTCACACAAGTCTCCCCTAACTGGTTGCATGACCAACAAATATATCAGGACTTTAAGCGTAGTTTGAAAGCAGCACAATCACCAAAGCCCGCTACTTGTGGAAAAGATAAGCCGAGAACACAACCTTAATCGAGGAGACGGATTGGTAAAAATTTCGGTGCGGACATAAATATATATGACGCACCGCACAAATGGCACAAATGGATTGTGAGAAATCTAAGACCGAATCTAATCTTTGTCGACAATAACAACACAAGCGGCCATAACATCATCCACATCGCGAAGACCGCTAATATTACCAATACAGATGAATGTCATATGCTAGATTGCATATCGTTTGTCGGGTATTATCAAGGCGGCGGCAGGTGGGGGAACAGGGCTTTTGGAGAGTTTCAAAGTCGCAATTGTCGGTTCAGGCCCTGCCGGGTTGAGCGCCGCCGCGCGCGCCTCCGCTCGTGGAATATCGCACATTCTTTTGGAAAAGACGTCGCACCTTTCCGACACGATCTATAAATATCAGCGCGGCAAATATATTATGGCGACACCGGATCAGCTGCCGCTACGCAGCGACGTCGCATTTGAGGCCGGTTCCCGCGAGAGTATCATAGACCGGTGGGACGATGGCGCCGACGCCCTGAAAATCAATGTGCGTTTAAATTCTGATATTGTATCGATCCAAGGATCGCAGGGGAATTTCCAGCTTACCCTGGCCGATGGTGAAACCATTACCGCCGATTTTGTCGTTCTCGCGATTGGCGTGCAAGGCAACCCGAACAAGGTCTCTCAGCCTGGCGGCGATTTACCTTTCGTGCAGTATCAACTTGATGATCCAAAGGAATATTTCGACGAGCACATCGTTGTCATCGGCGGCGGCGATGCAGGTATCGAGAATGCATTAGGCCTTGCCGCTGATCCCGAACAAGGCAACCTCGTCACGCTCCTTCAGCGCGCTGACGGATTTCCGCGCGCCAAAGAAGCCAATGTTCAAGCCCTTCATAAGGCGCGTGACGACGGCCGCCTCGATTTTATTACTCAGGCTTCACTTCTCCGAATCGAAAAGGGTGGATCTGGCGAAAATCCGTGGGTTGCCGTTGTCGACACCAAGGATGGCGAGGCAAGGCTCGCCTGTGATCGCGTCATCGCTCGACTTGGCGCAGCCCCACCGCGGAAATTCGTCGAAGCGGCGGGCGTCGAGTTCACTGGCCCTGACCGAGAAGCGTTTCCAATACTCTCAGCCCAATATGAGAGCAGCGTGCCCGGCCTATATATTATCGGCGCGCTTGCCGGTTTTCCTCTGATCAAACACTGCATGAACCAGGGCCACGACGTCGTCGAATTCATCGCTGGCAATACTGACCTGCAACCGCCTGACACACCGCTGCTCGAACTGCTCTTCGAAAAAGCGTCGGTACACCGCAGCGTCGACGAGTGGCTCGATTATATCCGCACCGGCGTAGAGATTCTTCAAGACGTCTCGCCACTGCAGATGCGTGAATTTCTTTTGACTTCAATGACGCATTACAAAAGACTCGGCGAGGTGATCGTCAACCGAAATGACATCGGTTCGTCGATTTTCGCCATCATTGACGGCTCGGTACGCGTTGAAATAGATCCCAATGATAAGAAAAAAACAGTGCCCATTGAAGCCGGCTCGATCTTCGGTGAATTGGGTTTAATATCCGGCCGACGGCGCACCGCCACGGTACGCGCTGGCGAACCGACGATGCTGCTCGAAATTCCACGCAATGCGACCCTGAAACTGATCGCATCCGTACCAGGCGTGAAACGGCGCATGGAACGCCTGTCGATGGAACGGCAAATCGGACAAATTTTCGGCCGCGTACTCACGCCGCACGATGTTGGTGAAATCCTCTCGCGCTCGGAGATCATCCCCCTTAGAGCCGGCGAGGCGTTTATCAACGAGGGGGATCACTCGACGGACATTTACATCATTCGCTCCGGCAGCGCCGTCGTAGAAAAACAAATCGGCGGAAAAGACGTTTTTCTGTCTTATATCCTCGCCGGCAATTATGTCGGGGAAATGTCGCTATTCTACGATGGCTATAGGACGGCTACTGTCCGTGCAGCGATTAAATCGGAAGTGGTAAAATTGCCGGGTGAGGTTTTTGAACGCCTATTAGCCGAAAATTCTGAATTTCGTCAAACCGTCGAAAAACAAGTCGCACAACGCCGTCGCGTCAATGACTATATCGAAGCGAAGCGTGAAAGTTTTTCATCTGTCGTTGACATGCATAGTTCGATCGCAAGATTCCTTTTGGAACAGGAGGGATTGAGCGAAGCTACTGACGCCCTGGTTATTGATGAAACTCTTTGCATAGGGTGCGACAACTGCGAAGTGGCTTGCGCAGAAATTCACGAAGGGATCTCTCGACTGGATCGGGAAGCGGGCAACACCTATGCTTATCTTCATGTGCCGACATCGTGTCGTCATTGCGAACATCCACATTGTATGACCGATTGCCCTCCCGACGCCATCCATCGCGGTCCTGACGGCGAAGTCTTCATCGACGATAAATGCATCGGGTGCGGTAATTGCGAACGCAACTGCCCGTACGGTGTGATTCAAATGGCAGCGGTACCGCCGAAAAAGCCCGGCCTTTTTTCTTGGCTGGCGTTTGGCGTCGGGCCAGGCCCCGGAGAACCGAAACGAGAATGGGTCGATAGCCACAAGAAAAAAGACGAAACCGCACCGAAACTCGCCGTTAAATGCGACATGTGCGCCGGCATAAAAGGCGGGCCGGCATGCGTACGCGCGTGCCCCACAGGGGCGGCTATACGAATCTCACCCGACGATTATCTGCAGATCGCCAGCGGATCGCAGGATTAAAGACACTATGACAGCGCTCGATAGTCATACCCAATCTTCGGATACGCCCATCCGACATGAAGGCTTTCTCCGCCACAAACGGTATCGCTACTTGAAGGCGGCTGTGGTTATCAGCATCGTGAGCATCATTGTTTATCTGTTCGTCGATGTCGAACCACGACACAATGGCGGCACCTGGTACGGCTATACACTCGGGACAATCTCCACCCTTTTGATCGTCTGGCTAATGCTTATTGGTTTGCGCAAACGCGCAATAACGCCTGGTCATTGGAACCTGAAAGGATGGACGTCTGCGCATGTTTATCTAGGGGCGTCACTGTTGGTGTTGGCGACATTGCACACCGGTTTTCAATTCGGCCTCAATGTGCACACTCTTGCCTATACGCTGATGGTGTTCGTGATCATTTCGGGTTTCTACGGCGTTTATTTCTATGCGACGACGCCACGGCGCATGAGCGACAATCGCGCGCAACGAAGCCAGGCTGAACTGCTGACGGCGATCCGTAGCATCGACCGTCAATTGCGGGAAGCAGCCCAGCCCCTTGATCCGGCGTATGTGCGGGAAGTAAAACGCGCCATCAGCAAAACCAAGATACGTCCGGGTCTATTCACATCGATCTCCGCCACGCAAAAGCGATGCGCCACAACCCACGCCCTCAAACGTCTGCGCCATGCGGCGCCATCGGCGCCGGAAGAAATGCGTCGCCCGCTTGAAGACATAATGGCGATCCTGGAGCGCAAAAACGCCCTGTTGTTGCGCACTCGCAGGCACATCCGTTTTACAACCCTTCTTCGTTTATGGTTACACTTTCACGTTCCGCTGGCCTTTGCGCTTCTCGCCGCTCTCGTTGCGCATATCGTCAGCGTTTTCTTCTTCTGGTGATTCAGTAATGGCGATACGAGTTGAATTCATTCGACGACGTCCTGGCGGTCGCATTACTGTCAGGCCGACGATCTACGATAAGGACAATGTCACATTTGGGCGCGCGACAGATTGCGATGTGCATCTGCCGGATTTGCGTGTTGGACTTCATCATGCACGCCTCATTTGTAGAACTCCAGAAAAGGCTCGGATTGAAGCGAGCACGGATTACCGCGTGCGAGTAGATGGGGCACTTATTCGTCGTCGTGACCTCTCTATTGATCAAGACGCCGACGTTCGAATAGGGCCCTACAAGATTACTCTAGGACCCGCAGATGCAGACGCCGATCTCTTAATCGAAATAGAGCTTGTTGAAGCTCCTACGGCTGTCGGCGAAAGCGGCGATGAAGACGAGATCTTCTCGATGAAAGGCTACGCGCCGGACAAACGAATTAGTGCGTGGGCAGTCACCGTTTTGGTCTTTACCGTCTTTCTTGCTATTCCACTCATTGTTTACCTAGATGAATCAGGTGAACCGAGACAGCAACGTAGCACAATTGATTACCTATCACCGATCGCCAATCAGAATTGGCTCTCCGGCGCCTTGTCATCGGCTCATGCAAATCTTGGTGCGAACTGCCGGGTATGCCATGAACAAACCTTTGTGCGGGTTCGAGACGACGTTTGTTTATCGTGCCATAGCCAGACGCGCAATCACGCCCCTGCGCAATCACTCGTTGCTGCAGCACCGGATAAAACCACCAGAGAAAGATGGCTATCCAGCTTGCACAACCAGCTCAACATACCGGAAGAGCGATGCGGTTCCTGTCACTTCGAGCACAATGGCGCGAACGGCGTCACGCCGACATCGTCATCAATGTGCGTTGAGTGCCATAGCAGCATGGACAGACGGTTCGACGAAACAACGCTTGTCAACGTCATAAACTTCTCCCATTGGCATCCGGAATTCAAACCCAGAATCATTCTTGATCCACAACCTGACATTCTTTCTGTGCAACGTATTTCGCTGGTCGAGCATCCCAAGGAAAATAACGGCCTTAAATTTCCCCATGACTTTCATCTGAAAGACAAAGAGGTCATCCGCAAACTTGCTACTTTGGGACCTGTATCGCAGGCGCGTTACGGCGATAAGCTAGACTGCGCCGATTGTCATCAAGTGGACGCTGCGGGGGCATTTATCACGCCAATTGAAATGGAGCTTCATTGCGGCGATTGTCATTCGCTGGCATTCGTCACGGAGCAAAATGCTAACGTGAGATTCCTTCCCCATGGCGACCCCGAAGACGTGCGCGCTACGCTGGAGGACTTTTATTTGGCCAAAGCGACGGAGTTATTGCTCGGCGATCGGCCGTCGGGTGTCTTGGAGCGCCAGTTGAGCGCTGAGGCGCGCGCGCGCCGCGCACAATCGCAGAGCAGCGCTTTTGTCGACGCGCGCACCAACACCCAAAATATGATCGCCCGTATATTCTCCAAAGACGGCATTTGTCAGAAATGCCACACGACGATTGATTCCGGCGCCAACAGTGGGATGCCGCGCATGCAACCCGTAAAACTCACCAACCGGTATCTGCCGAAAGCTCAATTTAGCCATGCTCAGCACATGGCCGGCAACACGGATTGCGTCGACTGTCATCGCGCAGAAACATCGTCGCACTCTTCGGACGTTCTAATGCCTAGCATCACCGTCTGCCGCACCTGCCATAATGATACGAGCGGAACAAAGGCGATCGCTTCGGATTGTCTTACCTGCCACAGCTATCATGACGATAGCAATAACGCGCCCTTGATGACATCGACTAACGCCGTCGTAAAATTCAGTGATGGGGCGAAGTGATGTTCCGAACAGTGATAATATCTATCTTTTCATTTGCGCTGTGCACCCTTGCGTCCGTGTATGCGCAGGCGCCGTCGGCGCCGTTGATGGACGGATATAATCATACCGGCGTTGCGAGCTGCGCGACCGCCGGATGCCATGGCGATCAGGTGGCGGGACCGGGCGCCGGTCCTGTCGTCGGACAAAACGAATACTTCCGTTGGCGGGCGTTCGGTGAATCAGGCGCGCACTCACGCGCGTATGAGGTTTTGTTGACGCCCCATGCTCAGCGTATCGCTCGCAATTTGGGGATTGGCCCAGCGCAAAAGGCTGACGAGTGTTTAGACTGTCACGCTGACAATGTGCCCGATACGCTGCGCAGCGAACGGTTTCAGATCAGTGACGGAGTCGGTTGTGAAGCCTGTCACGGAGGCGCACAAGACTGGCTCGCATTTCACCGTAGCAGCGCAGACCATGCGCTGAACGTCGAGGCCGGATTGTATCCGACCGAAGACCCCTCCGCACGCGCTCAGCTGTGCTTAAACTGTCACCTTGGTTCCGGCGCTAAAAATCAATTCGTCTCGCATAAGATCATGGGCGCCGGACATCCGAGACTTAAATTCGAGCTCGATCTTTATACAACCATTCAACAGCACCATCGCACCGACGCTGGCTATAGCACACGTAAAACGGTCGCCCCGGGCGCCCAGGTCTGGGCGATTGGCCAGGTAAGCGCCTTACAACGTACACTAGATCTGTTGCTTGATAAAAAGATCAGCGGAGAAGGTCCATTCCCTGAGCTTTTCTTTTTCGACTGCCACGCCTGTCACCAGCCAATTTCAAGCGGTTTAAAGGATTTGAGCTGGCGGCCCAATCCGCTCCGTCCGCTCGGTCCCGGCGTTCCTATTCTTAACGACGCCAATCTTTTCATGTTAATCGCCGCGGCGCGAGGGCTTGATACAGTACTCGCTGAACGTTTAGAAAACAACGGACGAGCTTTGCACGCTGCATCTTTACAAAGCAGTAAGCAATTTCGTCGTTCTGCGATCGTTCTTCGCGCGACGACAGATGAAATGGCGTCACGCGTTCTTTCTGCGGATTTCTCAGATCCTGCAATGGTTCGCGCCATTCTTCGCGAAGTCGTCGATGCTTCGCTCGCGGAACGGTACACAAATTACGCCGCCGCCGAGCAAGCGCTCTTTGCAGTGCAACGACTATCAGCTGACCTAGAATTGAATTCCACAGAAATGACAACGGCTATTGAGCAGGCGAGCAATCATGTTCAAAGCCCTTCTACGTACGACCAGATTAGATTTAGGGACGCGCTGCGCAAAATCGAGACGTTTTTGGAACAATGAAGGAGAGAACGATAGGCAAAAGCGGCTTCTCAGCTTAGACTACGCATACTGCGCTTTGGGAATGATCGGGAGAAAATATCATGTTTTGGCGAAAGAAGCACAATCCGCAAGCGGCGGCAGGGCAGCGCACGGACAAACTGTCATCATCTGAATCGGAGCATCAAAACATGACCAACCCACCCACGAGAGACCCCAGCGCGCCAACCGCGAAATTTGCCATCGGGTCGGGCGGGCGCGGCGCCGTAAGCGAGATCGACGACTTCATGGCCGGTCTTAAACGACGCAACCCGCATGAACAGGAATTTCATCAGGCTGTATTCGAGTTCGTCGAAACGGTGATGCCCTTTTACCTTGATAATCATCGATACCGCGACGCGAGACTCCTCGAACGTATGACAGAGCCCGATAGGGTCATTATGTTTCGTGTCGTATGGGAAGATGATAACGGCATACCGCATGCGAACAAAGGCTATCGCGTTCAATTTAACAGTGCTCTCGGTCCGTATAAAGGCGGTTTACGGTTCAACCCCAGTGTTACTCTCAGTATACTGAAATTCTTAGGCTTTGAGCAAACTTTCAAAAACTCTTTGACACGCCTGCCGATGGGTGGTGGTAAAGGTGGGTCTAACTTTAATCCGAAGGGTCGTTCGGACCTAGAGATCATGCGTTTCTGTCATTCGATGATGAGTGAGTTATACCGACATATTGGCGAAGTCGTCGACGTGCCAGCCGGTGATATTGGCGTCGGAGGACGCGAGATCGGCTATCTATTCGGTAAATATAAGCAGCTCGCCAATCGCTACACTGGCGTTCTCACTGGCAAGGGGCTCGCTTTCGGCGGCAGTGAAATTCGCAAGGAGGCGACCGGCTATGGCGCGGTCGTTTTCGCCGAAGACATGCTGCAACATCACAACAAAACAATAAAAGACAAGACCGTCGTGGTTTCCGGCGCCGGCAATGTTGCTCTCTACGCCCTCGAACGCGCTATGCAGTTGGGTGCAAAAGTCGTCGCCGTCTCAGACAGTCGCGGCTTCGCACATGTTAAGGATGGCTTCAACGAAGACTCGTTCAGGATTCTACAAAACGTCAAGGAAGTGCGCCGCGAATCGCTTTCCGTTTTTGCCAATAAAGCGCACGGCGTAACTTACCACGCTGGCAAGAGCCCGTGGGCCGTTCCCTGCCAGGTTGGCCTTCCATGCGCAACGCAAAATGAAATCGATGAAAGCATGGCTGACACCATGTGCCGCAATGGTCTCGAAGTGCTGGCGGAAGGGGCTAACATGCCTCTGACCGCAGAGGCGATTCATGTTTTAAAGCATAACAACGTTTTATTCGGCCCGGCTAAGGCGGCAAATGCTGGAGGTGTTGGAGTGTCGGGCCTTGAGCAGGCGCAAAACGCCATGCGCCTGGTTTGGACACGTGACCAGGTGGAAAAAGAACTTGAGCGAATTATGCGCTCCATTCATACGCAGTGCGTGGAATATGCCCCGGTTGTAAACGGTGTCGCCGATTATCAAACGGGCGCCAATGTAGCGAGTTTTGTCCGCGTTGGCGAAGCAATGTTAGCACACGGATATATTTAACAAACCACGAGAACCTGCATTCGATTGAATGTATCGCGACGCGGCGAGACGTAGGGGGTAAAAAACGTTGAGGCAAAAGTGGGGACAATGGGCGGCGCTTGCGACCGCACTTTTCGTTATCGTCGGATGTGGGGGCGAAGGCGACAGCAACTCCATATTGCCTCCCCCAACGGCGCCACCGCCTCCACCCCCGGCGCCTAGCGCTTCGCCTTTGTTCAAACCGGAGCTTCGTAATCTCACTGTCAGCGATGTCGAACGCATTATTGCGCAAGCCGTAGAAGAAGCGCGCGCGCGCAAAACGGCCGCTACCATCGCCATCGTCGATCGCGCCGGCAACGTGCTTGGCGTCTTCCAGATGACAGGCGCTTCGGCGACGACAACTGTGCGCGCCGGCCCCGCCGGAACAAACACAGCACTTCAGGGACTGGCCGCGCCAGCGACTCTTGCGGCGATTTCAAAAGCGATCACCGGCGCTTATCTTTCGTCCGGCGGCAATGCTTTTTCAACCCGCACCGCCAGCATGATCGTTCAACAACATTTTCCACCGAGCCCGTCGACAGCCGGTCTGGAAAGCGGGCCACTTTTTGGCGTGCAGTTTAGCCAACTTCCCTGTTCTGATCTTGTTACCCGCTTCATATCAGGCGGCGCACGCATCGGCCCGCACCGTGCGCCATTAGGGTTGGCGGCGGACCCAGGCGGATTCCCTCTTTATAAGGATGGCTTTGTCGTTGGCGGTATTGGCATCGTCGCTGACGGCGATTATGGCTTTGACCTTAACATACTTGACATTGACGCCAGTGACGAAGAAGCGATCGCGCTGGCCGCCTCAACAGGTTTCGAAGCT
This sequence comes from Parvularculaceae bacterium, assembly GCA_021776435.1. Classification (GTDB taxonomy): domain Bacteria; phylum Pseudomonadota; class Alphaproteobacteria; order Caulobacterales; family Parvularculaceae. Next base: position 29,086 of record JAJFFW010000111.1, on the reverse strand, counting down.
CCGGCGGAAATTCGCGCCGAACGCATCGCGGTCGACGGCGCCACATTACGCTTTTCCGATATTGTAACGAGCGACCTGATCGCCGACCCTGCAGCAGCATCCTTCGCTTCAGTCAACGGCGTCTTCGGCGCCCTGGTTGACGTAACATCATATTTCGATGGCGCCACTATGGGCGGTGTCATTGCAGGCGTTGCCTACGGTGCTGAGTCTTCGGGCATGCGCGCCGCGACGGTCACGGAATATGCGAACACAGACATGTTCGTTTTGACCGACGGCGCTGGCAATAACCGATACCCTCCCACTGGCGGCACGGACGGCGCAGGCGTGCCGCAACCCCTAACAGCTTCCGAGGTTCGCACCATCCTTGAAGAAGCATTCACCGTCATGACCGCGGCGCGGGCGCAGATCAGAAGACCGTTAGACAGTCGCGCTCAGGTAAGCGTATCAGTGGTCGATACAAACGGCGCCATTCTCGGTATTGTTCGCGGCCCGGACGCACCAATTTTCGGCACCGATGTCTCTCTACAGAAAGCCCGTACAGCGTCATTCTTTTCGAACGCGATCGCGGCCTCTGATCTCCTTGCAACGGCGCCGCCCGCGGTTCCAAGCCCTAACGTTACCAAATCGCCCGCAAGCTACGTTGCTGACATACGCAATTTTATCCCAGACCCATCAGCCCTCACAGGCGATTTTGCTTTTTCCGACCGCGCTGGCGGCAATCTCTCTCGACCTTTTTTCCCCGACGGTGAAGTCGGAACGCCGAACGGTCCATTCTCATTACCGATCTCTCAATGGAGTCCATTCGCGACGGGTCTCCAGGCGTCACTCATAATCGAGAATATTCTCATTCATATCACGCATACATTAGGTGGCGGCGCCGATACGCCTGCGCAATGCACCTTCCTTCCCGACATCGCGAGCCTAGGAGGTATGCAAAATCGGTTACAGAACGGCATTCAGATTTTTCCGGGCAGCGTGCCGATCTATCGCGGGTCGGTGTTAGTGGGGGGGATTGGCGTTTCCGGCGACGGCATCGATCAAGATGACATGATCTCATTTCTCGGCGTTGATCGCGCTGGCGAACGACTTGGCGCGATCAATAATGCGCTAAACGGAATACGCGCCGACCGCATTGTTATTAGTGTTAACGGCAAACAAGTGCGCCTGCGTTATATCAATTGTCCGTTCTCGCCCTTTGTGGACTCAGATGAGCAAAATGTCTGTCAGGGGAAATGAAGTGATGCGATCAATCACCCTTTCGACACTCGTCTCCAGCATCGCCTTGATCAGTTCTGGTGCAGCGCAGGAGGCCGAAGAAACGCCGAACAATCGCGGCGCCGTGCCAGCACCGCGCCTATCCGATTACAAAGATTGTCGTGCGCCAAACGATCTTTTCGAACAATGCATGCTCGCAGTGCCGGACCGATGGCGACTCGCCGAAAGCCTAGGGCTTTTAAAAACCCGATGGTGGGATCCGTATCACCAAAACACGTTGAAAGGCGACAGACCGATCTTTGGCACGGACGATTGGTTTTTCGCCGCTTCTCTTATCTCGGACACCGTCGTGGAACCACGCTCATTTCCACTGCCCGTTGGCGTTCAATCGACGTCGCGCCCTGACAGTCTCGATATCTTCGGTGACTCCGATAGTTTCTTCTTTTCACAAAACCTGATCACCAACCTGTCATTGATCAAAGGATCAACCGCCTATAAGCCGCAGGATCTCGAATTCCGCCTTACGCCCGTATTCAATTATAATTTCGCACAGGTGGAGGAGCTACGCATTCTTCATGTGGAGCCATCCGAAGGTGTCAAACGCCACGACGGCTTTATCGGGTTGCAAGAAGCTTTCGTCGATTACCACCTCAGAAATGTTTCTGAGCGATACGATTTCGATTCCGTCCGCATCGGCATCCAGCCGTTTTCGAGCGACTTCAGAGGATTCCTCTTTCAGGACAACCAACTTGGCGTACGGGTTTTCGGTAACCGTGACAATAATCGGTATCAATACAATTTAGCCGCCTTCACGCGCCTTGAAAAAGATACAAATTCAGGGCTGAACGACATAACGACCAGCCCTCGCGAAGATTATGTCTTTTTCGCCAATCTCTACAGACAAGATCTACCGTTTCCCGGGCTGACCAGTCAAATAACTGTCGCCTACAATTTAAATCGTGAAGCTGACGATATCGAGATCGACAAAAACGGCTTTCCGGTGCGGCCGGCATTGATTGGTAATTTGCGCGGCCGAAATTACGACATTGTATATTTTGGTTACAATACTGACGGGCGAATTGGCCGGCTTAATCTTACAACCTCTGCCTATTACGCGTTGGGGGAAGATCGAAATAATATTTTCACCGGTAAAACAGCAGATATACGATCATTTTTCGCTGCTATTGAGCCGTCCTATGATCGGGATTGGATGCGGATTCGACTGTCGGGGCTTTTCGCAAGTGGCGATGGCGACCCGCACGACAATACGGAACGGGGCTTCGACGCCATTTTAGAAAATCCGCAATTCGCCGGCGCCGATACAAGTTACTGGGTTCGGCAATCCATACCATTTATCGGTGGTGGTCGCGTCATCGGCGTTTCGGGCCGCAACGGTGTATTGCCAGATCTGAGATCGTCGAAAGAACAAGGCCAATCAAATTTCAACAATCCAGGCATTATCCTTGCGGGTGTCGGCGCTGATTTTGACGTGATGGCGCCACTGCGCATCTCCGTTAATGCTAACCGGTTGTGGTTTCACAAGACGAACACATTGGAAGCGCTTCGCGTCCAGGGAAATATCGACAGAGACATCGGCTGGGATTTCTCCGGCTCTGTCATCTACAGGCCCGGATTTATTCAAAATGTTGTACTGCGTCTGTCCGGTGCGGGCCTGCGGCCAGGCGACGGGTTTCAGGATCTTTTTGACGATCATGAGAGACGAGGAATTTATTATTCCGTCCTTTTCAATGCGGTGTTGACCTATTAATGCGATGAAACAAGCAGGCAACATATCCTTCTATCGTTGGGCGCGCCTTGCGGCGCTCGCCGGTGCGCTTGTATTGGGGTTTTTGACGCGCAACGTTGTTCTGGCGTCGGAAGGAGAAAAACCACGCGAGATTGATTATACGCGTGTCACAGCGCCGCCTGCACCTGTCTTTCAGGATCGCAATGCGGTTGAGGCGAAAAGCGCCGGCTGCCATAGTTGCCACACCGCCACCGACGCCCCGACGATGCATAACCCCACAGCCGACATACGGTTGGGTTGTACGGACTGCCATGGCGGTAACGCGACCGTATTCTCCGCCAGGGGATTATCGACACAAAGCATTGAGTACGCTCAAGAACGCGATAAAGCCCACGTATTACCACGATACCCGGAAAGCTGGCACTTCCCGAGTTCCGCCAATCCGAAACGCAGCTTCGCCCTCTTGAACAAGGAGTCGCCGGAGTTCATTCGTTTCGTCAATCCATCGGATTACCGTGTCGCGCGAGAGTCTTGCGGCGCGTGTCACATGCGCGACATCCTCGCCGCCGAACGTTCAATGATGGCGACGGGTGCGATGTTATGGGGCGGCGCTGCTTATAACAATGGCATTTTGCCGTTCAAACGCTACGTGCTCGGCGAAGCATACACACGAGACGGCGAGCCAGCGATTTTGTGCTCCCCTGGCGAACCGACAACAGACTCTCCGGTTGGTTGCCCGACCACACCCCCTCTTGCTGCTATCGCCCGAGGCGTATTGCCGTTTCTCGCCCCTATGCCGACCTGGCATGTTCTACCCCCTGCGGATATATTCCGCGTCTTCGAACGCGGCGGTCGAAATATCGCGACACAATTCGCGGAGGTTGGCCTGCCGAACGCCACCGGCCAATTGCAACGACTTGAAGAGCCGGGCCGTCCGGATATCCATCAATCGAACCGCGGCGCCGGCACCGGCCTTCGTGTCGCGATCCCCGTTCTCAATATTCACAAGACCCGGCTCAACGATCCCTTCACGTGGTTTCTCGGCACAAACGATCAACCAGGTGACTATCGGTCGTCGGGATGCGCCTCCTGCCATGTCATTTACGCCAATGACCGCGAGCCGCGACATGCGCTCACTTACACGCAATTCGGTCGTGACGGTGAGACCGCGACTGTCGACCCGACGATTCCGAAAAACGAATCCGGGCATCCGATAAAGCACGCCTTTTCGCGGGCGATTCCGACATCCCAGTGCATGGCTTGCCACATGCATCAGCCGAATATGTTTTTGAATTCATTTCTTGGATACACGATGTGGGATTACGAATCCGACGCGCCGCATATGTGGCCGAAAGAACAGAAATACCCGACGATCGAAGAACAGCGCGCTGTATTGGATCGCAACCCCGAACAGGCGTCGGTTCGCGGCAAGTGGGCGGATCTTGACTTCCTCCGTAATGTTTATGACTTGAATCCAGATCTTAAAGACACGCAGTTTGCGGACTATCATGGGCATGGTTGGAATTTCCGCGCCATTCTTAAGCGCGACCAGGCAGGCAATCTCCTGGACGCAGAAAACAATATCGTTGCGCCAGACGACCCCGAAAAATGGCGCAAAGCCGACGAAGGGAAGTTCGTCTCTATCGGTAAAAATCCCGGTAAGACCGTTCACATGATGTCTATTCACGCAGAGGTGGGCATGCAGTGTGCAGACTGTCATTACGCTCAAGATAGCCACGGCAACGGCTATCTACATGGAGAAGTTGCCAGCGCCGTCGAAATCGGTTGCCGAGATTGTCACGGCACGGCAATGAATTACCCGACCCTGAAGACCTCAGGACCTGCGGCTTCGCCGGCTGGTCGGGATCTTTCTGTATTGCGCAACCCGGACGGTCGGTATCGGTTTGAATGGGTGAACCGATCCGGCAAACGCAAACTCATTCAACGCTCCATTATAGACACGAACCTGGAATGGGAATTATCGCTGGTCAAGGATTCCGTTGACCCGTCATCCTCAAACTACAATCCGAAATCCGCCCGCGCAAAACTTTTGTCGCGCAACGCAGAAGGCGCACTCAAATGGGGTGTTGAGGCTGATATGTCCAATCTCGCTCACAAGAGCGATGAGATGGAGTGTTACGCATGCCATCTGTCGTGGACGACGTCATGTGGTGGATGCCACCTACCGATCGAAGCGAACTGGAAAACTGAGATACACCATTATGATGGGGAAACGACGCGAAATTTTGCCACTTACAACCCGCAAGTTGCACGTGATCAAATGTTCCAACTAGGGAAACATCAGGACACAAAAAATAACAAAATTGCTCCCGTTCGGTCATCATCAGCACTTATATTGTCCTCTACAAACGTCAATCGCGAGCGTATCTATGTCCAACAGCCGCCGATTTCCGCAATAGGGTTTTCAAGCCAGGCCTTTGCACCACATTTTCCACATACCGTTCGCAAGACCGAAACAAAGACATGTACTGACTGTCATCTATCAAAAGATAATGACAACAACGCCATAATGGCGCAGCTCTTATTGCTGGGTACGAACTTCGTTAATTTCATCGGGCTACACGCCTGGGTCGGACTTGATGGCGCAATCGAAGCCGTGCGCGTAACTGAATGGGAGGAGCCACAGGCGCTGTTTGGTTCTTATCTGCACAAATATGCTTATCCCGACTATTATCAGGCGCATGTTGAACAAAATAATCGCGAACTGATCAACTGGACGCGCGGCGACACCTTTGACCGTGATAACGAGTTTTCCGGTGAGACGGGCGCGCTGGAAGAAATTGCGAATGTGGCGCAGGATACCAGCGGGGCGGTTCGTTGCCTTCAACTTCGCGGCGAATATCTGTATACAGCACAAGGAAAGGGTGGATTCCGAGCATATGACGTGGCGAATATCGGTAACAAAGCGTTCTCGGAACGGATCGTCACGGCGCCGCTTTCACCGCTCGGTCAAAACATGCACGTCAAGACAGCCAATGCGACATGCATGGCCCTGCCGACAAACCAACCCATCAATCCAGCACGCAACACCGAGGCAATGCGTAAGGCAAACGGAGAGCAGGCGTTCCACCCGATCTATAATTACGCGATTATTACAGATGCGGTTGAGGGTTTAATTCTAGTCAACATCAACACCCTTGCCGATGGTGAGCCACGCAATAACTTTTTCAAACGCGCCCTTACCTGGAATGATGGCGGCGTTCTGACGGGGGCGCGGCATATCACTCTCGCTGGGCATTATGCTTACGTGGCGGTCGATGCGGGGCTTGTCGTTCTCGATCTCGATGACCCTTTAAAACCAAAAACAACCGCGGTGATCCCCCTTAACGACATGCGCGCAAGTGCGCTGCAATTCCGCTATCTATTTGTGACCGATGCCGAGGGCATGAAAGTTTTTGATGTCACCAAGATGGACGCGCCGAAACTTGTCGATGGTGCGCTTATTCGTCTCTCAGACGCGCAGAAAATCTATTTGGCCCGCACCTACGCCTATGTTGCAGCGAAGAAAGAAGGCCTCGTGATCATCGATGTCAAAAACCCCGAAGACCCGGTTGTCTATCAGAAGGTGACGTTCGATGGCGCACTCAATGACGCCCGTGACGTCATTGTCGGCACGACCAATGCTTCGCTCTTCGCCTATGTCGCAGACGGCGCCAACGGCTTGAAGGTGCTGCAACTCACCAGTCCGGCATCGCAACCTAATTTCTATGGCTTTTCAGCCGAACCAAAACCGGAATTGATTGCGTGGCGCAAAACCAAGAAGCCAGCTCTTGCATTGTCCAAAGGGCTTGACCGCGATCGCGCCGTTGATGAAACAGGTCATCAGATCGCCGTTCTCGGACGCTTCGGGTCACGTCCATTCCAAAGGACAGAAATGGAGCAGCTGTTCCTCGACGATAACGGTGATCCTTACTTCGTCTCGGATCAGGTCGATAAGTAGCGCCGCGCTGATTTTACATGGCCACAAAGGAATGAACGAGAAAGAGAGCCTGCCGGCGATTTAAAATAGGCGCATGACTGGGACGTGGTTTGGGGCGTGGCAACCCGCTCGCAATGCGGTCGGCCAAAAAGGGGACATATGATGTGGAGTTCTGTCTTCGGACTAGCGACTGTTTTGGCGCTGGCGGTCCTTATGTTACCTGTAGCGCGACGCAGCCGTATACCGTATACGGTCATTCTCGCTGTCGCCGGCGTCGCCCTAGGATTCTTTATGCAATATCTGGGTGTAAGCGCTGGCGAACTGGCGCATGGCAGCCACACTACGGAAAGCTCGGCTTGGCGCCAAATTACCGGCGCCATAGCCCAATTGCGTATTACGTCGGATGCTATCTTGTTTCTATTTCTGCCCGCACTCGTGTTCGAAAGTGCGCTGTCGCTTGATCTGCGTAAGTTGTTGGCGGAAATGCGTTCGATTCTATTTTTGGCCATCATAGGCGTTGTTATTTCAACTGTTATCGTCGGGGTCACTGTCGCTGCTGTTTCGGGCGTTGCTCTTGTTGTTTGCCTGCTGCTTGGCGCCATCGTTTCCGCTACCGACCCAGTCGCGGTTATCGCGCTTTTCAAAGATCTAAATGCCCCGAAGCGTCTGGCGGTGCTTGTCGAAGGCGAGAGCCTGTTCAACGACGCCACAGCAATTGTTATTTCGGCGATTTTCCTGTCGATGTTGACGCTCGACGTCAATCTTGATTTCGTCGCCAGCTTGATGAACTTCCTGGTCGTCTTCCTTGGCGGTATTCTGGTTGGAATTGCTATCGCCCGACCGGCCGCATCGTTGATGGGAGCAATGCGGCGCGATCCGTTGATCATTGTTACACTCACGGTCGCATTACCGTTTATCGCATTCGTTGTTGCAGAACATTTTCTTCACGTTTCGGGCGTGATGGCGGTTGTCGCAAGCGGCTTAATTGTCGGCTCTGTCGGCCGGCGTCTGGTGGCGCCGCAAGTCTTTGCGGAAATTGAACACGCCTGGCATCACCTTGGGTTTTGGGCGACGTCGCTCATATTTATTCTTGTTGGTTTGATTGTCCCTCGATTGCTCGGCGAAAACGTCCTTACCTACTGGCGCGAAATTGTGGCGCTAATAATTGCCGCAACATTTGCACGCGCTCTGATTATATACGTCATGCTGCCAGTGCTTGCGCGCTTTGGCGCCGGGCAGTCTGTAAGCCGGTCATATCAGACAATAATGTTCTGGGGAGGATTGCGGGGCGCTGTCTCTCTTGCTCTGGCTCTGATTGTGCTCGAAGCCGATGGCATTGATATGGAAGCGCGCGCCTTTGTTGGCGTATTGGTCACCAGTTTCGTATTATTTACGCTGCTCTTCCAGGCGACAACCATACATGGCGTTATGCAACTGATCGGTCTTGATAAACTACCGCGCGCCGATCAAGCGTTGCGGGATAGGTCTGTGGCGAACGCGATGCAGCACGTGCGCGAGGAGCTCGATCGTCTTGCGGTTTTTCACGAAGTCGACGATATGGAGCGCCAGGACGTCGCTGCACGATACGCCAGTGCAATCGCAGATGCGCGTGACAAAGCGGATGTTGCTGGCGCCCTTAGCGACGACGAATGGGTGGTGATTGGCCTTGGTTTGGCGCTCGCCCAGGAGCGCCAACTCTATCTCACAAAATTCGGAGAGGGCTTCACAACACCTGACCAACTTCGCGAAGCCCTTGCTCGCCTTGATGAAGTTTCCGATGCGCTAAAGTTGAACGCACTTGATTGGGGCGCTGCAGCTCACAAAAGCATCGTCTTTCGGCGTATGTTTCGATACGCGCTGACAACCCAACGAAGACTGGGGTGGACGGGATTTCTCGCCCGTGCGCTGGCGCGCCGTTTCGGCGTCCTAAATCTCATGCGCCAGGTTTTACGTGAACAACGCGAATCCGGCGTCGCAGAGATCGAAGCAATATTGCCCGATAAAGCACAGGCGCACTTTCGGCAATTGTTTGAAGAGCGTTATCAAATTGTCAACGACAGCGCCGACGCGCTTTCGATACAATATCCCGAATATGCAGCGGCTCTCCAACGCCGTGATTTAACGCTTGCGGGCTTGCGTCTTGAAGAAGCCGCGTTTGATCGATTGCTTGAGCAATCTGTCATTGGACCTGAGATCCATTCAGACCTAATTAAACGCCTTAGCGGAACCGAGTCTGCTACACATGAGTTACCGCCTTTGCATTTACGTCTCGAACCGTCAGCGTTGATTGCAAAAGTCCCCTTCTTCGCTGAACTTAACAAAGGGCGGCGCAAACGGCTTGCGCGCCTTCTAAAGACCCGGTTTGCTGTTCCCGAAGAGGTCATTATCCAGCACAGAGAAGTCGGCGAGGAGATGTATTTTATTTCGAGCGGCGCCATACGTGTAATCCTGCCCGATGGAGACGTGGTATTAGGTACAGGCGATTTCTTTGGAGAGTTGGCTCTGATAACAAACGACCCCCGCAATGCTGATGTCCACGCACTGGGATACTGTACGCTTCTCGTTCTGAAGAAACGCGACTTCAAGGTCTTTATTCGTCGCTATCCAGATCTAAGAGAGCGTATCCAACGCGTGGCTATCGAGCGCCTCGGCGCTGGAACGGTGATCGATATTTAGCACGCTTAGAACGCCACGACGTCGTGCAGTTTAACTTCGACAGCCAGCGATACCTGCCGTCGGAGTCACGCTCTTCCAACCATCGGAACGCTCGACCGTAATCAGACCTTGCTGCAGATATGACCCTCTATCAAACCCTTGTCCGAAACGTACGGAGACTTTGAAGATTGTTTCATCAGGCGCTTGGAATTCAAAGTTTTCATAAATGCCGAAACCACTCGCACCCTCAGCTTGCGTAAGCGTCAGGTCCATCGCCACGCCATCCAACATCACTTCTCCATGTCCGTTGGCCACAAACCGGAAAACGAGGATTGGCCTTTCCGCATCAAGCGTCCAGAGCATCATGCCGCATTCGCCTTTTGGAATCTCCGTATCCATTAACGCACCAAGCGCAAGCTCCTGACCACTCAGCGCTTGATTTGCTCGAAGGTTGGGGGCGGAGGTGGAAATGTTTGCTGGTTTTGCGGCGCACCCCATAAGCAGGATCACACCGAGGAGTGCGGCAGCCTGATTTTTCATAATCCAGATCCCTTCAGTTCACCGGCCAAGTTATAAGTCAACGCCCCATTCTTGTCTTCAAAACCAAAAGCCATGAGCGCCTGCTCCGTGTCTTGGTTCGCAGGTGATGCCGTAACAGCAAGATCATAATACAACCCAGTCCGCAAGCGCATCAATATCTGGGCGTCTCCACTGTCATTAAAACCGCTAAGGTCAATCAAAATATCACTTGAATCGCATCTGATGTTTCCAGAAAGTTCAAATGCCTGCTGGGTGAAGAGCAGGGCCGGTTCATTCAGCACGTCCGTCCAAAGAGAGCCTTCTGCGAGGGCGCAGCCCTTTTTGGTGAACACAACCTGGGAAATCATCGTCTGTGTTCGCCCCTCAACCGGCACACCCATAATATAATTGTTGGCAAATGCCGAATGATCAATCACCGCCTCCACATTCCGCAAAGCTGTAAAACCGCCGACACCAAGAACCAGAACTCCGCGGCTCTCTACGGCGCCGCCTTCAGTCTGAAAATTCGCTGCTATCTTGCCAGTCAATAACGACAATGGATGAAACGCAATCCGTGCCTCGCCTATTGAAACACCTGAGATATTAAGATCGTGTGCTGCGCCGTTCCAGATCGTTCCTTCTACAGTTTCATAGTCGAAATTTACGATCTGCTTTCCGTAAAGAAGGTTACCCAAAATGGAGACAGGGAGAAATGCGACAAACACGACGAAAGTAACAACAAAAGTCACCGCCCCTACAACTGCCAACACGCGCGCAGATAACCGTATGTCGACGAAACGATCAGGAGAATTCAATTCTGTATTCTCAAGAGTTGTCATTGCATTCGCTGAAATACGAGCTGAGCACGCACAAGTGACCCTTGGTCATTTGCTTGTGCGATATCAGCAGTGATGATCTGAATTGCATAACGCTCATCAAGCTCACGCATCCATAAGAATAAATTTTCTGGATTACTCTGTTCTGCACTGACCTCAATTGATCCATCAGTACGTCTATTGACAAAGCTGAGAGTGATTTCGTTGGTTCGTGCTGTTTGCATCAGCGTATTTCGCAAAGGTGTATTTCTCTCTCGTTCTCCAATCGCCTCCCTCTCGCTAATACCGGATTCCGAGACCTCCGCAACAAGCGCATAGAACGCTTCGGCGCGTGCTTCCCTGCCTGCGGCGGCGTCACGCCACTGCCCAAGAGGTGTGATGATAAAGAAATAACAAACGCCCACTGTAAAAACAACGAGAGCAAGTATTATCAAAATATGTTCGCGCTCGGAACGCTCAGCCCAAAATTCCTTCATGGCAGTCTCACCACCATATCACCAACCCAATCCTCTCCAGCGCGACGATAGCCCCCACTGTCTACCGCCGTAACGCCACGCGCCAGAAGCGCCTCACGAAACGTCTCAATGTGATTGTCTTGTGAACTCCTTACACTCATGACGAATTGCCCGCGCGACCTGTCATAACGGAGACGTTCAATTCTTACGTGTTTCGCTTCCGCAATTGCTTCAGTCGCCAGGGTCGAAAGCATGACGAAACTCATGCGACGATCTGCAGCTAACAGCGTGCGTGCGTGGGCGCGCGGATCGTCAATCGCAGCATCGGGGAACGTTTTAGCATGCAGAGCCGTCGCCCGGGACTCTAGTGTTGCCGCTACGCGGAGATCACGTACGCCGTCTGCAACGAACCAGGCGAGAAAGAGCACCAGAAGAGAGGCAACCAATGCTCCCGCCCTGCGCCAAACAGCCAAACCATCGCTCCAGGATCGGCGCGTTTTATATTTCCCCTGCAACAGATTGACTGTGGGGGACTGATGTATACCGCGCGCGTACAGCGCTAATAATTCCATAGTTGTGAGTGGCTCCTTCATTCCCGCCACCCATTCGACGCCCTCTCCATTCGGCCCACATGAACCAAAGACATTAATGTCGTCGAGAGATACTTTCGCGAAAGTAAGTGGCAAAACCCGCTTCGCGAGATTGTTCTCAATGGAGAATCCGTGGTCGCCGAATCCAACACTTATTCGGCCCTCATCAAAGAGCAGTGTTGGCTTCCCATCATTTATCGGTAGGCAAAAATAGTCCGGCGCAATAACGTCGGGCATAAAATCAAGATGTTTAAATGTCTGGATCCATCTTTCCATTACGCAGTCTTTTGTCGCGACCACCACCCCTTTTTTTCCCATCATCGAAGTGACGATATGGATTTCATCCAGCGACTCGCCGAGGTTATCTTCAAGAAGGTATTTTGCCGCCGCCAAAAATTTATGAACATTCCGCGGTGGCGAAGCGATTAAGCGTGAAACGACCTGCTCACCAGGCAGAATCGCAACAACCTTGTCACCATCGGTCAGTAGCGCGCGGAAGGACAGAAGGTCTTCCGCATTCTTATATTGGCCCGATTCAGTAACTGCGCCATCTCTTGTACTAGCCCAACGGATGGAATCGTCGGGAGACCAACCGAGGAGCAGAAAATAACTTCCAGTCATTGTTCTACTCCGAAATGACGCGCAAAAATTCGCACTTTGCCGCCCTCATCAACACGAAACTTCATTGTTAATTCCGTCTGCGAAGACCCATATGTCAACGTTGCGTCGGCTTTATAATATTGTGATGTCAATGCGACTCTCTGTTGGAACCCTTCGGGGAGATTGTCTGACAGTTTTTCAACTGATTGTATAAAATCGGCTTCGGAACCGAATCCGCCAGGTGGGCGTTGTGCGATTATGTTGGACGCTTCATTACGATTGATTTCACCTTCCAACAGCCCCACAAGCAGGGGCGCATGGGCAGGCGTCATAAGATTGATATTCATACGCGATGGTTCGCTATCGGGAAGCACACAGAGAAATGGACGCAAGTCCTCAAAAATACTCTGCGCAACACCTTTCATCGCACGCATTTCACCAATATCAGCGAGTAATGCTCCCCCGGTACGATAAGGTGCGGGCAAAGCGGTATAAAAACCATCCTCCGCGCCGCCTGACAAGGTTTGCCCATCATTGTCGATCCAATCGATGATTGTGGCGGCAATCGAAGCCGACCGTCCAGCTCCCAGATTTATACTTTCCAACAATGCCGTAAATTCGGACTCGGAATTTTCATTGCGCTTCAACCGTCCTGTATCGTCCTCCACCACGAGGCTATTTACATTGAAGCAGGTTGTAAGATCTTCAAACCGAATCCGACCTGCCCCATCTTCCATCGGAAGATGGAACGGCGTCGTAAATAATTCGCTATCCAGCGTGACTTTTTGACTGTTTAATTCAAGCGCCGTCTCCAGCATTCTAACCGTCAACGCTTCCACACCAATTTCACGCCAAAAAAGCTCACTTCGCGCATCAGCATTTAGACTGCGCCGCGTCGCAATCGCAGTTTGTTGGCTGATCGCGAGAACGATGAAAGCCAATGTGGCGACCAGGAGAAGAACGATGATCAGCGCCGCGCCTTTTTGGCGCCTGGAATTTGCGATGTCAGTCATTCTCTGGCTCCCCAAACGGGTCGACATCCCCGATCCAAAATAGATGATGCAATTTTCCGAAACGCTGGGTCTCAATCGCCATATCTATCGCTGTTGGGGCCGATGTAGAGCTGGCGGACTGTGGCCACCCTCCCACCCAGTCAAGTCGTCCGGATACTTCTCCTAACAAGAAAGTAACCCTCAATGATGACACGTCGGATAATAGAGTTCGATCTAGTCTATCTTGGTTTCTAGCATCATCAAGATACGGACGAACTCGCCGTATTAACGCATTATCCAGCAAGACGTATTCCACATATTGCAAAGAGGATCGCGGAGCGCTCCATTCCGGGTTAGTCCAACCCCGCCGCACAAACGTCAGTAGCCGTTCCTCGCTGATGCGTCGCGGATTTTGAGCCAAGAAACTTCCCCCTTGAAAGGCGGGACCTGCAGACGCTCCAAACGAGTCGCGCACCGGGCGCAAAGCGATTTGCGCCATGTCCTCTCTGATAATCGCTCTTGCGGTTTCAAATTCTTTTAATCTATCATCCGCCATGACGAGTTGATCACGAGCATCAACACTCAGACGGAGCGCATAAACTCCAACGGCGGCAAGCGTCGAGAAAATAAACAGCGCCACCAAAACTTCCGGTAAGCTAAACCCTCTTTGCGCAATTTTGATCATACCTATTGCGCTTTCAACGTCGTTGCATGTGCGAGAACCTGATCTCGATTATACGGCCGCACACGCACATCGACTCTGAAAATGCCCTGGACACCGGTTGCAACGAAATCGCGCTCATACGTCCATTGCTGGCCGCCAAATTCAAGCTCTGCCAAGGTTTGCGTCTCTTCTATCCGTTCGTGATGCGCCAGTGTTTCCACCATCACGTTATCGACAATGATACGCGCCAGAAGTCGCTCTTCAGATACGGAAATGAACCGTGCCGTTTGACCTATCAGTTGGAACACCGAACCGACAGTGAGGCCGAGTATGGCCAATGCGACCAACACCTCCACCAAAGTCATTCCTTTCTGCGCATACTCATCAGTTGTCATCGCGCACCACCCTTATCTTGCCATTGCCAGACAAAACGACGGTCACCTGCTCAGGAATGTTTCCGAAGCGTACTGTAACCGGTGTTGAGACACCGATCGGATCAAGGTGGACAAAATGTTTCTTCTGCGCCTCCACCATATCGCCGTCGAGCATCTGGACATTCTTTATTGCCGCTTGCTCCGCTTCGATCTTGATAATAACACTACCCTTAAACGACGCCTCCCGAAGAGCAGGATCATCTTTAACGCGCCATCTTCGATTCTCGAAATGAGCAAAGCGATAACCTTGCGAATCGATCTCCATACGGATCGGCTTACCCGAGAAAAGAGCGTCATCCATCCCCTTTTGAAGACGCGCGGCGAAAGTTTCAGCCTCTTCTTGCGCGGCATTACGGCTCGGGGGCGCATTCAGTACAACGATCGTCGCCGTCATAGCGAGCACGCCAAGCACAAGCAGCACCTCAATGAGAGTAAAGCCCGCGCTCCCTCGCCATACCGTTATGAGTCGTTTTCTGGCCAATTTCCGATGTCCGCATTCAGTCCGTCACCGCCTTGTTCGCCGTCGGCGCCATAAGAGAAAACATCCACAACGCCTCGTTCACCCGGATAACGGTATTGGTAAGGCGCACCCCAGGGATCTAGCGGAACACTGCCGCGGAAATATCCACCGGGACGGTACCAATCTATCCTCGGCGTATTCGCTGGGGCGCTCACTAACGCCTGAAGGCCTTGCTCTGTTGTCGGATAAACCATCATATCCAATCTATACTGATCTAGGGCGCTCTCAATAATACCAACATCGATACGCGCCTTTCGCACAGCCGCCCGATCTCGCTCAGGTAAAATATTGACCACCACGATCGCCGAAATGAAGGCGAGGATCGCCAGCACGACAAGTAACTCAACCAGCGTAACTCCCCGTTGCGATTGTTTTTCTCGCGTAATTATTCGATCGTGTTCACACATTTTGATGCTCCAGGTTCAGCCCGCGGCGAGACTGTTAAGCTGTAGAATCGGCAAAAGAATTGAAACCACGATAACAAGTATAACGCCGCCCATCATGATTATAATCGCTGGCTCAAGCAGGCGGAGTACGATGGTGGAAGCTGCGTCGAACTCTTCTTCAAGCTGCAGCGCCGTTTTATCGAGCATAGACGGCATGACGCCGCTCCGCTCGCCCGCGGCAATCATAGGCGCCATCATCGGCGGCAGGACCCCCGTGCGTTTGAGTGCGGCTGAGACCGACGCGCCCTCACGCACCATAGAAATTGTCCCGCCGAGTTTATCGCGCATGTAGCTGTTCGCAATCGTTCGGCGCGCACCCTCAAGACTCTCAAGCAAAGGCGCGCCACCTGAAAATAATGTAGAAAGCGTACGCGCAAAACGCGCCCCATCAAGACCGCGCAAAAGTTTTCCCATCAAGGGAAGACCGAGTAGGCGCCGGTCGATTTCTCGCTTGGTTGCCGGAAGTTTCATCGACCACCAGAAAAGCGCAGTGAGCGCAAAAAGACATATCAACAAATAGATTCCGTAAGCGCCAAGGAAATCAGAGATTGAAACAACAATTCTGGTGATGAGCGGCAGTTCGGCGCCGAAGGAGTTAAACTGTTCTATGATCCTCGGTACGACCTGCGTCATCAACGCGGTAACTACTCCGCCTGCAATCAAGATCAAGGCCGCTGGATATACAAGCGCGCCAATGGCCTTATTTTGCATTGACCGGTTTTTCTCCAGCATTGTCGCCAGACGATCCAAGACCCCGGCGAGGTCGCCAGAAGATTCGCCCGCCGCCACGACTGCACGATAAAGTTCCGAAAAAGAATGCGGATCCTCGCCGAGAGCGTCAGACAACTGCCAACCTTCCATAACGCGTTCACGAACAATGAGTAACCTTTTTCTAACATTCACATTTTCTGACTGCAGCGCCACTACGCTCAACGCCTCTTCCAGGGGCGTTGATGCACCGATCAGAACCGCGAGCTGACGAGTCGTCGAGACCAATGCGCCACTGGAGATACGGCTTACGCGGCCTGCGTTCTTCACTCCGGTGGTTTCCTGCCGGGGAGAAGAAATATCAACTGGCGTCAGCTTCAGCCGACGCAGTTCCTGCCGCGCCGAACGGGCTGTCTCCGCCGTGATCATGCCGCGACGTACGCGGCCTCGAGCATCGAGCGCATCATATTCAAAGGAGGGCATCTTCCTCCTCCTGGCAAACGACTCGCAGCACCTCTTCAATCGACGTTAATCCTTCACGGACACGCTGAAAACCACAAACTGCAAGAGTGTCGGCATCACGAAAGGCATGTTCTGCAAGCGTTTTTTCACTCGCGTCATCATGGATGCAGGATTTCAATTTATCGTCGCTGACAATCAACTCATAGATTCCCATACGCCCTTCATAACCAGATTGTCCGCATCGCCCGCACCCTTTGGGGTGATAGATGATTATGGGCGCTTGGGATGACACACCCATGACCTTACATTCTCCCTCCGTTGCTTGGGCTGAGATTTTACACGCAGGACACAGACGGCGAACGAGCCGTTGAGCAAGCACACCGGTAATTGTTGACGACAGAAGAAACGGTTCAGCCCCCATATCCCGTAAACGAGTGACCGCGCCAACAGCAGAATTCGTATGTACCGTCGACAGCACAAGATGGCCCGTCAGCGCCGCTTGTATAGCGATTTCAGCCGTCTCGCCGTCACGGATTTCACCGACCATAACCACATCGGGATCTTGTCGCAGAATGGCGCGAAGACCTGCTGCGAAAGTCATTCCCACTTTCGGATTAATCTGGGTTTGGCCTATCCCGCCGATGGCGTATTCGACCGGATCTTCGACGGTCAAAATATTCCTACCGGGATCATTCAACAGGCTTAACGCCGCATATAACGTCGTGGTTTTTCCTGAACCAGTGGGCCCAGTGATAAGAATGACGCCGTTTGATCGCTTCAATACTTGACGGAAACGAATAAGCGTTTGCGCAGGCATGCCAAGCGCATCGAGGTCGAGGTGTGCTTCCTCTTTATCAAGAATACGCATTACCACGCGTTCACCGAAGCGTGACGGCAGGGTCGATACTCGTACATCGACGGTTTTTGCGCCGAAGGAGAGAGAGATACGACCATCCTGCGGAATACGCTTTTCTGCGATATCCAGTCGCGCCATGACTTTCACGCGCGAGGTTAATACAGGCGTCATACGCGATGGCAGAGCAAGAACCTCTCGAAGCACGCCATCAATACGCAATCGAATGGAAAGCACTTTTTCAAAGGGCTCTATGTGGATGTCGGAAGCTTTTAATTTAACAGCCTCAGCGATCATCGCGTTAATGAGCCGAATGACCGGCGCGTCATCCTGCGAATCGAGTAGATCAGCCGTCTGCGGTAACCCTTCCGCAAGCGAGGCGAGGTCAATCTCTTCATTCGCCAGCCCTAAAGCATCCGCATCGATTCCGCTGACCGCGTAGATTTCCGAAAGCCGTCTTTCAAACGCGTCACCGGGCATTTCCTCCACAACGATCGGAGCATCGACAACCCGGCGCGCTTCGATAAGCGCCCATGGATCGGGTTCTCCACGGGCGCCAATCACCGCGGGATGCGCCGTGTCATCCAGCACGATCAACCCGTGCTCCTTGGCAAAACTATAGGTCAGCCGCCGGTGTGTTGTGGTGCTTGCCTCGCTCATTGGCCGCCCTCATCGACGTTGTCGGCTCCTGTCACCTGATCGATGAGGCGATCAAGCTCAGAAGCAGGATTGCCATAATAGAGTATCTCGCGCGCCCGGATATAATCTAATTTTTTGCGCGTCGCGGCTGCCGCGCTTTCTCGGTCGCGAAGGATCGTTGGGCGAATAAAAACCATCAGGTTTCTGCGATCCTTCGAGCGCGCCGTTGTTTTAAAAAGGTTTCCAACAATCGGTATGTCGCCAAGCACCGGCACCTTGTCTTCGCGATTAAATCGTTGATCATCGATCAAACCACCGATCACCAATATATCACCGTCATCCACAAGCGCCGTGGTTTGGATCTCACGTTTATTGGTGATGAGATCGGTGGACGTTGAGATAATCTGTCTATCAACGCTTGATGTCTCCTGCCTGATTTCAAGAGTGACCGTGCCTCCCTCATTAATTTGCGGAGTGACCTCAAGAATGACGCCGACATTTTCACGCGAGACTGTCCGAAAAGCGTTAGAAAAATTATCACCAACCGCTTCACCCGTTGTAATCGGAATCTCCTGTCCGACCGAAAGCGTCGCAAGCTGATTATCGAGCGTGACGACCGAGGGCGTCGACAGAACATTGGACGTATCGTCCTGCTTGATGGCGGTAAGTATCGCGCCGAACAACGTTCCGTCACTAGTTCTTCCGGCCCCACCTAATCCAAATCCATTAATCCCTAGAAGAGAACTCAACGCAGCATCTGCAAGAGTCTCTCCGGCCTGGCCAATCGGGGAATCCTCGTCTCGGCCATCCAAGATCGCCGCACCAGCAGCTGCGAGAATATTCGGTCGGGCGCTCGCGAAATTCGTGGTTGAGAAAGGAACCCGGCTGCCTTCACTGCCGGAAATAAA
This sequence comes from Parvularculaceae bacterium, assembly GCA_021776435.1. Taxonomy (GTDB): domain Bacteria; phylum Pseudomonadota; class Alphaproteobacteria; order Caulobacterales; family Parvularculaceae. The sequence goes on along the minus strand of JAJFFW010000111.1, from coordinate 9,903 downwards.
ATACTGGATCCCGAGTTCGCTGGCCGTGCTTTCTGAGACTTCAACAATGATCGCCTCAACAAGAACCTGCGCGCGGCGAACATCAAGCTGCAATACGACACTCTCCAACATACGTTGCGTCGTCGCATCGCCGCTGATGATTATCGAATTGGTGGGTTTATGAAAAGAGATCGACGCCTGCCGCCGCAACGCCACCTCATCATTTTCGTTTGCGGTGGCCAACTCGCGTAGCAATACCGCCATCTCTTCCGCATCCGAATGGTTCAAATATATGACAGATAGATCCGATTTCGCTTCACCGATACGGTCAAGTTCTCCCACCACATCTGTAAGGCGATTGACCATCACCGGTTCGGCGCGCAACAAGATACTGTTTGACGCCTCGACCGGCACAATGCTCACGCGTGCGCGCTGCCCGCCCTCCTCGGACAATTCCTGAGCCAGTCCGGATAGAACATGCGCCACCTCAGCGGCAGAAGCATGATTAAGCGGGATCGTTCGGAAGATCGATGTGTCACGGTCGATCTCCTTCAATACATTCCGTAGACGCACGATATTTTCAGACGTATCAACAAGTATGACTGCATTCCCACTACGAACTGGTGCGACGACGCCACGCTCCCCCATAATTTGCGACAGGTTCGCCGCCGCTTCACGGGCGTCTATATGTCTTAGGCGCACAATTTCCGTAACGATATCGCCGCTTTCCCCCTCACCGACAGCACCACCTGTCCGGGCCCCCTCCTGCACCGGGACAATACGATAACTATTGCCGCTAATTGGTGCAGCCGTGAAGCCGACAGCTCGAAGCGCCGCCTGAAAGAGCTCCCACGCCTCGTCAGCACATAGCCCCGTTTCTGTACCTGATTTGATGGTGACGCGACCCTGCACGCGTGGATCAAGAACGAACTTCCGACCGCTCCGCAAGGCAATCTCATCAACGACCTCGCGAATATCCGCGTCTTCAAGATTAAGAGCTGCACCGCAATTCTCCTGTGCGCTTGCACTGCGGCCGATGAGTTGCGCAGCGATTACTACTGAGAACACTATCGCGCAAAACTTACGCATCATCGTCATCCGCATCATCAACCATCATAATGGATTTCAAATCTACCTCCAACGGCACTTCAACGCCGCCACGATCAACGATCAGACGCGCCGACGGTTTTGACGTTAAAAGACTGATGACATCCTTAGGCGTCAGGGTCTGCTTATCGATTGGGGCGCCATCGACTGCGACGAGGACATCACCATCCTTAAATCCAAATGCTTCAAACATTTCCAGATTACGGCCCGGATGAATACGCATCTTCATCGCTCCCACCCCATTATCCGTCATCGATAAACGTATGATGCCGGCGATGTCAGTTTCGTGACCTGATACATTCGGCGTTCGTTGCCCGTCGTTTAATTGTTCTCCGGTTCGCTTAATCGGTTTCCGGTTTTTTAGGCGCAGGGTTTCCAATACACCCGCGCGACTGATCGTTACGCGATCGTTTTCGATCCGCTCAAGCTTAACGCCGGTCGTTATCTTGTCGCCGACGCTGTAGCGTTTTTGATCATTGTCACCTATTCCAATAAAGGCGGCGCCGCCGCCACGGGCTGTCCAGGTGCCGTATAAGATGAGATCAAGAGACGTTTCTTCTATAGTCTCGATTGGCCGCGTTCCACCTTCAATCCCCTGCCCGTCCGTTGGTTGCGAGAACGGGTTTATCGCCTCATCGGCCAGCACCGGCGCTGATCGCTGAGCGGCGGCGCCAGGCGCATTCATTTGCAAAGACAGTGGTGCAAACATCACCCAAAATAGAAAAGCGAGCGCGATGCCGATCAGACCCGTGACCGCCAGTTCAATGGTCGGCACGAGAAAACGTCCGAATACAGCACTCCGAACGCTCACGGCGGTACGACTGCATAGGGCGCCAAACTCGAGCAACGGTGTCGAGCGATTTTCTAAATTGTTACCCTTATCCCCCGCCACTTCTTACCTCATGTCGCACCCCGGCAAGGCGTGACGCATGATAACCCGGAATTGCCTGCTCAAAAACGCCAGATCGGCGGTATGCAATACCCCTATACGCCACAATGACTTATATCCTTAACAAGGCCTCACTATCACACCCCGATGGGCCAGATTTACTAACAATAGCAGACACTTGCGGTTTATCCTATGGCGGAATGAAGGTTTGCCTCATGAGGATCATCACCCGATACAAAACTGCGAAAACACTGAATTCCACCGAATATTCGGTCGTTGACTTTTCCGATTGAGTGCATCGTTTCAATTGCAACTAATTTTGCCGTTGCAAGATGTTCGAGACAAATATTTATGTAAGTCGCCAACCAAACCCGGGCTTTGAATCAACCGCCGTGCTCGCGGGTTTTATCTTCACTCTCCGCACCAGCATCACGCGCCAAGATAGGCTCTTCGCAATTTCTTCGATCGATCGCGCCGTCTTTGGCGCGATGCGGATTATCGAATTACATCGTGGACCTGCTTTAGCGTTAAGCCGTGACGGTACTACCACCCGCATCATTCGCACTCAAATAGACTGTGGAGGCCTTAACCCTTCAGCCCACCCGGCAGCACGCCTCCCAAAATTATCTGGACAAGTGATCGCTCAATCTTTTTGAATTGTTGCGGTGAGATGTCTTTCACACCAAGCACCGCTTTCACCTGAGGTTGGAAATCCGCATAATGTTGCGTTGCCGCCCAGATCAAAAAAATCAAATGTACGGGCTCTACAGGTAAAAGCTTACCCTGCTCGATCCAGAGTTCTATCACGCGCACTTTTTGATCGACCAGCTTTTTGAGATCAAGGCGCAAATAGTCCTGCAAGAGAGGGGCGCCACGCAAGATTTCATTTGCGAAAACACGCGAAGCATTCGGGTGTTGCCGCGCCAATTCTACTTTTTCTCTAATATAGGCTGTAAGTTCTGCTTCAGGGTCTCCATCGGGATCGAGCTTCGCAAAAGAATCAAGCCATGTATCGAGAGTGCTCCAGAGTACGGCTTTGTAAAGATCCGTCTTTGTTTTGAAATAATAGTGGAGATTTGGCTTCGACATACCTGCAGCTTCAGCAAGCAGGTCGATAGTCGCGCCGTGGAAGCCATATTCGGCAATAACTTTTTGCGCCGCGTCGAGTATTTTCTTTTCGTTTTTGACGGTGATCCGCGTTCTTTTCCGTGCTGAGCCGTGAGCATCTTTCATTATCGACCCTTGCCGCACCTGCACCTCTAATGACGCCGAAGAGGACGTATCGGTTGGTTTTGATAACTCACAGGCGTTCTCAGAGGAATCCGTCATTCAACGCGGCTCACATAATGAAAGTGCTGTCTGGCACAGGCTAGCCGCCGTCGGAAGCAATCTCAAGTGAGCGATACAACGTATTCGTGTATCACCACGAGAAGTGACAAATACGCATCTGGCCATCCGGCTCACTAAGTTAAGGTTTCTGGCCGCTAATCTGTTTTTAGGGAAGACCAACCTTATATTCCGAATAAAATGGGACAAAATGGTTGGTCTGGCGGCTCAGTCTTGCTAATATCGTCAAGCGTTTTTTGGATCCTCCCCGGCAGATATTGACGCCGCTGAACAACTAGAGCGCACGGATCTTGCTTTACCGGATTCACAGCCCCGGAAATTGCGATCTGAGAATTATCCTGGGCTTTATGTTCCACAGGTTAGAAGGGCCATTAAATGGCGCGTGCAATTGTTGGCGTTCTCGATTCTTTTGGCGTAGGAGCCACAGATGACGCCGTAAATTTTGGTGATGAGGGGGCGAATACATTCGCCCACATCGTAGAGGCTTGCGCTGCCGGAAAAGCCAATGTCGCCAACTTGAGAAATGGGCCGTTACAAATACCCAATTTACTGGCGCTGGGGCTCGGACAGTTAACCCGTGAAGCTGGCGCCCCCAATCTTTCTTTAACTGAACCCGAGACCTATTCTGGAGCTTTTGGTTTCGCGGCTGAAAAGAGCTACGGAAAAGACACCCCAAGCGGGCATTGGGAAATGATGGGGCTCCCCGTCGAATACGACTGGGGGTATTTTCCAAAAGGGCCGCCAAGTTTTCCGCCATCATTGATTGAAGCGCTAATTGAGGAAACCAATTTACCCGGCGTCCTTGGCGATTGTCATGCCTCCGGAACGCAGATCATCGAAGAGCTGGGAGAAGACCATATCCGTACAGGAAAACCGATCGTCTACACTTCGGCGGATTCGGTCTTTCAGATTGCCGCCCACGAAACCCACTTCGGACTTGATCGACTCTATGAGATCTGTGCGGTTGCCCGTACTCTGGTTGACGCATATGACGTAGGTCGCGTTATCGCACGCCCTTTTGTCGGCGAACGCAAGGGTGAGTTCAAACGCACAGCCAATCGTCGCGATCTCGCGACCCCACCTCATGCGCCCACCTTATTAGATCTTTATGCTGACCAAGGGCGGCCAGTTATCGGGATTGGAAAAATCGGTGATATTTTCGCCTATAAAGGCGTCACAAAATCAGTAAAAGCTGATGGCAATAACGCATTATTCGACGCCTGGCTCGACGAAATTGAGAACGCCTCTGACCATGCAATCATCTTCGCAAATTTTGTCGATTTTGATATGCTCTACGGTCACCGTCGAGACGTGGCAGGTTATGCAGCCGCGCTCGAAGCCTTTGATGAGAGGCTTCCTGAAATTTACGATCGGCTTCGCGACGATGATGTGGTCATCCTGACTGCTGATCACGGCTGCGATCCGACTTGGCCAGGGTCAGATCATACTCGGGAATATGTCCCTATCATCGCATTTGGGCCTAAAGTGCGCCCGGGATCGCTTGGCCGAAGGGAAACTTTCGCAGATATTGGCCAATCGCTTGCTAGCCATTTAGGACTCGCTCCACTTTCGGCGGGGCAATCGTTTTTATAAAAATTCATTATTGAAGAGCACGCACAATGAATCAAACAAATGTCATGGAACTGGGTGGTCACGCAGCAGCGCGATCAAATTCCGAGCGCAAAGAAATCGATGTCCGCAATCCCGGCGCCCAATTCGAGCCCGATTGGGTAGAGAACGTCAGGGTCAACTTATCGGCGGCGGAACGGCGCATCGCTACACTTTCCGGTAGACGCACCGTGAAAAAAGCCTGGCAGGCCGCTTGGCTTCTAAAAGCAATATCCTTCATGGATTTGACGACTCTCGCGGGTGACGACACCGAGGGGCGCGTGCGCCGCCTCTGCGCCAAAGCAAAACAGCCGGTTCGCACTGATGTTTTGCATGACTTGGGCATTGATGAGCTGGGCGTTACCGTCGGCGCCGTTTGCGTTTATCACGCATTCGTAGAAACGGCCGTTGACGCCCTTAAAGGAACCAACATCCAAGTCGCCGCTGTATCGACGGGATTTCCGGCAGGCCATGCCCCTTTTGAAACAAGAATTCAGGAGATCGAAGCGTCCGTCAAAGCCGGCGCGACAGAAATCGATATCGTTGTGAGCCGTCGACATGTACTCACCGCCAATTGGCGCGCCCTCTATGAAGAAGTGAAAGCGTTTCGCGAGGCATGCGGAGAGGCGCATTTAAAATCAATTATCGCAACTGGCGAGCTCGGCTCCATCACAAAAGTCGGCAAAGCGTCGATGGTGTGCATGATGGCGGGCGCTGATTTCATTAAGACCTCAACAGGCATGGAATCAGTTAACGCAACTTTGCCTGTAAGCCTGGTCATGATGCGCATGATCCGTGATTACCACCAGCGCACCGGCTACAAGGTCGGCTTCAAACCCGCTGGCGGCATCTCTAACGCAAAGACCGCGCTTCAATATATCGCCTTGTTGAAAGAAGAGTTAGGTGATGACTGGCTAACACCGAAGCTTTTCCGATTTGGCGCATCACGCCTGCTAGGTGATATTGAACGCCAGCTTGAACATTTCGCAACCGGTCGCTATTCAGCGGCAAACCGTCACCCAATGGGATAATCATCCGTGTCCAATATTGCAGAAATTTTTGACTCCATGGAATATGGCCCCGCTCCAGAAGAAACCAGTTATGTCCATTCTTGGCTTGCCGAACACAAGGGCGGATTCAACCTCTTCATCAATGGCGAATTCGTCCCTGCACGGGATAAAGAAAGATCGTTTGCCAGCCACAATCCAGCCAATGGAAAGAAACTGGCGACAATTGCTTCAGCCGGGCAGGAAGACGTCAATGATGCTGTTAACGCGGCAAAAACAGCCTTTCCAGCTTGGTCAAAACTAAGCGGTCATGAACGAGCGCGTTATTTATATGCCCTCGCCCGCCTCGTTCAAAAGAACAGCCGTTTTCTCGCCGTTCTTGAAAGCCTTGACAACGGCAAACCTATTCGGGAATCCCGCGACATCGACATACCCCTGGTCGCACGCCATTTTTACCATCACGCCGGATGGGCGCAGCTGCAAGACCAGGAGTTTCCAGACCACGAACCGCTCGGTGTCATCGGGCAGGTCATTCCTTGGAACTTTCCTTTACTCATGTTGGCTTGGAAAATTGCGCCAGCGATCGCAACCGGTAATTGCGTGGTTCTAAAACCAGCGGAATATACCAGCCTCACCGCCCTATATTTCGCTGAACTCTGCAGAGAAGCTCAGTTACCACCTGGTGTTGTCAACATCATCACTGGTGAAGGAGATACTGGCGCGATGATTGTCGATCACCCAGACATCGCCAAAATCGCCTTCACCGGCTCTACCGACGTCGGTCGAATAATCCGGAAACACACCGCGGGATCTAGCAAGAAGTTATCTTTAGAACTCGGTGGAAAATCACCCTTTATCGTTTTCGAAGACGCTGACCTCGACGGCGCCGTTGAAGGACTGGTCGACGCCATCTGGTTTAACCAAGGTCAAGTTTGTTGCGCAGGATCTCGCCTGCTCGTCGAAGAAAGTGTCGCCGATCAGCTGATTGAGAAAATCAAACACCGCCTGCAATCCTTCCGTATAGGCGATCCTCTCGACAAAGCGGTCGATATGGGTGCGATCGTCGACCCCATTCAACGCGCCCAAATCGATTCCATTGTAAAGAAGGGCGAAGCCGAAGGCGCTGAAGTCTGGCAACCCGATATACCAATGCCCGAGAACGGCTGTTTTTATCCGCCGACCCTCATGAGCAATCTCGCCCCGAGCAATAGCGCCGTGCAGGAAGAAATCTTCGGTCCCGTCTTGGCTGCAATGTCGTTCCGAACCCTGAAAGAAGCCGTCGAACTCGCCAATAATACGCGCTATGGTTTGGCGGCGACAATCTGGTCAGAAAACATCAACCGCGCGCTTGAAGCGGCCAGCCTGATGAAGGCCGGAGTCGTTTGGATCAACACCACGAATGCATTTGATGCCGCGTGTGGCTTTGGCGGCTATCGCGAGTCCGGTTTCGGACGCGAAGGCGGCCGAGAAGGTATCTTCGAATATATCAAGTTCCGCGATGAATGGCGTGATGAACCGGCAATTGTCAGCGCACCTGAGCTAACCGCTACAGATCACATCGATACAGATAAAATCGTTGAAATTGACCTGACACCGAAACAATTTATCGGCGGTAAGCAAAAACGTCCTGACTGGGGCCGCACCATTCCCGTTGCTTCTCACGACGGACGCAATGAGGGGCGTGTCGCGCTGGGCAACCGAAAAGACATACGTGACGCCGTCGAGGCCGCTTTTAAAGCAGAGAGCTGGGCGGCGACAACAGGGCACACGCGTGCGCAAATTCTTTATTTCATTGCCGAAAATTTCAGTACGCGCAAAGATGAATTCACTAGAAGATTAACGGCGCTGACTGGCGCCAGAAAATCGAAAGCGCGGGCGGAAGTAGAGGCCACCATCTCACGTCTGTTCGCTTACGGCGCCTGGGCTGACAAATATGACGGTCTTGCCCACTCCCCCCCTCAACGCAATGTCGTGCTCGCCCTCAACGAACCGATCGGCATCGTCGGTATTGTATGCCCCGATGCAGCACCGCTTTTGTCTTTCATTTCGCTTTGGGCCCCAGCCGTAGCGATGGGCAATCGTTGCGTTATTGTACCGTCTGAACGCTTTCCGCTTCTGGCGACGGATTTCTATCAAATCCTTGAAACCTCGGACATGCCAGCGGGCGTCATCAATATCGTCACCGGCGAACGCGATGTTCTTTCGAAAACACTGGCCGAACACGACCAGGTCGATGCGATTTGGTATCACGGCTCCGAAGTCGGCTCGAGAATGGTTGAGGAATTATCAGCCTCAAATCTGAAACGAACATGGACGAATGGTGGGCGTGGTCGTGACTGGATATCTGCAAGGACGGGAGAAGGGCGTGAATTCCTGCGTCGCTCCTGCGAGGTCAAAAACATCTGGTTGCCATACGGCGACTGACCTTTGTTGATATTGCATTCTGCCTAAATTAAGTCAGTATCCTCAGCCCTATAAAGGCTAATAGGGATAAGTTTCGTTCGTGTCGGGCGTAAACTCTATCTTGCAGTCTGCCTAAGAGGTCCGGGTGGCCATTACGAATGGCCATTATTTCTGTCTTCACTAAACTTATGCATTAACACTTCCGAAGTTCTCTCAAAAAAGTGAAGTGAATTAAATACTAGTCATACATTGAGAAGCAGCATCTAACGCTAGGTGCGTGAATGTTTATACTTGTCACATATCAGTATTCGTCTCAAAATGTTCGGCATTAATGACTCAAGTTAGCTGGGCGAATGGCGAATCTTTCAAAATCCCTCGGGCCAATAATGGTCGCCGCCGAAGATATTGCGCCGTTAAAGGTATTGGCAGAAAATGCGGGCCTCGACTTCACATCGTTATTAAACAGCATGAACTCATCTGATGATTTGCTTAATGACAGCAATTCAAGTCAAACGCACCTAAAAGATTATTTTCGAATTCTTGGAAGAATATCGGCGGCCTCTAAAGATGAGGCCTGTCAATTATCGTTACGTCCATTGAAACCAGGAACTACGAACTTCGTTCTCTCCACACTCACAAATAACTCCGATCTGCATAACGCGATGAAACATATCGCAAGATCATATAATCTCGTTCACGGAGGTGATTACAACAGAGTAGAAAAAAGACGCAATGGAATTGTCTACATAATTGATGATAAGGACTTTCCTTTCTCCTTTGATGAGCGGGGGGAGTTTACATATTCTTTAATGGAAAGTATCTTGATTCTTGTCCACGCGTTGTTGTCACACGCAACCGGTAAAGATCTGTTCGGCTGCGTCCGAAAGATTTACACGAAGCGATCGCGAATGCGGTCATCAGATTCCTTTCTTAAATTTTGGAATTCGCCCGTTCAATGCAACTCAAGCCATTACGGCATCCTCTACGATTCGATGGCAAGTGAAATACCTATTCGGTTTACTGATAATGACATTTTCTCCTCCGGGGAGGTGTATGAAATTGCTGCTAACATGATTTCCCTAAAAGAATGCGTTGACGCGAGACCAATCAGTACAGCAACCGAAGTTATAAATGCGCTTGAAGCCGGAATTATCAACCAGAGTTTAATCGCCAACCGCCTTGGATTTAGCGTGGCAACATTGCGGCGCTATCTTGCTGCGGAAGGTGTAAGCTATCGTGAGTTGCGTCATTGCACTCTGAACAATCGAGCACAAACCCTATTACGGCGCAGTAGGCACGCCAGTGATGTCGCCCACGAACTCGGTTTTTCGGATTGTCGCAGCTTTTCGCGCGCCTTTAAGCAATGGAATGGCATGACGCCAAGTGCCTTTGCTAAATCAATTTCTGACGGGGCCGATACCCTCTAGTGTGGTGGATTTGAAGTTCGTTACATAATTCGCAGCTTGCTCACAACGAACTTCAAATCCAAAACCACACTAGAATCATAAACTTGCTAGTGTCCTTATCGAATCCGAAGTTCGTCTTGAGCGTGCTGCATAATGT